>CAZLAR010000001.1:0-41863 GCA_964557735.1 uncultured Candidatus Saccharibacteria bacterium
CTACCCCACCACCCTAAACACTTCTTCTACATCAGTAATTTTTTGTAATGCTTTAAGCAAGCCGTCTTGTGCCATCGTCATTGTGCCGTTCTTATGAGAGGCTTTTTTTATATCGATACTTGAAGCTTCCTTTAAAATCAATTCACGCATTTCATCGTTAACCTCTATAACCTCATAAAGACCAGCACGGCCTTTGTACCCTAAACCACCACATGCATCACAGCCAGCAGAATGATAGAACTCAAGTTTATCAGGCACTTTTACCCCGGCGTTAGTAGGCACTTCGCTAAGAATCTTTTTTACTTTTTCTAGAAGTGCTGGTTGTAATTCAACTGGTTTTGCACAAGTCTGACAAATTCGACGAACAAGTCGTTGCGCAATAACCGCGTTTAGTGCCGGAGCAATTGTAAACGGCTTTACACCCATGGTAACTAATCGGGGCACGGCACCTGCAGCATCATTTGTATGCAAAGTGGAAAGTACAATGTGTCCAGTTAACGCGGCCTGTAAAGCAGTTTCTGCAGTTTCTGGATCGCGGATTTCACCCACCATGACAATATCTGGGTCCTGGCGCAATACCGCGCGCAACCCTTTTGCAAAATTAAAATCAACTCGATGGTCAATTGGTGTTTGTTGAATCCCCTCTACTTTGTATTCTACTGGATCTTCCAATGTAATAATTTTTACACCTGGCTCGTTTAACTCACGGAGGAAAGCATACAAAGTTGTAGTCTTACCAGAACCAGTCGGGCCAGTTGTTAGAATCATGCCGTTCGGTTTGTGAAGTTGCTCATTTACAATTTCACCGGCTTTGCCGTTAATACCTAAATCAGCAACCGTTACATCTACTGCCCCAACTCCAAGCAAACGCATGACAATTGCTTCACCATAACTTGACGGTAAAATAGATACACGCACATCTAGTGGTTCGTTGTTATGCATTACTGTAAACCTGCCGTCTTGGGAAACGTTAGTGACATTTAATTTTAATTTAGATAATAATTTAATGCGGGAAACCACGCTGTTATGTGTAACTTTTGGCATTTGTGCCGCATCGTGCAACACACCATCTATGCGTAAACGCACTTTTACCATATGATCTTCCGGTTCTAAGTGGATGTCGGAAGAACCCTGCGCCACCGCTGCACCAAACATGGCAGCCAATAAATCGCTAGCACTAGTGGCAGTGTTTTCTAAAAGCTTTTGTAACTCGTCTTGAGTAACGCTATCTCCAAATTTTACTGTATCTTTAAAAGTTGATGTAGGGCGTACAACTTTACTGTAAAATTTTAAAGTCGACTCATAACTAGATTGTGAGATGTAATACAACTCAACCTTAAAACGTTCAGCTGTTAAATCTTTTAGTTTAGCTTTTAGTGCAGGGTTCTCCGGATTATTAGTACCCATACGAACGTCATGATGATCTTTGTAAAACGGCACTGCACCAATATCGCGTGCTTCTTGCTCAGTAATAGTAGAGAGCGCAGTTAAATCCAATGGAAAATTTTGTAAATTCACATACTGCAAACCCAAAGAAGAAGCGCGCCCTTGGGCTTCGCGTTCTTCAATTGCGCGCTTCTCATCTGCAAGTGCGCGTGATAAATCGTTTGGATTTGATGATAGAAAATTAGACATTTTTATTTCAAAAAAGAAGGCCTTTGGCCTTCATTATACCACAGAATTGCGGTTTTTGATTATTTCATTGAGTAATTCTTGCGTTTCGGCTAAGTTCGAGGGCAAATACACAGAGATATATTCATACTTACCGGAGAGCGGTTCACGAGGTTTAATTTCAGGTGCTTTTAATTGCCCTGCTAACGATACTAAATCTTCAAATGGTAATCCTGCTAAAATTATTTGGGTACCTCCTTTAGGAAGTTCCGCCAGTAAAATTACTAAAGAATAGCCAGTAATCATTTCTATAATATCTCGTACCACAACCTGTAACGATTCGGGTTCAACCTGAGTTTTTTCCATATCAGATTTTGTCACCACGGCCGTGAGAATTTGCTTTTCAGGGAAAGCCGTAAGGCGGGCCAAGGCTCGTCCCCACAACTGTAATTGTGCTAGCGACTTAGTTTTAAACAAGTGTTGAATTATTTCTTGGTGCTTAGCCCCTAACTCTATTAATCGAGCTGACTTTAAAAACGCTTGTGGATTAGTTTTTGGATCACGGAAACTAGAAGTACGGCTGATTATTCCTGTTAATAAAGCAGTGCTCACTGATTCACTTTCCAAAGCACCAGGGATTTGTTCAAGAATATCCATCACGACTTCGGAAACACTACTAGTAGTTGTCTTAACCAAATTAACCGTTCCAAAAAATTCATTTGCAGGATTTATATCTATGTTAATATGAGGAGTCTCAAAAAATAACTTTGTGTTGTCAGTGTACAAATTACCAAGCTGTTCAAAACTCATTGAACCAAGAATAATCAATAAATCAAAATCTGTAGCATTAGGTAAAACCGTTACGTCGCCTTCCCTAAATTGCATCCCTTCTTCTGGGCTAATAAATATAGTTAATCCTTCATCAGTTTTTTCGTAACGTAGCTCAGAAGGTTTGGCATTACGATTTGAAACTTTAATCTCCAATTGACTGCTACTGTTTAAGCCTGGGTAAATTGGTGGTGCGTTTTTAATAAACGGTAAAGACAACCCACGCCGTGACAGGGCAGCAGAAAAGACCATTACAGTTTTTTTGGGTCCAGTTTTTAATCCTTCTATCGCGGTAAAAATTGCAAAAGCAGCCGCGACTAAATCAATGTTTGGTAATTGAGGTAAGGCCACGGCAATACGCTGAGCCTTGCTAATGGTGTTTGTGATTGTTTGGATTTCAGGGGTTTTGTTATCTGTCATAGGTCTTTATATATCAATATAGCTTATCACTATAGCGAAGTTTACTAATGAGGTCAATCGGGCTACAATATAGGTACAAATGAAAGAAACATTACCAAAAACCCAGGCTGATCACAGAATCAATCTCCCTCTTTCCCAAGCAACTGCTACTGCTCAAAAAATTGCTAAAGGCATTAAAGGTGGTGAAATATTCGCCTTAATCGGCGAGTTAGGTAGTGGAAAAACGACTTTCACAAAAGCATTAGGAGAAGCTTTGGGAGTCAGACAAACTATTTCCAGTCCGACATTTGTAATGATGCAACAATTCGAAATTGCCTCTCGCACTCCTAAACTATTTCTATATCACCTCGATCTATACCGCACAAAAAATTTTGCTGAAGTTAAATCGTTAGGGATCACTGAATGGTGGGGGCATTCAGAAACAGTTACAGTAATTGAATGGGCCGATAAAATCTTGACTAAATTACCACCAGAAACAACAATTATATATTTACATCGTGACTAACACTACACTCACAATTAATTTACAACCACAACTATCTTCTAAACTAACTCTATTTAGAGTGGGGGTGTTTGTTGTTTTGGTTATTGTTTTGGTTATTGTTTTTCCTGAATCCACATATGCCTCAGAAAAGCTGACGCCGTTTAGTCAACAACCAATCCCAACGTACAGCCCTGTTACCTCTACTGAATCCAGCACTCTTGCAACTATTCCAGATAATTTAATTAAAGAGTGGCGCGGCCTGTTTACTAAACAAAGTGGTTCGCTAATAACTAATAATAATCCGGATAACTATGAAGGAACTCTTCGAGAGTTTATTACTAATTGGATCAAAAACCAAGACCATAAATTTACTACACGTACCTATAAATTTAACCCTGCTGCAGTCTATGCTTGGACAGGACAAATCGCTAGTAGTGTCAACGCCGCAGCCAGCGAACCATCAATAAAAGTGGTGGATGGCCGTGTTACTGAATTCACTCCCCCGCAGACCGGTAAAGCGTTGGGTCGATACACTAGTACTATGAAAATTATTAACGAGCTTGGTAAAGGTAATTCGGAAATAGAGCTGGCGGTTCACTCTACTCAACCAAAGCAATCTTTAGAAAGTCTTGGTGAACTAGGATTAAAAGAATTAATCGGTCGTGGTGAATCTAAATTTAATGGTAGCCCCGCGAATCGTCGTCATAATATTAAGATTGGGGTTCAGAAAATGACAGGGATAATAATTAAGCCCGGTGAAGAATTTAGTTTTAACAAATATCTTGGGCCAGTAGAAGCCTACACAGGGTTCAAACCCGAGCTTGTGATTAAAGCTGAGGGTACTGTTCCAGAATTTGGCGGGGGCCTGTGCCAGGTCTCATCTACAACTTTTAGAGCCGCCATGCATGCCGGTTTACCAATTACCGCTCGTCGCAACCACTCTTACGCGGTTCAATATTACGCCCCACAAGGTACCGACGCCACTATTTACCCAGGGGTTCAGGATCTAAAATTCACAAATGATACTGGTCACAACATCCTAATTTGGCCATATTTAAAGGATGAGAACTACTTAATATTTGATTTCTACGGTACATTTGATGGCCGGAAAGTAGAGCTAGGCACTCCATATTCATATGATAGAAAAGGTGATGGCTCAATGAAAGCGACATGGAAACGCACAGTCACTTTGCCTGGGAAAGAATCAACTAATGACAACTTCTACTCTGTATACCAACCGCCTGCTAAATTCCATAAGACTGAACAATTTGTTTCTTCAACCGGTCAAAGCTCTTCCCCTACTACACCACCAACTGGGGTAACTCCGTTCGTCGGCACTCCATTGCCCAATGAAGAAGCAACCGCTCCATAAAAACCCTTATACAATGATTACTTCCAGCGACTCAGAAATTATTTTAGAAAACTCAGCTACTCCTGAGGATCAAGGGCTAGAGCTAACACTCCGCCCTCAATCTCTTCCAGACTTCATAGGCCAAGAAGCCTTAAAGTCTAATTTAAGTATTGTTATTCAAGCTGCTAAAATTCGCCGGGAATCTTTAGAACATCTACTCTTGTACGGGCCACCAGGGTTAGGGAAAACTACTTTGGCAAATATTGTAGCGCGGGAACTTGGAGCAGGAATTAAGACTACGTCTGGTCCAGCAATAGAAAGACCAGGTGACGTGGCATCTCTCCTCACAAATTTAAATGAAGGAGATATTCTTTTTATAGATGAAATTCATCGGCTTAATAAAGTTGCGGAAGAAGTTTTGTACCCTGCGCTAGAAGACGGCGCGCTTGATATTATGGTAGGTAAAGGACCTGGCGCTCGCAGTGTACGAATGGAATTGCCGGCATTTACCTTAATTGGTGCGACTACACGTATTGGGATGATTTCTGCTCCCCTTCGTGACCGATTTGGTATGATCTATCATTTAGACTATTACGATCATAGTGATTTAGAAAAAATTATTGTGCGCTCTGCACAAATTCTAAAAACTTATTTAAACTCCGAGGCGGCTCAAGCTATAGCTAAACGAAGTCGTTATACCCCCCGTATTGGTAATCGCTTACTCAAACGCGTGCGTGACTTCGCCCAAGTTTCTGGCCATGATACAATTACCATTGAAGATGCTGAAAGCGCTTTAAGTCTTCTCGAAATAGACGAATTTGGCCTAGATAAGCACGACCGTAAAATTCTCTCTACTATAATAGAAACATTTAAGGGTGGTCCAGTCGGTCTAAACACTATTGCTGCTTCGACCGGTGAAGAAGAAGATACAATTGCAGATGTTCACGAACCGTTCCTAATTCGCTCTGGCTTTCTAACCCGCACCCCTAAAGGGCGCCAAGCTACTGAACGGGCTTATGAGCATCTTGGCTATTCAATAGTAGCTTCAAATGAACCTAACCAAACCCAACTACTTTAACACATGGATTCGTCTACTATAAATTCAATTAGTACCATCGTTTTCCTAGCTATTACAGGATTATTTTTTGTAGTGTCTGGATTAACAGCCTATGTGTTTATTCGTTACGGGCAAAAAAGACCTTACACTATATTAGTAAGCCTAATATTTTTTTCACTATTTTTAGTCGGAGTTGTTACCGCATTTTTTAATCTTCAAAGTTTATTTTAATCTTATGCATACCGAAACTATTCAATTTGAAAAATTATTTCCTAGTCAACAAGTTAATGAAAAGATTGTTTTAGCGGTGCGTGAACATTGGTTTCGGTTGTTCTCTAAAATTTTTATTATCTTAGTATTGTCTTTGTTACCATGGTTAATTAAGCTCCTACTATTTAATACTGGAGTTTTAAGCACCACCCCTACGGTTGATGGAGTAATTAGCGTAGTTAGTTCTTTATTCTATCTTTCATTACTAGTCGCACTATTTATTATCTATGCTTTGTACTACTTAAACCTACACGTAGTAAGTAATGAACGTATTGTTGACATCGATCAAGTAGGCTTGTTATTTCACGAAGTTTCAGAACTTAACATTGAAACCATTGAAGATGTTACCAGTCAAACGAAGGGGTTAATTGGAAACCTACTAAACTACGGTACAGTGTTTGTACAAACAGCAGGGGCAACTGAACGATTTGAATTTTACAATATTTCTGACCCAGCACGAGTTGCGAGTATTATTTTACAACTCTACGAAGAACATGATAATAGAGAATCACCGAAACCTTAATTAAGAGGTTTGATTATTAACACTGAGTGCTTTAATTCTAAATTTTTTCATGAACATTTTAATTTTTGCTGGAGGTAGCGGTACTCGCTTGTGGCCAGCTAGTCGTAAATCGAAGCCTAAACAACTCTTAAAGTTTATTGGAGAAAATACTTTACTAGAACAAACCTATAAACGAATGCGTAGGGGTGTTAAGCCCAGCCAAATATTTATCGCTACAGCGAGCAGTTATGCTAAGCAAATTCAAAAACAGTTACCACAAGTAAAAAAAACCCATTATTCGTTAGAGCCAAATAGGAAAGACCGTGGCCCAGCATTAGGCCTAGCTATTTTAACTATGCAACAAGCTAATAATGATGATGTTTTTGCTACCGCTTGGGCAGATGACCATATTAAACAAGAAAGTATATATCATAAAACTTTACAAAACGCAGCTAAATATTTAAAGGATAACCCTAATATTATGATAGCTGTGGGTATTACGGCTCCCGCACCAAGCACTGGATTTTGTTATATTCAGACTGGTAAAGCATTGAGTAACACTATTTACTCGGTAAAAAAATTCACTAATAAGCCCAACCTGAAACAATCTCAATTATACTTTGATTCGGGAAGATATTTAATCAACTCTGGGTATTTTGTTTCTACTGGCTCCCATGTTTTGAATCTATATAAAAAATACCAACCCAAGTGTTATAAGTTACTTATGCAAATTAAACCCTCAATTGGTACAAAACAACAACAAGCCGTAATAGAAAAATTATACCCTTTAATGCCTTCTTTTGACTTTGAAGATATTATTCGCAAAAATCCAAATGAATTATTAGTTACACATGGAAGATTTGATTGGGCAGATGTTGGTCGTTGGTCAGTAATAAAAGATGTTCAATCTTCACCTAAAGAAAATTTACTAAAAGGTTTAACTCTTTCTCACGAGACCACAGGAAGTTTAATTTATAACTACAACCCAAAACAATTAGTTACTGCACTTCATGTGAAAAATTTAATTGTTGTTGTAACTCCTGAGGCAGTATTGGTTGTTAATAAAAATAATAGTGAGGAGTTGAAACACTTAATTGAAAAAATAAAGCTTGATCCTAAATTAAAAAAATTCCTATAACCCCAAAATAAAAAACACCTTGCAAATTTTGCAAGGTGTTTTAGTTTGTAATTCGTTTATTAATAAACTAAGTTACATAGTCGAAGACATTGAACCGCTAGAAGCTGGTTTCTTTAAACCAATTACTAAGAACACTACTGTAACTAGTAAGTGGAAAATGTTATCAGCACCATTTACAGTCACTAGACCTAGGATTTTACCGTCACCAGTAAGGAATCCAAGGATAGTAACTAATGCGTAAACAATACCAAAGATCAAGAAGAATTTGCGTCCTTGGGCTTCACCTTGCATTGCAAAGACGATAGCTAGAACACCAGTAGCTAGGTGGATAATGTTGTGAAGTGTATCAACCGCTAAAATTCCTAATATAGGGTTATTAACAAATCCTAGTAAACCGGCAAGTATAAATACTACACCGATTATTATCATAATATTTTTCATGTTTTATAAAAATTATTCGAATAATTTATATCTTTTTTAGGTATCGACCAGGACCTAATTACACTTAAATTATATGCTTTTCTCAAATAATTACCAATAAACTTATCCACTTATTAAACTAAATTTTATACTGCTTCCTGAGCGCTTGGACTTAAAGTTACATGCTGTCCTACCATTTCTAGTGGATGGGTAGTGGTAATAAACGTCTGAAATTTACCTTGCAAAAACTTTAATAAGAAAGTGCGACGAGTATCATCTAGTTCTGAGAGAACATCATCTAGAAGTAAAATCGGCTTATCATCCCCATTAGAGAGATATTCTAATTCTAAAATTTTGAGTGCTAATACCTGACTACGTTGTTCACCCCGAGAAGAGAATGAAACTAAATATAACCCTTCACTCTTAAGGTCAAAATCGTCGCGATGCGGGCCGATTAAAGAAGTCCCTGCTGCAACTTCACGCGGTATTAGTTTTTCTAAGGCAGAAACAAATTCAGTTTGGATTTCTTCTAGTGTGTCACCTGGTATAGTTTCGTAAATTACTTCAATAGTTCTATGAAACTGTGAAATACCTGTATAGACTTCTGAAATATTTTGGTTTAAAAAATTAATAAAGTTTTTACGCTCCATAATTATTTTAGAACCAATATCTACTAATTGTTTATTCCAAGATTGTAATGTTCCTTGCGCATCTTGACTTGCTCGACCAGCACGCATGTCTTGTAATAATCGGTTCTTCTGAGTTAAAACTTTTTTGTAGCGGGTAATATTATCTAAATACTCAAAACTTTTTTGGGACAGAACCATGTTCAAATACTTACGGCGTGCTTCTGGCATATGCGTAAATAAATCTACATCAGTTGGTTCAAAAATTACAACATTTAAATACCCTTGAGCTTCTTTGCGTTTTTTCTTAACTCCATCTATTTTAAAGTTAGCATAAATACGGTCACGTTTTTCTAAAAATACTTCCAATAAGTGTTCTTGTCCGTTACGCTCTAAATTTATTTTTACTTCGGATTGAGTAGTCCCTTGAAGAAACATAAATTCTGCATCATCTCTGAAAGACTTAAATAACGAACCAAAATAAACTGACTCAAGTAAATTAGTTTTTCCAACAGCGTTCGGACCTGATAAAACAACCATATCGCTAGTAATGGCTAAATCTAAACCAGGATAGTTACGGAAGTTTTTTATTTGTAAGTTTGTGATTTTCATTATTAAAAATTTAGAGCCTGATAGGCATTATTAAATAAAGGTAGTTGGCTTTGTCCTGTGGCCGGAATACTACTGGCTTCGAATCATCAATTACATGAATATTAAGAGTTTTTGGATTAGTGTTGGTAAGTAGGTCTAGTATATAACGGTAGTTAAGGATTACTGATCCTGCTTCACCAGTAATTGTGCAAGGGATATCTATTACACTTTCTCCTACCCCTTGAGAAGCTGACATAATTTGAATAATCTGCTTTTCTGGATTATATCCTAAAGTAATACTTCCTGCCCCCCTAGAAAATATACCACTAGTTTTTAAGGCTGAAAGTAGGCTAGTGTGCTCTAAAGTAATAACTGTACCAGACTCTGTTGGAATTATTTGCGCATATTCAGGATATTGCCCATCAATAAGCCTAGAAACCATGTATGTATCACCAATAGTTAAAGCCATTTGAGTTTGGCTAATATTTAAACCAACTGATCCCTCTATCCCTGTTAATAATCTAGAGAGTTCTATAATACTTCGATGAGGGACAACAACCGCACGATCATCAGTTGTTTGAACAGGAATACTCATTTCCCCAAGTCTGTATCGATCAGTGGCCACAGCAGTTAGTTTAGAATTTTCAAATTTCATAGAAATTCCAGAAATTTCCGGTTGGGTTTCGCTAGTACTAGCAGCGAACGCTGTTGAGTCTAAAACTTCCTTTAAATCTGCTGCACCAATAGCTACTAAAATTCCGTCTTCTACTGCTGGTATTTGTGGAAACTCTTCAGCTAAGAAGTGTTTAATCTTAGTCTGGTACTTTTCGGTTGAAACAGCTGTTTCAGAATCCCCAACTTCAATAGTAATATTCTCATTTGGTAAGTTATTAACTAGATCTAAAAGAACTTTTGCAGATATGCACACGCCTCCATCCTTTTCTATTTTGCATCGTATGGAAGTACTCATTCCCATCTCTAAATCAGTTGTTGAAATCTTTAGTAAACCATTTTCAGTTTGTAAAAGAACATTATTAAGAATTGGTAATGTCTGACTAGTTCCAACAATTCGTGAAACTTGTTGGAGACCATTTCTTAAATTTTCTTGAGTACAGATTATTTTCATTATTGTATTTATTTATTCTTTAAAGAAATATAATACATAGTAATAAGGGCGGTGGATTACTGGATAACTAGTATTAGGAAGATTCTTTTTCTTTTAACTAAGAGTGATGAAATAATTAATGGCTTTTTTAGAATGTGTGTAACTCGTTTACTTTCGTTGGATAAAGTTATGATAAAGATTTTCTAAAATGTTGATAAAGTAATTATAAATTTTTTGGGTGTGGGTAAGTACTTAGTTATCCTCAATTTATCAAATCTTTATACAAGGTTATTAACAACTTATAAGTAATTTTTACGATAGTTAATTATAAATTTTTTCTAATATTAGTTCCATTTCTTGTTTAATTCCGTCATTAGCTGTTACTGCTTTTTCTACTTTCTCTACACCATGCATAACCGTTGTGTGGTCTCTTCCCCCAAAGAACTCACCAATACTTGGGAATGAGCTCCCAAGCTCCTTACGGGCCAAATACATAGCTGTTTGTCTAGGTTTTACATACTCTTTGCGCCTTGACTGCTTCAATAGATCTTCCATAGTTATACTGTAAAAATTTGCTACCGATTCAGCTATTTTGGAAAGAGTAACCGCTTTCTTTTTAGCGTTAACTATACTCGCAAGAATATTTTTAGCTTGATCTAATGTTAACGGCTTATTCTCAATTTGTTGATATATCAACAGTTTGTTTAGTGCCCCTTCCAACTCACGGATATTATTTACAACATTCTCAGCAATAAATTCGGTAATTTCTTTATCAATAACAACACCTTTTTTACCAAGCTTGGTCTGTAGAATAGCAATTCGAGTCTCTAGGTTAGGTGCGCTAATATCAGCCACCATCCCCCATTCGAATCTTGAGACTAGTCGTTGTTCAATAGCTGGAATATCTTTTGGTAAACGGTCAGCGGTAAGAATAATTTGTTTACCTTTATCACGTAGCTCATTAAAGGTATGAAAAAATACCTCTTGAGTTTGCTCTTTACCAGCGATGAATTGAATATCGTCTACTAACAACATATCAACATTACGATACATTGCTTTAAAACTATCCATACGTTTTTGTCCTAGCGCGGCAACGTAGTCATTTGTAAACTTTTCGCTAGTAACGTAAAGAATTTTTAAATTTGGGTTACTTTGTAGAACTTTATTACCAATAGCATGCATTAAATGAGTTTTGCCAAGTCCAACTCCACCGTAAATAAACAACGGATTGTATTGAGTTCCTGGTTGTTTCGCCACCGCAGTGCTGGCAGCGTTTGCTAGCTCATTATTCTGACCAACAACAAAAGTTTCAAAAGTATATTGTGGATTTAACCCCCCTATTTTTAGAGAAGCCGATGTAGAGGTAGAGCGTTGACCAGGGTTAAAATTTTCGGTTTTAACTTCGCCACTTTTTGTGCTTGTGTTAGTGCTCGTAGTTGAATCCATTAAGCTTGGTTGCACAGTATTTTCCTGTTTATGGTGACCAACAGAATATTTAATTACTTTTACTTCAGGAGCAATCGATTTTAATGCTTTTAACATTGTCGCGTGGTATTTATCAGAGATCCAGTTCCGGGTAAAATTACTTGGCACCCCTACTGTGATATAGTCTTCAGACTTTTCAATTATTCCAGTATTTTTAAACCAAGTACTAAAATTCGCCTTACTTAAGGTAACTTCTAGGTCTCCGATGATTGCTTGCCAGAGTTGTTGATTTGTCATGGTGTTCTTTGTTTCCAGAGGAATTTAAAGCGATTTTAACTAGATATTTAATTCTAACAGGCAAGTTATCAACATGTAAAATGGGCATATTTTAGGCTTATATAAGGGAACTTTTTAAATAGCTGTTAACAAGGTGTGGATAGATTGTGTCTAAATCAGAACCTCCGCATAAATTAACTATTAATTAAAGAATTTTCGTTCAGATCATTGACTTTTTACCCCTCTTTCTCTATAATTACCGAATGAAACGAACCTATCAGCCAAAAGTTAAAAAGCGAAAACGGGTCCATGGTTTTCTGCAAAGAATGTTGACCAGAACTGGCCGCGCGGTATTAGCTCGCCGTAGACTGAAAGGTCGAGCTAAACTTACTGTTTAACCCTGTTTAATCAAAACCAACCGATTTATATGCTTTCTCAAAAACACCGCCTCTCTAAGTCAGCTGACGTTATCAAAACAACAGCCCGAGGGCGGAGTTTTTTTAATCCCTATTTTGTTCTGAAGACTATTCCTGGGAGTGAACCTGCCAAATTAACAGTGGTGGCTTCGGTTAAGGTCTCTAAGAGAGCAGTAGACCGTAATCGACTAAAAAGAATTATTAGAGAAACTATTCGCCAGTATATAACCAAATTTAAACCAGGTAATTATGTGGTACTAGTTAAAAAAAGCGCTCTAAAAATTACTTCTGCAGAACTACGTGAACAAGTGCTTAAAAGTCTAACTGCTAGCAAAACTTTACAATAACATCACAATTTTTTTCAACAGACAACTTTAAACAAGATGAAACAAATATTAATTATCACAATTAAAATATACCAACGCACTCTGTCGCCAGACCACGGTTGGTTTCGCTCAAAATGGCCATACGGTTACTGTCGGTATCAACCCACCTGCAGTCAGTACGCAATTGATTCACTTCATGCACACGGCGCATTAAAAGGTAGCTTAAAAGCGGCATGGAGAATCCTTCGTTGCAATCCATTTGCTCAACCTGGCGCAGATCCAGTCATTAAACTATAATGAGACTGAACAACTGAAAGTTATTCAAAACGAATTATACCTGAAGGGTGTAATAATATTAAACAACAATAAATACTATGCTCAACTTCATCGTTAACATTTACACTCAAGCAATTTATGAACCAATTCTAAACTTATTAGTTGGTCTTTATAATATTATCCCCGGCCACGACATTGGGCTAGTCATAATTCTAGTAACAGTGGCTATTCGCATCATCTTAGCGCCTTTTATGCATAAATCTTTAAAGGGTCAAAAAGAGATGAGTGTCCTCCAGCCAAAAATTTCAGCACTACGTGAAAAACATAAAGATGATAAAACCGAGCAAACTAAGGCTATTACAGAACTTTATAAAGAACATAATATCAACCCGTTCTCTTCTTGTTTGCCATTACTAATCCAACTGCCAATTTTAATTGCATTGTATCAAGTGTTTGCAAAAGCTTTGAAAGGTAATCTTGAAGGGCTATATAGCTTTGTACATAATCCAGGTGTTTTAAATTCTACATTGTTTGGATGGGTAGATTTAGCACATCCAAACATTATTTTTGCAATTCTTGCAGGGCTCGTACAATTCTGGCAATCATGGATGATCACTAAGAGCCAGAATACCGAAGGTATGGACCCAACTATGAAAGCAATGAGTATCCCAACTATGTATGTTCTTCCTTTGGTTTCTATCTACATTGCTTGGAAGTTACCAGCCGGCCTCCCTTTGTACTGGATTGTTACCACCTTGTTCGCTATTGGACAACAATACTACTTTAATCGTACTCACGTACCTAAAGAGCTTGTTGTTGAGGCGAAAGAAATTTAGCTTTAAAGATTAAAGAAACTACGGTTATGGCAGATCCTCAGATAATTGAATATATTCAAACGACTATTCGCGAAGTGTTAGAACGAGCGGGTGTTGAAGCACGGGTAGAGTACGAAGACAGCCTCTCTGGTGGTTTAGTGTTTAATATTCTGAGCCGGGATGCAAAAATGTTAATTGGTCATCAAGGGGCCACTCTTTACGCACTAGAACATATTATTCATGCGATGGTTGCCCGTCATCTGAATAGCCAACATTATTCTAGGGTTGAGGTTGAAGAAGGTGCAACTGATAATCGCATATTCTTTTCCGTTGATGTAGATGGATACAAAAGCAAGCGTCAATATCACATTAAGCAAATGATCAAAGAAGAAGTTGCAGAAATGAAACGCAGTGGTAACACAGTAGCTCTACCAGCAATGCCAAAGTATGAACGTAAGTTTGTACATATGTATATCCAAGAACAATTTCCACATGTGCTTACTGAAAGCATGGGGGTGGAGCCAACACGTTATATAAAAATGTCTTTATAATAATGTAAACTAAATTAATAAAAAAGTATTCTCTTATTTACTCGGAGAATACTTTTTTATTGCTATGGTACAGTTATCGAAATTTTATCACTCATCACTCCGCTATCTGATTTGGCATAGATACTATATGAGCCAGGACTAGGAGGTGTATCCCACGTTAAAAAATAAGTGTAGTTACTCCCTGTTTTAGACACTGCTCCATTCCCAATTTTTGAAGCCGCGCCACCTTTTTGAGCATAGAAACTGACGACGTCATACTTGGTAGGAGTTTCAGCACTTAAGTCTAACGGGAAATCATTTCCACCCCCGGAAATAAATAATTCAAGTGAGCCATTTAAGGCATATTGAACAGTGACGCTGTCTGTAGCACTACTGCCATCGTTGTAAATTACTTTTGCAGAAATAGTATGTGATCCATCGGCATACTTCTCTGTTAACTTGACTCTATAAGGTGCACTCTCTGCGCTTTCTACAAAATTTCCATCAACAGAAACTTCAACTCGAGAAACATTATCACCCTGCACACTCATATTCACAGTCACTGAAGCATTGGTTATTGTACTTCCGTCAGTTGGAGAAGTAATTTGAATTTTATCATTAGACGGAGGAAGTTGCCCTGGGTAGCAGTAACCATTGGCAAGGCCATATGCAATTACAGGATTTTCCCAATTAGGACTATTTCGTTTCTCGCTATGTAGTGTTTTACAAACCCCAGGGGGTAAACTCGCAACTGTAGCATTGGGATTGTTAGGATCAGGTTCAGTTCCCCCACCGCTCCACCCTTCGGGGGCTTGTATATGAACATCGTCATAATCTTTAGGTACAGCATAGTCAGCAAAAATTTCTGTTTTAGTCTGTGGGGTGTATTGTGTTGGTAATTTACCAGAAACTGCATCGACCGACACTTCTTTAATACCCGAAGGACGTTCGAATTGCTCTATTGGCGTGTCTGCTAAAGCAGCTTTCATAAATTGATTCCAGATAGGGCCAGCCATAACCACTGCATCTTTTTTCATAGAGGCATTGTTGTTGTTACCGGTCCACACCCCTGCGGCTAAACTTGGAGTAAAGCCCATAGTCCATCCATCTCGAAAATCTTGTGTGGTTCCAGTTTTGGCAGCCACTGGGCGACTTCCTAATTGTAGTGGAGAGCTACCACCAAAGACGTAACTTCGGGCGTTGTTATCTGACATAATATTTGTGAGTTGGTATACTGCTTGTTCGTCTAATACTTGCTCACGTTTTTCTTTATACTCTTCTAAAACATCCCCTTCTTGGCCAATAACTTTTAAGATAGCTGTTTTTTCACTCTTATTTCCTTTGTTTGCTAAGGCAGCGTATGCGGCCGTGTGGTCTAGTAATGTAATGTCACAACCTCCAAGCACTAACGCTAAACCACAATCTTTAAATTGGGATGTAATCCCTAAACCACGAGCTGTTTCAATAACTTTTTCTGGGCTGACCAAAGCAATTGTTTTTACAGCAGGAACATTTAAACTACCCGCTAAAGCTTTACGCATAGAGACTGGTCCGTTTTGAGAAAGATTAAAGTTGTTAGGAGAGTAGCCCCCGCCAAAATCAGTTTTTACATCAACCAACATACTAGCTGGTGAGTATTTAAATTCTCTACCAAACGCTGTAACATAGGCGTAAGGTTTAAAGCTTGACCCTGGTTGTTGTAAGGTGGTTGCAATGTTTACATTTGGACTAAACAAACAAGTTTTTGGGTTACAGTCTTTCGGATAGTTATCACCAAAATAATCTTTACTGCCGACCATGGCAAGAATCTGTCCAGTTTTTGGGTCAATCGCTACAAGTGCTGCATTGTAACCACCCCCACTAATGTTTTTAGCAGCTCCATCGGCCACCGCTTTCTCAGCGATTTCTTGTAGTTTAGGATCTAAAGTTGTATAAACTTTTAAACCCCCTTCTTGAAGAGATTGCTCACCATATTTTTCTGCCAAGTATTCTTCTACATATTGCACAAAATGAGGGGCAACAATAGAATTTTTAATTGTTTCAAACACCACTACTTCGTTCATAGCTGTGTTATATTGCTCCTCACTAATATATTTAGCGTCTTTTAGTTGGTTCAAAATATATTGCTGACGGGCTTCAAGCGCGTCAAAATTTGGTCCGCTTGGGTTGTAGTAAGATGGCGCTTGAGGGAGCGCGGCTAAGTAAGCACTCTCCGCAATACTAAGTTCGCTGGCGTGTTTGTTAAAGTAGGTTTGTGCTGCTGCTTCAATCCCATAGGCATTGCGTCCGTAAGGAATTTCATTGAGGTACATCTTAAAAATCTCGTCTTTACTAAAACGCGCTTCGAGTTCTATGGAAAGAATAATTTCTTTAACTTTTCGTAAATAGGACTTCTCATTAGAAAGCATAGCGTTCTTAACAAACTGCTGAGTAATAGTACTACCCCCCTGACGCTTCTCTCTATATATAATATCTACGATAACTGAACGAGCTAAACCAGTTAAAGAAATTCCAGCGTGGTTATAGAAGTTTTTATCTTCTGCCACTAAAGTTGCGTTTTTTAAATCTTGACTGATTGCATCAAGGTCTACCAAGGTTCTTTTAAATTCACCATGCACTTCATAGAGCAAGCTTTCGTCTTTAGCATATATTTTAGTGCTCTCGGGGACGTTTCTTCCTAATAGACGGTTTGGATCTGGTAGTGAGCGACTATAATAGATGAATAGGAATGCGACTAATAGTACTCCTGCTGCTCCAACACGGAATGTCCAAGTGCCAATACGGTTCCAAGGTAGATCAGCTGCCCAAGATCGCCAATTTTTAAATGAGAATTTAGTTCTTGAACTAGGCTTACTTCTAACTGTGCTGTTTTTAGATTGATTGTTTTGGTAGTTATAAACTTTCATACATTTATTATACTGATTTTCTCCTGTTTATGGAAATATGATATACTCTTACTGTGATTATACGTAGAAATTGCGCTTAGGTAACTTAAATAAATTATGAGTAAAGACGAAAATATCCAGAATATTTTGAAGCGTGGAGTGAATGAAATTATCCATGAAAAGCACTTGGAAAAAATACTTACTGGTAAAAAGAAATTACGGATAAAATTAGGAATCGATCCAACTAGCCCAAACATTCATATTGGTCGCGCCGTGGTATTGTGGAAGCTACGCGCTTTTCAGGATTTAGGCCATCAGGTAGTGTTTATTATTGGTGATTTTACAGGTCAAATTGGTGACACTTCCGACAAAGATGCTGAGCGACCAATGCTGTCTGAATCTGAAATAAAAAAGAATGTAAAAACATACTTAGAACAAGCCTATAAAATTTTAGATCCCCATAAAACCGAAGCGCATTATAATTCGACTTGGTTAAAGAAGTTAGGCTTTGCAGAAATTGGTCATTTGGCTAATATGTTTGGGTTGCATGAATTTTCAGCGCGGGACAATATTGCAAAGCGCATGAAAGCCGGCAAGCGCGTGAGTGTGCGTGAGTTGCTTTATCCGCTAATGCAAGGCTACGATAGTGTTGCAGTTAAGGCAGATGTAGAACTTGGTGGTACTGACCAACGTTTTAATTTACTTGCAGGGCGAACTATTCAGGAAGCACATGGTCTTCCCCAACAAGATGTGATGATGCTGGATCTTTTAGAGGGGACCGATGGTCGTAAGATGTCTTCTTCTTGGGGAAATACAATCAATTTAAATGACCCAGCAGATATAATGTTTGGCAAAGTGATGAGTATTGCGGATAAGTTGATGGATCGATATTTTGTATTAGCAACTAATATTTCTGTAGAACAGATTGAGCAAATTAAAAAAGGTTATGGTAACCCACGTGATCAAAAATTAATATTAGCTCATGCAATTGTCGAACAATACCATGGTGTCGATGCTGCTAGAAAATCCCAAGAAAATTTTGTATCCCAGTTCAGCAAGAAGGAGTTACCATCTGATATAAAAGAAGTAAAAGTTAAGGTTGGTACGTATTCTTTGATAGAGTTACTAGTGCAATTGAAGTTAGCTTCGAGTAAGAGCGAAGCTCGTCGCCTAATAGACCAAGGCGGAGTGAAAATTAACCAAGTTAAGGTGACCGAAAAACCGCTTACAATAGGCAAAAAAAACAACCTAACAGTGCAGGTTGGTAAGCGAAAGTTTGTGAAGATTGTGTAGGTTAATGTAATTCGTAAATTTAATATTGGCAAAAATAAAACCCTCAACGAATTGAGGGATTTATTTTATGCAGCAACTTCTTCTTCAGCTGGAGCTTCAGTAGTAGCAGGCATTTCTTCAGTAGTTTCTTCAGTTGCTTCAGAAGCAGCTGGAGTTTCTTCTGTTGTTTCGTCATCTAAGAACATTTTGTGTTCTCCTATCTCTGCCAAGGCAAGCAAGGCATAGACATTAGTGATAAATATACTCAGCTCAATTGCTGAACTATGAAATTATTTTAGCACGTCCTGGATAGTTTGTCCAGGGCTAGAAATATAAAATTTACCAAAATTATTTCTTCCAAACGCTGGCGCAAAGGGCAATAGCTAAGGCATCGGCCGCGTCGTCTGGCTTAGGAATGTTTTTTAAATTGAAAGTGCGTTGGACCATAGTTTGGACTTGCTTCTTGTCGGCTTTGCCGTAGCCACATAAAGTATTTTTAACCTGCAAAGGTGTGAATTCTAGAATTGGAATATTTGCAAGATTACACGCCAGCAACACCACTCCCCTGGCCTGCGAAACAGTCATGGCGGTTTTTTGGTTGTTAGTAAAAAAAAGTTTTTCAATACCTACCACGGCTGGCTGGTATTTTTTAATTATGGCAACTAAGTCTTCGTATAAAATTTGCAAACGGTCTGCATCAGAATGAGTGGGCTTTGTGCTAATTACCCCGAACTCTAAAATTTCGTATTCCGATTGATTTTTGTTTTTTAATGTACTACGACCGGTTTTGATGGCAGTGCTAGTTTTTTTGATAATCCCAAATCCTGTTGTTGCGGTGCCAGGGTCAATTCCTAAATAGATCATTCTGGTTTAGTCATTAAGTTGCTATAAACTGCGGTAATATCTTCATGCTCTTCAAGGGTTTCTAGTAAAAGTTCAGCTTTGTCTAGTTCGTCGCCAGTTAGTTCGACTGGCTGAGTGCTTTCTAGCTCCCCTTCGGCATTCTTGGCAAACTGCCACGAAACGCTGCCTTTGGTTCCCAGGCTACCGCCATGTTTGGTGAAAATTAGTTTGATTTGCTGAACGGTGCGGTTAGTATTGTCGGTAATTGCCTCTATTAAATAGGCAGAACCACTTGGGCCGTAGCCTTCGTAGACAGCTTCTTCTAACGCAACTGAGCCATCTTGGCCTAAACCTTTCTTAATTGCGCGTTCTATATTGTCGTTCGGCATTGATTGCGCGCGAGCTTTATCGACTTCCAAACGAAGACGAAAGTTTAAAGCCGGGTCGCCGCTATTGCCTTCTTTGGCCGCAACGCTGATTTTCTTGGAAAGCTTGGCAAACATAGCTCCTCGTTTAGCGTCTGCAGCGCCTTTTTGGCGTTTAATTGTTGACCATTTGGAGTGTCCTGACATGGTTTTTGTTTCAATTAACGGTAAGTTACCTATTTAAATGATAGCAGAAAAGTGATCTCACCCTTGATGCTAGGGCTGGTTTTTAGTTTCCCGTTGAGTTTTTCAAGTAGTTCTGTGGGGGTGCCGGTTAGATATTCTTCATGAAGTTTGGTAAGTTCGCGGGCAACTACGCAATGCACTTCTGGAAAATTCTTCTCTATATATTGCAATGTTTTAATAATACGCTGCGGTGATTCGTAAGTAACCAGAGTTGCTTCGGCGGTCTTTGCTTGATTTACTAGTTCAACAACTTTGTGTTCAGTTTTGGGAAAGAAGCCAGCGAACATGTATCGGTCAGTTGGTAAACCTGATGCAGACAATGCGGTAGTCGCGGCGTTAGCTCCAGGCAGAGCAACTACTTCGATGCTAGCAGCGTGCGCGGCTCGAACTAAGCGAAAACCTGGATCAGAGATTCCTGGAGTGCCAGCGTCGCTAACGAGACATGCAGTTTCGTTTGCCAGGCGCGCAATATATTTATCTGTTACCAGTCTTTCATTGTGGTCTGCGAATTGTACAAGAGGTTTCTTCGGCAATCCCAAGAGCTTCAATAATTTTCCTGTTGTGAGTGGATTCTCGGCAATTATAAAATCACACGCACTAAGTTGTTCTTGCGCGCGTGCAGTAATATCTCCTAAATTTCCTAGTGGTGTGGGGACGATGTATAGCATATGGTTCGTTGTAAGTGTAGCGAGCTAGCGATCCTTTAATTCCAAGCCAAATAATTCTTCGATGATGTCGTATTCTAATTTCAGTTTGTCGCGGTAGGTATCTAGTTCGTCGCGTTCATCTCCTGTGGCGTTGAACCATTGGTCATAAGTATTTTTTAGTTCGTCATCAATTGCTTGGCAAGCGGCATACGCTTCTTCTTCATTGGTTGGGGCAGTTTGTAACCACTCGGAATATGACATCTCCAACTTAGGAGCATACTTGTCATCAAAAAGTTCTTGCTGTTTATCTGGATCCATGTTACTTGATTTCTTTACCGAGAAAACTTCTTTCTAAATCGTTTATAACAACTTTATCTTCGAGGATTATATCAGATCTCTCTAACGCATCTTCTGTGTAAAACCATTCTCCGGATTCATCGTCACTGACCTTTATTGTGTCTTCCCAACCTGCTTTTGGTTCAAACAAGAAAATGTTTTTTGTGCTGCCCTTGTAAAACTTGTATACATTAAAAAGTTGAACTTCTGGTATTGATATATCAATACCTATTTCCTCTCGCACTTCTCGAATAAGCGCTTCTTCCGGAGTCTCGCTACCTTCTAAACCCCCGCCCCAAAAACCGTAATAGTTTGGAATTCTTTCAGCATTAGGAGATCTTTTTTGAAGATAGACTTTGAGTCTATCCCCTTCTTTCTTAAATGGGATGAAACTTGAAACTTGGCGCATATTGGATTCTCTGGTGCGCGTGCATGGATTCGAACCATGGACCACAAAGGTATAAGCTTTGCGCTCTAACCAACTGAGCTACACGCGCATGTTTATTGAATTACTTAGGTATTATAGGGAACTATGGGCTTTGGGGCAATAAAAAAGGAACCAGCTTGTTTGCTGGTTCCAGAATTCGCATTACCAATTTATAGTTGTTAGTCTGAGGGCCTAGTGTTTAGGATTCCATACTTCCCACCTTTAAATTTTGACCTGAAGCTTAACCCCTCTTTTTTAAACTTCCTATTGATGGATCCATCTAATCTCCACCAGTTTTGAGTGAGCTCAAAGTCTTCCATCGACCCCGTATTTACTAGACCTGATAAGGCTGAATCACGGGAAAGCATAAGTTCGCCAAATTTCTGGGCTTTGCGATAGTTTTGTAAGACAATTCTTTCTCTCTCATTCCAGAAATCAAAAGATAGAATTTGTTCCCAAGTTTCTTGAGAAAGAACTTCGTAAATAAAAGTTCGCTTTTTCTGGCGAGCACTACTCGCTTTGCGAACAACCAAACGAACTTCCAACTTTTCGTCTTCTTTGAGTCCTGCTTGTGATTTCCAAGCGGAAAGCAGTTTAATAAGCTCTACGTTCTGATTGAGCCTTTGCGTCATCTTTTTTAAAACCTCTTCGTACATACTTTCCTCCTAGTTTTGCTTCGGTAACATTGAATAGTACTACAAAATTAACTTTGTGTCAATGACTCAGCGGCCCTTTACGAGTTTGACAACATTTTTTAGTCTGATATAATAAATTCAAATAACAGCTGAATACTGCCACGTTTTGGCGGGTGTCTGAGAAATTAGAATAGGCTGCTCCCCCTACCCATGGGGGTTTTATAATGCCTAAATTTCTATCAAATAATCTTTGCTTTTCGCTTTCTGATAAATATCGCTTAGATCCGTGTTTTTCTTAGCTTCTCGCGCAAAACCACAAATAGCGTCGGCAAGGCGCATTATAGAATCCGCCTCTTCTTTTCTCACACCTCGAACTTTTTCCACTCGAACAGAATTCCTCCTTAAGCCTGACCCAAACCGTTTTACCTGTGATTTTGGTAGACCATCAACAAACACTCTAACTCTATACCTGTCTATTGCGACATTTTTTATGGCTTGTGATGTGGCGTAGACTAATGAATGAAAATAATCCTTTGTATTAGTAAACTCCATAAAACAGAATTTGCTTTGCAATTCTGTAATATTAATTATATTCTTAATATAAGCAATTTTTTGCTCAGCTTTAGTATTTACCCATTTTCGTTTCCCTTTCTTTGATTTCAATTCAATGGTTTCCAAAGTTTTCCGCAATTCATCTTGGTCATTCTGACTGATAATTATTGATACAATAAATAACTCACCTTTTGTATCTTGGCCAGTTTCGTCAACATAACAATAGATTTTCTGCTTTTTGTTTGGTACTTGCATACCATTTAGCATAACAAAACAGTCTTCAAGATAACCTCAAGAAAATATAAAGTTTCAATCAAGGTTTAATTACAAAAAACCAGCCCTTAAGCTGGTTTTTATCTTTTGAGTTTACACCACAGTCACACTCGCCACTGTATCGCCATCTGCGAGGCGCATGACTTTAACACCTTGTGTTGCGCGACCTAAAGTAGAAATTGTTTTTATTGGTGTCTTAATGGTTTGGCCTTGCTTAGAAATAATTAATAAGTCTTTTGTCTCGCCATCTTCTGGAGTAATGATGCTCATGGAAACAATCTTGCCAGTCTTTGGAGTTATCTTTACAGTTTTAATTCCGCTACCGCCACGCTTCTGGATCTTGTAATCTTTTACAGGAGTTTGTTTACCCAAACCATGTTCGGTAACAACCAATACGTTGCGGCCTTGGCCTTCCATATCTTTGGTAATAATATCCATGGAGATAATATGGTCATCCTTACGGAGGCGTGCGCCAGTTACACCGGCCGCACTGCGACCCATAGCCCGCACATCAGCTTCTTTAAAGCGAATAGCTTGCCCATCTTCTGTGGAAAGCATGACTTCGTCGCCACCAGAACTTGGCTCTACCCAGCGAAGCTCATCTTCTCCTTTAAGACCAATGGCAATCATCCCGGATTTGCGCACTTTAGCGAATTCTTCAATCGCAACCTTTTTTACAAGACCATTGCGGGTAGACATTACCAAGAATTTAGAGTCGCTCTTTTTCGGTAGCGCTAAGACAGCGGTCGCAAACTCGCCGCTACCTAATTGTAGAAAGTTAACCAAAGCCTGGCCCTTACTGGTGCGAGAACTGTCTGGTAATTCGTAAGCTTTGGTTACAAATACGCGGCCTTTATTGGTAAAGAACATGATGTCGTCGTGGGTGGTGGCAGATAGGACCGAGTCAACAATATCTTCGTCTTTCAAAGATTGACCAATTACTCCTCGGCCACCGCGAACCTGTGAACGGTAAGTATCCGGCGACTGGCGTTTAATGTATCCGGATTTGGTAATAGAAATAATAACGTTGTTCTCTGGAATTAAGTCTTCAGCGTTAAACTGACCAATGCCTTGAGGAATAATTTGAGTGCGGCGTTCATCACCAAACTTGTCTTTAATTTCTGCAATCTCACCTTTAATAATTCCTAAAATCTTTTTAGCAGAACTTAAGATGCCTTCTAGTTCAGCAATTAACTTTAACTTTTCTTTAAGTTCGTCTTCAATTTTCTTGCGTTCTAAGCCAGCAAGAGTTTGCAAACGCATGTCCAAGATTGCATTGGTTTGAATTTCGGTAAGTTTAAACTTTTTAATTAATTTGTCTTGTGCTTCATGACGGTCGGCACTCCCACGAATGATCTTAATAACTTCGTCGATGTGGTCGAGCGCAGTTTTTAAACCTTCTAAAATGTGAGCACGATCTTTGGCGCGTTGTAGTTCAAAAGCTGTACGACGACGAACTACAGTCTGACGATGCTTTAAATAGTTTTCTAAAATTGTCTTCAGGTTCATGACCTGTGGCTGGATCCCTTCCTCCAAAGCCAACGTATTCATGTGAAAAGTTTCTTGCAGCTGAGTGTAAGAAAACAGTTGATTCAAAATTTTGTTCGCAAGTGCTTCTTTTTTGAGATCAATTACTACGCGCACACCGTCTTTGTCGGACTCATCGCGCACATCTTTTATTCCTTCTAGTTTTTTATCGCGCACTAAGTCTGCAATGCGTTGAAGCATAGTTGCTTTGTTAACCTGATAAGGAATTTCAGTAATTAAAATTCGAGCTGCACCAGTTTTAGTTTCTTCAATTTCAGTTCGACCGCGCATGACAATCCCACCCTTACCGGTTGCATATGCCGCTTTAATTGCAGCACTATCGTAAATAATTCCACCAGTTGGAAAGTCGGGACCAGTGACAATGTCCGATAAAGCGTCTATAGAAATTTCTGGGTCTTCAATAATCGCTGTAATAGCGTTAGCGATTTCAGTTAAGTTGTGCGGCGGAATGTTTGTTGCCATTCCTACAGCAATCCCCAGCGTGCCGTTAAGCAGCAAAAGAGGCATTTTTCCTGGTAAAACAGACGGTTCTTTTTGAGTAGCGTCATAGTTGTCTCGAAAATCGACGGTATCTTTTTCAATGTCTTCTAGGAGAACTTCAGCAACGGCGCTCATTTTGGCTTCAGTGTAACGCATGGCCGCGGCGCCATCACCATCCATAGAACCAAAGTTACCCTGACCAATAATTAGCGGATAGCGCATAGCAAACTCTTGGGCCATGTGCACCATAGAGTCGTATACAGCCGTGTCGCCATGGGGATGATATTTACCTAACACTTCACCGACAACAGTTGCAGACTTACGAGTCTTACCAGAAGCACGCAAGCCAAGAGAGTTCATAGCATAAAGAATACGGCGATGCACCGGCTTCAGCCCGTCGCGAACATCTGGCAAGGCGCGCATGACAATTACCGTCATGGCGTAATCCAAATACGATTCGTGCATTTCGTCGGCAAGATATCGCTTGTTGATTAGTCCAATATTTTTGCTGAGTTCTTCTTTGGCATCTTTTGGCATAGTGGTAGTGCGTTAAGTGAAATTATGGTTGAGTAGTGAGATCTTGAGGAACAATTTCTTTGCCTTCCTCAACACCTTGATTAAAGGTTTGGAAAAAACTTTCGTCGGTGGTGGTCTTGCGGCCATTGCCGATTATCATCCAAACAATTAGTAGTAGGGCGGCGAAGATTGCTGCACAGATCCAAATAATACGCTCTCGATGATGTTCCGGCTTGTTGCGAATGTTTTCTATAACTTTTTTCATGTTGGTGTTTTTGTTTGGTGCGTTTTTAACGAAGCGGGTCTAAAGTGATGATCTGCATTCTTTCTGGATCTAAATCTTTCTTCTTGATCAACAGTTTTTCCATGTTCTCTGACTTGCCACCCATTTCTTTAATGAAACCATCAACTTTTTCGTAAGGGAGTTTTAATCCTTCGGTTGCGTAGTGTGATGGAATGACAATTTTTGGTTCAATCTCATGGGCAATCTTGGAAGCGTCTTTGGCTGTCATTACTGAGTTGCCTCCGACTGGGAGAATTAGGATGTCGATTTCGCCAAGAGAGTCTAGGTCATCTTCTTTCATGTTGAACGTGCGGATGTGGTTTAGGTTTAAAATGCGCATGTCTTCGGCCTCGATTAAAGTGGCGGTGACGTAGCGCGGTTTGCCGTCTTTGGTCTCATCCCCTTCTTGCTTAAGTGGGATGCCGGTCACGGTAACGCCTTTTAAGTCGTAATCGCCGGGGTCATCCATTAAAAATGGTTCGCCGGAAAAGCCAGAAGTGGCAGAATAGAGCTTGTTAAGTTTTTCGGAAAGAATAACGATGTCTGCTGCGCCGCGGGGTGAAAGTAGGCCGGATTCCTTATCAAAAGGGTCAGTGATTACGGTGGCGTCTTTGGTCGTAATCTTGAAGCTGGAAAGGCCGAAATAGTGGATTTGCATAAGGAAATTATAGCATTTATTGAAAGATTTTACACTTGACAAAGTGATGAATAGATGTCATAGTGCAATAAAATGGGAGGAAAATTATGAAAGAATATGAGGCAATTTGCTTTATAAACCTTGTGGAAGATCGTGAATGGGATGAAGAGTTATCTCATTGTGGGAATTGTTCCGCCCAACTGTATCGGGCATTTATATTCTGCCCAATGTGTGGGCAAACAAATACCGACTTTGACCCATTATATAACGGGTCAGTTGATCCAGCCGTGGTGTGTCAGGAGATCCACGGGAGCTTTGTTCCCGAAGTTGATACCCCGTATTGCGGAAGCTGTGGGGTAAAAATTCGGCATATGACTCTGAGCCCCAACCACCGTCATGTACTATTGTAGTGCTAAGGCCAAAAATCGAGTTCAAATCGATCCAGGCCTTTTCTTTTTATCCCTTTACAAACCCCTAATAAATAGCTATAATTTCCCTACTTACTGGCGCACGCGCCGTTCAGGTGTCACAACCTATAAACTTAAATTTTAACCCCCAGTAAGTCTAAGTAATGGCGTGTTTAATAATTAATATATGAATACTCGTTTTTAGATTTCACACAACGTCTAGACGTTGTTTTTATTTTGTTCCGCTGCCGCTCCGTAAGCGCCGGCCACATCAAAATAGATTTATAAAGCGCATATATTAGGAAAGAAGATAAATTAATATGGCAGAAGATACTCAAGTTGCTGATGAAGTTAGCGACGACGCTGTTGCAGAGCAGGAAGTTGTTAGTCACACAGTGACTGGTGATTCCAAAGCTCAGAACATGACTGACTTGCTAGAAAGTGGTGCAGAAATCCGCGTGCTAAAACCTGGCGACATGGTTGAAGGCACAATGATCTCTGTAAGCAAGAACGAAGTGTATATTGACTTAGCTGGTTATGGTGTTGGTGTAGTGCGTGGTCGTGAGCTTTACGATGATCAAGCCACTCTAAACTCTCTAAAGCCTGGCGACAAAATTACTGCATCTGTTGTTGAAACAGAAAACCGCGAAGGCAATGTAGAGCTTTCTCTGCGTGTTGCTGGCCAAGAACGTGTTTGGTCTAAACTTCGCGAATACATGGAAAGCAAAGAAATTGTTTCTACCAAAATTTTGGCTGCAAACAAAGGTGGTTTGATGATTGAGTTGAACAATGTAACTGGTTTCTTGCCGGTATCCCAATTGTCTCTTGAGCACTACCCTCGCGTTGAAGATGGTGATAAGAATAAAATTCTTTCTATCTTAAACAGCTACGTTGGTACAAACTTTAACGTACAAGTTATTACTGCAGACATGAACGATGAAAAATTGATCGTATCAGAAAAAGCAGTTCACGAAGAAGAAATGCACAGTAAGATGTCTGAGCTTAAGATTGCTGATGTGATCACTGGTCAAATTACTGGTGTTGTAGACTTCGGTGTGTTCGTGAAGTTTGGTGAACTAGAAGGTTTGGTTCATATTTCTGAACTGGCGTGGCAACGCATTGAAAACCCGAAAGATCTATTTAAAGTTGGCGACACTGTAAAAGCAAAAATTATTGCTATCGAAAAAGGCCGTGTGTCTTTGTCTATTAAGCAATTACAAAATGATCCTTGGGCTGAAGCTGTAAAGAAATATCAAATTGGCCAAGTTGTTAAAGGAACTATTTCTAAGATCATGCCATTCGGTGTATTCGTTGAACTAGATAAAGACATTCAAGGTCTGGCTCACTTAATTGAACTTTCTCACGACACCGTTAAGCAAGCTGAAGACGTGGTTAAGATCGGCCAAGAACATGAGTTCAAGGTCATCTCTATTGAACCAGCTGAACATCGCCTAGGTTTGTCTATCAAGCAGTTGACTGAGGCTCCGAAGAAGGCTGAAGGTGAAGCTAAGGCTGAGGCTAAGGACGAAGCTACAATCGAAGAAGCTCCAGTGGAAGCTGTTGCAGACAAGATTGAAGAAGTTGTTTCTGAAGCGACTGAGTCAACTGAAGACAAAGCTGAATAACAATTTACTAACTAGCGAAATAAAAAAGCATCTCATTAAGAGATGCTTTTTTATTGGTGCCCGGGGCGGGACTCGAACCCGCACGACCGTAAGGTCAAGGGATTTTAAGTCCCTATTGGCTACCAGTTTCAACACCCGGGCGAATATTTTTGTCGACCTCTACCTCTGTAAGTAGGAGTCAGACTATGACAATTTGGGCAAAGTATTCTTAAATTTTCTATACGGTTATCATGCCGATCTCCGTTAATATGGTCAAGTTCAACTGGCACATAGCCACCTGTTGTTTTTTGGGCCCATCCACAATGTTCACATATAGCGTGTTTCAGTCCAGCATTGAATAACCTTAGCTTTAACTGATAACTTGGAAAGTAGCAGTTTTGTACTAAGATTGATTCTAAAGAACGTATGGGTTTTCCGATACCCTTCATACCTTTATTCCAAGCTTTCCCGGAATAACTTTTGAAAGTAATATTATATTCATCTAAATATCTTTTTAACTGATCATAGTTACCACCAGTCGGACGCAAATTTAATTTAATTAAAACTTTTCGATAGCTTTTACTTGTCGCTACCGCATTTGCCAACTGTTCAATTGTCCATGATCTTCTCTTGGGCATAATTTATCTTAGCAAAGGTCAGATAAAGCTACGTTCAAGAAAATATAAAGTTTTATTAAAGAACAAATATTTTGGAGGTGCAGACGGGAATCGAACCCGTGCATAGAAGTTTTGCAGACTACCGCGTTTCCACTTCGCCACTGCACCATCATGATATAACTACCTAATTTTAGCTGAACTGACTGGTTATATCAACCCATCAATCAATTATTATTCGCGCCATAAAATGGACGACTTTGTTATTAAAAACCCCCGCCAAAGCGGCGAGGGTTTGTAATACTTAGATTATTTAACGAGTTCGAGTTCCGAAGTCGCAACAGAAACTGTGCGAGATCCAGAAGGCTGAGCTAAGTACGCTAAGCGTTCTTGTTCAGCTTGAGCTGTAATAGCCAGTAATTCATTACTCACCTGGTTACAACCATTTACCCAACGGGCACTGCCAGGAACAACGTATACACCTTTCATAGAATTACAGTTGGTGTATTTTACTTTGTAGGTTGGTTTTTCTAGTAAAGCACTCATGTCTTTAAACCAATCCAGTTTGGTAGGATAACGTCTCCATGATTTATGGCTAGGACTAACACCAATACCACTACAGTTGTTATCGGCACAACGCTTACCAAAGTTACTTTCTACGTAACTAATAGCGAGCGCACGTTGCCATTGAGGTTGTTTAACGATCTCATCAGCATAAACTGCTAACGGGGAACCTTTCGATTCAAGATAGGCGCGTACTTTTGGTGCTAAAATTGTCGGGACATCCGTATTAGCATGATAGGCAGCCAGTTCATCGTAAGACAACAAACTCTGAGCGTTAATTGAATTTTGTTTGGATTTTGAGTCGATCTCAAAAACTAGAGCTTTTCCTTGAGAATTCTGTGCCACGTAAGCGGCAGCCGCGAATTCAGGGTAAACCATGAATACGAGGGGTAAGAAAGCAAGCACAACGGCCACTTTCTCGATTGCAGAAGTTAAGGATAAAGGAGCTTTCATTTTATCAATGCAACTCCTTATATCTAGAGCAATAAGCACATAGGATTCTTCTATTACCCCCGGACCTATGATTTTAGAGCTTAGATTTAATGATTTAAACGATTGACCTTAGTCGGGTTACTACAGATAGAGCCATTTTTACTCTAGTTTTGCATATATAATGCTTTATCTATTGATAAAACACCACATTGGCCAATAAAAAAGACTGCTAAAGCAGTACCGTACAAGATCATTATAACAGTTTTAGGCCTTCCTGACAACCTATTTTAGGCATTTTACCCCTTATTTAAGCCAAATAACGTTTTTTTAGGCTTGCCCAAGGGGCGAATTGGCATAGTAAATGGCTTATTTAAAAGGGTTTTCTGAATAATGAATTAATGTAAATAATTGGTATTCTATTGCCAACAGAAGTGCGATACTTCTTCAAAAAGTACTTATCAGTTTTATTCGCCAGCATATAATTGTCACTCAAAAAACCACCCTTCGCTTTGCCTTTGTAAGACAACTTCGGAATGTTAAATAAGCTGTTAACTTGTTTTAAAATCTTTGCATTCATTAAAATCAGTATAACAAAAAACTCCCCTTTAGGGAGAGTTTGATGATGGAGCTCCATAGTACAGGATGTTAGAACTACTTTTTCTTTAATACAGTTAAATGATATGAGAACAATCCCATTTGTGCAGCATCAAGCATGAGATAACCAGCCGCCGCATTGTTTATTACTTTAGAGGGTAAAAAGACATTCAAAAAATGAGCTAAAAACTTATGTGAAAAGTATTTGTGTGCTAATTTTTCAAATCTTCGCAAGTTAGGCAGAATATATTGCGATAGATCTTCGTCTTTTATAATTTCAAATCCAGCTCTCAAGGCTTTATCCATAAAGAGAGGGTATTGTTCAAATACCTCTAAAGCCATTCCCTTCTCAACAAGTTTCATCGCGATTTCCTCAGCTTCATTTTTAGCTTCTTTTGCTCTGTATCCATCAATCACAATAAAGAGCCCATCTTTTTTTAGGATCCTGTGTACCTCGGATAAAACTCTTTCTTTTTCAGTACTATGACATATTGCTTCAATAACAAAAACAATTTCCATACTACCATCTTCGTACATGCTTAAATCGTGATAATCACCTGTTCGAGGATGGTAGTTCTTTAAGGACCGCGCTCTTTTAAGAGCATAGCTGATATGATCAGAGGTTAAATCAATTCCGTAAAAATTTGTTTGTGGAAATAGTTTTCCTAGATATTCAGAGTTTGCACCTCTCCCTGTAGCAAGTTCTAATACATGTTTCGCATTAGTTGATATTATGTAGGCTTGTACTATTCTCGCTGCTTCTAATAAATCATCTTCTTTGTAAACCCCATCTTTGCTGATTCCCATGTGCACAAAATCAGTGCGTGTATGAAATATTGTGTATGGAATTTCATTCAGAGAATAATATTTAGCAATATAATTATTATCGGGATGTATTTCGGTAATCTTCTTAATATCTAAAACTTTGCTGATTGAAGAAATTTTATTTTCGAGAGTTTCTTTGTGATTCATGCATCCAGTATAACAAAAAACCGCCCTTTAGGGACGATATTTTGATGGAGCGGCCAAGGGGAATCGAACCCCTATCCCTTCCTTGGCAAGGAAGAGTTCTACCATTGAACCATGGCCGCATGGTGCCGGATCCCAGAATCGAACTGGGTACGCTTGCCTCTTCAGGGCAACGCTCTAACCAATGAGCTAATCCGGCATGTGCAAATTTTTATTAAAATCTAAAGCAGCTTTTATCTTGTCATACTTTCTTTTTAAGAATAGCATGTCATTTTGAGAGTACATAGCATTGGCAAGTGTGGTCGAATCTTTTTTCGCGAACTGCAAACCGTAAACTCCAGCCGACTTGAAATGCTTAATAAAGCCAGTGGTACTGTACAGAGTATTTAGCTTACTTTTGATCCAAAGCAAAAATTCAATACTTGCAGAGTAGATCACTAAGTTAAACACAAAACTTTTTGGCCAGCGTTTATCCCAACTTGTAAAGAATGATCCATCGCCGTCAAATTCCCCTCGTAAGAAGTCTGCGAAATATTCATCTGGAATCTTTAGCTCGCTAATTGTTTTGGATTTAGCAGGAGTTAACCCGATTGACTTTAAATAGTTTACAAAAGTTTCATCACCGAAAGCAGTATAGTAGTATTTCTTTTCTGTCTCTCCACCCCGCGCACTTTTGCCAATCTTGTTATCTAGGACAAATGCTTTTTTAAAATTTTCAATCATTTCTAGATCCTTGGAGATGAGCCGGACGTGTCTGCCATCTTTTGAAATACACCCATCAGATGCAATAAGACCAATACCGTAAGCAAAGTTATGGCTCCAAGATATGTTGATTTTATATTGTAATTGACCACCTTGTTTGTTCATTAATAAATTATAGAACAAGTCAGATAAAACTACGGTCAAGAAAATATAAAGTTTTGTTAAAGAACTAGATTTTAAAATTCCGTGGTGGGCGATAGAGGATTCGAACCTCTGACATCTTCGGTGTAAACGAAGCGCTCTGACCAGCTGAGCTAATCGCCCTTGTGTAAAATACTATTTTGCTTTGATCTTTTGCGATTTTTCTTGGTGCCCGAGAGAGGACTTGAACCTCCACGGGATTGCTCCCACAGCCACCTCAAGGCTGCGCGTCTGCCAGTTCCGCCACCCGGGCTTGTGAGTAAGTTATTGAAAAATCTTTCTAATTATAGTGCGTCTAAGGGAAAATGTCCAGTCTGCAGTTGAGGCTATGCATCTGTAACTAAACAACTTCCCATTTTCCTCTACTATCTCGAGCTAAGGTTCCTAATAGAGAGAAGCCAGCAGCCAGCTTGTGTCCCCCACCACCTAGTGCTTGAGCAATGGCCTGCACATCTACGCCTTTATGTTCTTCGCTGCGCAAGCTCCCTTTAATGACGTTGTTGTCTTGTTTTAAAAACATAGCGAACTTGGCCTCTGGCACTTTATTCAAAGTTTCCACGATCCCCTCAAACGCAGACAACGGCGGATTGCCCAGGGCCTCAAGTTCGTCGGAAGTAATAATAGAGTAGATCATTTGCTTGGCCGCGTCGTAATGCGCATTGCCGAGCGCATGAGACCAAGCCTTTAGACTAGCTAAGTCTTTACCTTCGTATGTATGCTTAGTCACAGTCGAAACCCTAGCCCCTTTGGCCATTAGTTCTGCCGCCGCCGCAAAAGTACTGGCTTGAGTATTGCTGTGCATAAAAATACCGGTGTCGGTGACTATACCTGTGAGCAAGCAAAGTGCAATGTCATGATTAATTTCCCAGCCAGCAAATTTAAATAAGTCGTAAGTCAGCTCGGCAACGGAAGACTTTGTGTGATCTACAACATTTACATCACCATACATATTGTTATCTGGATGGTGGTCTAAATTAATTGTCGATATATTCAATTGCAAAATTTGTTCGTGCTTCACACGCTCGCGTACTGAGCATCCAGAAATAACCAGCGCGTCGAATTTCCAAACTTTGCCTTGCTTGTCGGTTGGTAAGCTTTCAGAAACCAATTCCGACATTGGTAAATAGCGCAGCTGTTGTGGCACTCCTCCGCGTACAACTACTGCTACGCGCTTACCAATACTCTTCAAATAATGCGCTAATGCTAAAACTGAACCAAGGTCGTCGCCATCAGTGCGTTCGTGTGTAGTTAGTAAAATTGTACTTGCTTGGTTAAGCAAAGTAACGGCATGAGGAAAAGACTCGTGCATTATTTACTCCCTTGCGGCGCACCGTCATTTTTTTTCGCTTCTTCTTCCTCTTCGCGAATTTTGTTTATAAGCTCATCAATGTGTTGTACGTAACGAGGTGATGTATCTAAAAAGAATTGTAAACGCGGAGTCATCTTCATGCCCATTTGTCTGTTTAATTCACCTTGGATGTCGTAAATATTTTTTTGAATAGCCGCGAGGATTTTATCGTCATCACCTCCAACAATTGAAACCCAAACTTTCGCCCAGCGCGAGTCGCCACTAGTTTCCACACGAGAAACAGTAACTAAACCATTTTGGCCATCCAAAAATTCCGGTAGACTTGTGCCGACCAGGCGTTGAATTAAGGAATTCAGTTTTTCTATTCGATTAGGGTTTTTAGGTTGTGCCATAGCTGTCTACTATATCAAAATATTTATATTATGGCAACTGTAGCCCTTAAAGTGTCTTTTGTTTCAAGGTTTCTTCAAAGCTTTCGATCATATCACCTTCTTGGAGCTTCACGCTTGTCTTGAGCTTCATGCCAAACTCGTTCCCCTTTGCAACTTCTTTAGTATCGATTTTGCTTTGTTGTAAGTCAACAATTTCACCACGACCAACTTCGTGCCAGCCTGGGTTTTCTTCCGTCGGTTCTTCGACTGCGTCAGTAGGTGCATCGGGCGCTGCGCTTCTCACGTCAGTCGCATCTTCGTCTTCAGTATTCTTGCGCCAAATCGCAACAGGTTTGTTCTTGCGAAGCTCGCCGGAATCAACTTTTCCACCAATAATCATTTGAGATTTTTCAGTACGGAAAATCGCAAGCACAGTTCCTTTACCAAAAGTTGCTTTTTCCATTTCTGGAGTGAACATGGCAATCACTGCGCTAGTGATATTTTCTAACAGTTCGTAAATAACATCATAGCTTTCAATCGCTACACTCTTTTGCTTCGCTAAGTTAATTGCTTTTGGATTAGTCTTGGTGTGGAAAGCAATTACAGTACCTTTGCTGCTGTCAGCAAGTAACACATCGTTGTCATTTACTTCTCCAATACCTTCGCTAAGAATATTAATCTGTACTTCATCATTCTTAAGTTTCGCTAAAGATTGTTTAATAGCTTCTAAAGAACCAGCAACGTCTGCTTTTAAAATTAAGTTTAAAGTTTTACTATCGCTGTCGCCTTGTAGTTTGCTACGGGTAGTGAGTTTACGGCTATGCTTCATCTTTTGTGCATTAGTAGCAATAGTACGAGCCTCGTCTAAAGAGTCATTCGTTTGTAAAATGTCACCAGCTTCTGGTAGGTCAGAAAAACCGGAAATTAGCGCTGGGCGACTAGGCGCTACGAACTTTAATTTTTTACCGTGCTCATCTTCCAAAGTTTTTACACGGCCATAACCAGTACCAGCAACAATAATGTCGCCGACTTTTAAAGTTCCGTTCTGGATAATTACTGTGGCAACAGCACCTTTCCCCTGGGCAACGTGTGATTCAATAACAGTTCCTAAAGTTTTTCCGTTCGGATTAGCTTTGTAATCTTCCACTTCGGCTTGTAGCAAAACCATTTCCAATAATTTGTCGATGCCGATATTTTGTTTTGCAGAAATTTCAACAGCAATAACCTTACCACCCCAATCTTCTAAGAGTACGCCGTGTTCAGCCAACTCTTGCTTGGTTTTCATTACGTTGGCATTTTCTTTATCTACTTTGTTAATGGCCACAATAATTGGAGTGTTAGTAAACTTGGCACGGTTAATAACTTCAATGGTTTGTGGGCGCACGCTGTCGTCTGCAGCAACTACTAAAATAATCATGTCTGTAACATTTGCACCACGCGCACGCATTTCTACGAAAGCTTCGTGTCCTGGCGTGTCTAGGAAAGTGATAACTTTCCCATCGTGTTTAACTTGATACGCACCAATATGCTGAGTAATCCCACCACTTTCGCTATCGACTACGCTAGCTTTCCGAATTGCGTCTAGCAAAGTAGTTTTACCATGGTCAACATGACCCATGACCGCCACGATTGGTGGACGTGTTTCTTGCTCCGCTGCGTTATCTGTTGCTTCGCCTTGTAAACTTTCGTGTAAAAAGCCGATACCGAATTCTTTGGCTTCGCCAGTTTGTTCGGTAGCAACTTCAAATCCTAAATCTTGGGCAATAATTGTCGCAGTTTCAAAATCTACTTCTTCGTTAATCGTGGCCATAACTCCATTGGTAATTAACGCCTTAATTACAGTTGTCACCGGTAACTCCAGTAAGTCAGCGAAGTCGCGCACTTTAATAAACGCAGGCAAAGACACTTTCTTAGCTTCTGGTTTTGGTGCGTTAGGATCTACTTTAGGTTTTGGCTTCAAAGCTTCAACAATTTGCTTAGCGAGGTAGTTATCAATTTTATTGGCACGAGGAGAAATACGAAAACCAGCTGCGTTCGCTTTAGTGCGCAGGTCGTTAATCGAGATATTTAGTTCATGTGATAAAGATGATAAATTCATTGCGTTTTCTTCTAGCTTTTTAAGCTTAACTGGTTAACTATACTGTAAAAACGTTATAAATGCAAGTGCTTTTGATTATCCAGTGTTAGGGAGTATACTATAGATAAGTGGGACTCCCGATATTAAGAAATCAAAATGAAAAAACATTTTACCTTCTCATCTTCAACGAAAAAGTATTTATTACTTGGGCTTTTAGTTGTTGTCTTGGCCGGTAGCGCAATTTGGCTGAAATACTTTAGTCCTTACGCACCGGAACCACTTTTCTCTAGCGCAAATGAGGAGCCGCCACATTGGGCACATTCTGTAATTCCTTTTGAGATGACATTAAAAAATTATGCGGGCGCAAGTTGGGAGAGGTCACTTGTCACTGCAGAATCTAAGTGGGAAATAGCTGGAGCTTACAACTATAAGCACAGTAAGGAACTAGATCCAAGCTTCCGATGCTATCCTGTTGTTCTTCCGGTACAGGTAGGGATGAATGTTTGTGCTATCAATGCAGACAATGATTGGGTGGCCATAGGTGGATACGGAACTGGGTCGGAAGATCCAACACATATCAACGGCGGGATAATCATTTTGAATGATTTTTACTTAAACACACTTGGCTCAATGTATAATACTGATATTTGGCGAAATCATATTACATGTCGGTTTTTAGGATGGACTATGGGTGCACCCTATCGTGCTGATCCTCCAGAGCTAACTCAAAGCTGTATGAATATTTTGCCGGAAGATATGCTGACACCTAAAACTATGCAGAATCCTGATGCTGTTGACCTTGCTAATATCTATGAGTTATATAACCACGTTGATTCTGAGTCTAAGGCTATGAATTCCTCAGTTCAAGAAACTCTTGCTAGATCTCTAAAGTCTGGTGATCTTGGGCCAATCACCCAAAGTTTGAATGGCGGTAAAATTGAATTGCATGAGTTGGACTTAGGTGATGGGTATGTGTTTCACTCCATGATCCAGAAGAAATAAATTTAAATATAAAAAACCGCTCTTCACAGAACGGTTTTTTATTTGAGCTTCGCTATCTCAGGTTGCGAGTCTCACTTCGAGTTGTCATCTACTTATAATTTAACATTACTATATTTTGTAGTCAAGTAGGTGGTGGACCCAACGGGGATCGAACCCGTAAAGCCCGAGCGACAACCTTGGACTCGATACCATAGCTGGGTCCACTAATTTAAGCCTGGCAAGGTAGTGATAAAGTCTATATAAAGTTAAAATAAAGTTTCGATCAAGATTTAGTAAAGTTTTGCTAAAAACAGAAGAAGTAAAAAAACAGCAGACAAGATTGATTTTCAATCTTTGCCTGCTTTAAAGATAACGTATTCGTTGTCGTCTACCGCGTTCCACTTTTCCCAAACGAAATTAGTAGTAATCCCATCTTGTGTTTCTGTGTAGCCATCATGGTTGAATTGTTCATCACTGAGCAAAACCGCACACGGATACAGCGTACTAATAGTCGCTATCCCTCGGTAGCTCGTTGACTTAGTGAGAGTAAGGTAAGGGTCTTGCTTTTCAATGTAGTAGCCATCCCAATCGATTCCTAACTCTTCATGCAAAGCTCGGATAACTGCTTTTTTGTCGGGATACTCTCCGAGCTTAAGTTTTTCTGATACAGAAGAACCATAAATTCGCTCGGTTTTTCCTCTTGATGCAACCTGCTCTTTTTGGATTAAACGAAACTTTTCTCCGGTAATTCTGTTGTGGTAAATGATATCAAGCAACATCACTCGAATATATCGGTACATTTTACCATGTCGATATTCAAGAGTGCATTCTCCAGCATCCAGTTCTTTTGCCAGATTAGGCATAGTTTTGCAACCGTTCATGCCCCACTCGCAAAGAGGGACATTGGCGTGCATCAACTGAAGTTTCAGATTGATCAGTTGTTGATCAGTCATTTTAGTATCCCCCTTTTGATAGTATTGGACTTCGTACTTTACGGCTAAGATTAACAAAATAAAAACTGCCTGTCAAAGGCAGCTTCAGGCAATAGTCGGCATTTAAAACGTCCGATTCTTCCCTACTATCATTCTTAGCTGTCGTGGAAAAATTTGTACTACTGTAGGAACTTTTGCAAAAGTGCGACCGGCTATGGTGATTGGGAAACCACGTGGTTCCAAGAATTCAACTTGCTTGCACTTAATTACCGATGTGCCAGGAATATTTTCCAAACTCCCTGCGGCAATATCTGGTTTGTATTTTAAAACATCAACTTTACCCATGCGTTCGAGAATCATTAGGTCGAGTAAGCCATCGGTCGGGTTGGCAATGGTGCTGTTACTACTTGATGTAGCGCGTGAGTTAGTGACGGTACCGCCCAAGCAAGTAATATCCATGGTGTAAGAACCGTCCACACGAATTTTTAAATTATATTCTGTCGCTGCCATACTGCGCAAACTACTAAACATCCCAGTCGTCTTCGCTTTATTAGAAGCCATACCAAACTCTGCTTGACTGATGAAATAGTTGTCACCTAAAGTAGCTAGATCAATTTTTTCAATGCGCCTCGCTGCTACCGTTTTTACCGCAGTGAGTAAACTGTCTATCCCAAGGATCTGACTTAGGTTTGAATCTTCAGTCATGGGAATAAAACCTAATGCAAAGTCCCGCCCTTTTAAGTATGCGAGCATAAAATTGAATGTGTCGTCAGTTCCACACGCAATTAAAGTTTTTACTCCGCGCTCGCTCGCCGTTTCTACTAACTCTGCAATCCCGCGAATAGAAGTAACGCGCGCCATCTCACCAGACACCTTAAACTCAGCCAGCAATCCTTGCAGGGTAACTTGCGCTCGCTCGAACTGCGCATCCGGAATATTTTTGCCGTCTAATATGTAGAAATACATAAGTATTAACAGCAGGTGACGGCAGTGTAACTTTTTCTTGAGACAGCTGTGCTGCGAAAGAAAAAGATACCAGCCGGCATGACCCGCTTATGGTTATATATTTCTATTCCTCGTCTTCTGGTTCGGGAGCAGATTTGCTGTTACCATTGCCGTTGACAGGCTTAAGCGCGCCTGTCTGCTTGTCTATTACAGCACCTTTCATGCTGCACTTACCGGTAAATTGCGCACCTTCTTCTACACGTAAAATACCACATGAAATATCACCAACAATACGAGCAGATGGTTGTAAGATAAGGCTTTCCACAACTTTAACATTGCCGTGAATTTCTCCAGCAATGATCGCATTGCCAGCTACTACGTCTGCAGCAATTTTAGCGTGTTCACCAACGTGAACGCTTTGAGTGGTTTGAACTTTACCGGCTACTGCACCTTCAATGCGAATATTTCCTTCGGAATTTAAATCTCCTTGAATTTTTACGGATGGGCCAACAACGGTTTCAGCTGCAGCCATGTCATTTTGTGCCATATGTTTTTAAAAATTAATTATTTAGTTAACGTTGTTACTAATTATTACTGATGCGTCAGCGCCTGGATGAGTGCTTCGCGTTCTTCTTCGCTTAACGTTTGCTCACTCGCGCCATTCGCAATTAGTTTTGCATAGATGCGACTGTTAGACCTTCCGTGCAAACTGGTAATAACAACACCAGACTGATGCGCGTCTAACAGCGCAACAGAAAAACTTAAGTTGCCACCATCATCACCGTTACCATTGTAGCGAATTAAGCCAACATGCTGAGTAGCTGTGGCCAATTGTGCGGTGATTGCTTCGATGGAAGCGGCAGTTTGCAAACTGGCTTCATCAAGTTGTTCCAAACGTTTTGCAACTTGAGTCATCACTTCTTCTAGATTCTCCGGAAGCGTTTCTGCTTTACTTGCATTTCCAGAAAAAATCTTTCGCCATTTGCGCACTTGGCCAACAGCAAAAATCGTGTAAATACCTAGAATCAAAGCGATTCCAGCTATTCCCAGGCTGATATATGATAAAAGTGTTGCACTCATAGTAGAGCTATTGTAGCACTGGTTTGCCCTTGTTTACAAACTTGGCTCTTGGTATACTTTTGAGGTCAAATATTTCGTAAATTTTCCCATTAATTTCTAATTTATGTCTAAAAAGAATCGATACAAATTCCGTGATCGTCCTGCTTCAACTGAACATTCTAGCTCGGCGGTAGAGACAAATGCCTCCCCTGTCTCTCGAAATGTTGCTGGAAGCGCTGGTGCAATGGCTGCGCATGTGGCTGAATACCAAATTATTAGCAAAGACTTAATTCGTTTAATTGTATTGAACGGAATTATGTTGGCTGCTGTACTTGTGGTTTACTTCACAAACCGCACTTCTGGCTACTTAGAACGCATGTTCCAAAGTTTGTTCTAGTTAACTTTATAAGAGCCGCTTAATGCGGTTTTTATTTTTGTCTGCCATAATATAGTTATGCTAAAGATTAAAATAATCTGTTTAGGAAAATTGAAGGAAAAGGCTTATGTTGAGCTGGAAAAGGAGTATTTGAAGAGACTCTCCCCTTTTGCGAAGGTAAAAGTGGTCGAATTGGCTGAAGTTTCATATCGCTCAGATGATGCAGCTCAGAAAGCCAAACAAAAAGAAGCTGATCTTATTGTGAAACAGCTTCCTAGTGATGGAATTGTTGTTTTGCTTGAGGAAAAGGGTCAAGAACGGGATTCGGTTGCTTTTGCTGAGTTTTTAGAACGGATTGGCGGTTTAGGACAAGAAATTGTCTTTGTCTTGGGTAGTGGTATTGGGCTTCACGAGTCTTTGAAGGCCTATTCAAACCACGTGGTATCGCTCAGTAAGCTAACTTTTCCGCATAACTTTGCGAGAATTTTGCTTGAGGAGCAGATCTACAGGGCTTGTACAATTATGAATGGCAAGGAGTATCATAAATAACCATATAAACTATTGCTGGGAATTGGGCTGAGCTTGTTTCATGTGAAACAGGCTTTTTAGTTGCAGGCCTAAAATAAGCCAAAGTAGCAGCTGGGTTGGCCAAATTGTGTAGAAATAATGATCAAAAAGGAACAAAACAAGGAAGCATATACTAATTGCCAGTAAAACCATGTTCCACGCGCTAATATTCCGCTTAAATAAGGCAATTATAGGGTAAAGAATTAATGCAAGGAACAAAATAGCGCCAATTCCCCACTCTGCCCAAGAAATTAGGTAGAAATTATGGATTGGTTGAACTTCCCAGGGTTCTAGCTCGGTGCCGGAGTATTGCTTCATGTGCAACACACTAGTTCCTGGTCTAACTCCTAGCCAGGGCTGGTCTTCAACGATCCTCTCTCCTATTTCGTTGTAGAATAAGCGCTCTTTTACCGCATTGTCAGAAACTGTTGTTCTGGTGGATAAATACGGTGCCAAAATGGCAATTGACAGCCCGACAGATAGTAAAATTGGAATTACTACGTGAAAAATCTTAAATTTAGCCTTATTTAAGAGCAAATACCCTAATAATAAGGCTATTCCAACCCCAAGAGCCAAAATTCCACCACGTGAAAAGCTGATGAACATTCCTAACGTGTTAACCATTAGTAAAACCCATAGAACTAGTACTTTCCACGTAAATGTTTCACGTGGAATATTATCACCACGTGATATTTGGTAAGTCTTGATAAGTAAATATATGTTGAGAAGAGTTGTAGTCACCAAAAA
>CAZLAR010000002.1:0-38832 GCA_964557735.1 uncultured Candidatus Saccharibacteria bacterium
ACGAGTTGGAAACCCCGGGATTAGCGAAGCGGTTCCCGGGGAGGAGGTCATTTATTTTACGTCAGTTTTATCTAGCTTTTGTTACGCTGTGACTATGGCAGTACAAAAAATATTTACAGCAACTTTAGTTGGGATAAATGCAGCGCTAGTAGAAGTGGAAGCAGACGTTAGCAACGGTCTACCAACCACAATTATTGTAGGGCTTCCGGATGCCGCTGTTCAGGAAAGCCGTGAACGTGTGCGGTCAGCAATTAAGCATTCTGGCTTTTTTTACCCACAAAACAGGGTGTCTTTAAACTTGGCTCCTGGTAGTTTGCCAAAGGTGGGAACACATTTTGATGTGCCAATAGCGGTGGCGATTATGTTGGCCAATGGTTTGCAGATTCGGCGCCCTGGAGGTGGAGACTGCGCAGTTAAGGGTGCGCCGGCGGAAAGCAAAAACACTAAGCAGTTGCTCGTGGGCGAGCTCTCGTTGGATGGTTCCGTAAAGCCGACGCCCGGGGTTTTAGCCATGACTCAAGTCGCTCGGAACAACGGGTTCGCCGCGGCGTTCGTCCCATTTGAGAATGCCAGCATGGCCGCACTGGTCAAAGGAATTACTGTTTATCCTGTAGAAAATTTAGCTCAACTTTTAGATCATATCATTGGTACGACCTTAATTAAGCCGCATAATTCTACTAGTGAGTTATTTAGCGCGCCCACACAAACAAAGAATGATGGGTCGCGTTTATCATTGACGCAAACAGACTTTGCAAATATCGCCGGACAACATCATGCAAAGAGAGCGCTAGAAATTTCGGCAGCCGGCGGACACAACTTACTTATGAACGGACCTCCTGGTAGTGGCAAGACGATGTTGGCTAAAGCGCTACCAGGAATTTTACCTCCGCTGGAACACGAAGAAATTTTAGAACTAACAAAAATTTATAATAGTGCCGGGCACTTACAAGCAGGCGTAGTTACTCAGAGACCTGTGCGAAGTCCGCATCATGCCGCTTCGGCGATTGCGCTTATTGGTGGCGGTGCTGTGCCACGCCCAGGGGAGGTAACTTTGGCACACAGGGGTGTATTGTTTTTAGACGAGTTTTCTGAATTTTCGAGTAGTGTTTTAGAAGTGCTGAGGCAACCGTTGGAAGATAATCACATTTCAATTACGCGTCTACGACACTCCTACACTTTCCCAGCCAGTTTCATTTTAGTGGCAGCACAAAATCCTTGCCCGTGTGGGAATTTTGGACAAACAAATTTAGAATGTACATGTGCTCCCGCAAATGTGCAGAGGTATAGAAAGAAAATTTCTGGGCCGTTGCTCGACCGAATTGACTTGCACATAAACGTACCGCGGCTGCAGTACCAAGAGATCATGGTGACGTCTTCAGAAGAAGAAACTTCTGCTGAAGTTCAAACACGAGTAGTCGCAGCGCGCGCTGTTCAAACAAAACGTTTTGGCAGACCGAAAACCAATAACGAGATGACCCCAGAACAACTTAAGCAATTTTGCGTCGTCGACCCGCAAAGCAATCGATTACTAGAAAAAGCGGCGGACAAATACCAGTTATCAGGGCGGGCTATACATAGAGTGCTAAAAGTGGCTCGAACAATAGCCGACTTGGCAGGCGTTGAACATATTACTCAGCAGCACATTGCTGAAAGCTTGCAATATCGGTTTCATAATGAATAATTTGCACCGCCATGTCTTACGTAAGTGTGGTATAATATCTGCATATGCAGAAGAAAGTTAGAAAAGCAGTTATCCCGGTGGCTGGGTTTGGAACGCGTTTCCTCCCGGCGACAAAAGCCCAGCCAAAGGAAATGTTGCCTTTGGTAGATAAGCCAATTATTCAATATGTAGTAGAAGATGCGGTTTCGGCTGGCATCGAAGATATTATTCTAGTAACAGGATGGCACAAGCGTAACATTGAAGATCACTTTGACTATCCATTTGAGTTAGAAAAGCGCTTGGAAGAAGCTGGCAAGATAGAACAGCTAGAAGAAATTCGAGCGATTGCTAATTTGGCTAACTTTTATTACGTTCGCCAAAAAGGACCTATGGGTAATGGTACTCCGATTTGGAATGCTCGTCATTTAATTGGTGATGAACCGTTCTTAGTCCTTTGGGGTGATGAATTTGTTGCTGCCGCTCCTCAAACTCGCTCCCAACAATTGGTGGCCGCTTACGAAAAATATGGTGGTAGTGCAATTCTTGGTGCGGTACGTACATCTCGCCCTGAAGATTACGAGCGTTACGGCTACGCAGCCGGCGATGATCTTGGTGATGGTGTTTTAAAAATTAATCAATTTGTAGAGAAACCAGGACAGGGAGTGATCGATTCAGATTACGCTGTTGTTGGTGGTTATGTGTTTAGCCCAGATTACTTTCCAGCTATTGAGGAGGCCATGACAGATTTGCAAAAGCGTAATACTCCTGATGAATTGTATTGGGCAGACGGTATGCGTAATTTATTACGCGACGGCAAAGATGCGCACGCAGTAGAAATTCAGAACGGTCGTTACTACGATTGTGGTAACAAACTTGAGTACTTAAAAGCAGTGGTAGAGTTTGGTTTAAAGCATGAAGACTTAAAAGATGATTTCTCTGCTTTCTTGAAAAACATTTCTAATTAACCTTGATGTTGGAGAGCAAGAGAAATTTTGCCACCTCAACAAGATGAGGAAAAGTATTAGCACGCAGGCAGCGCTTTGTCTCGGTCTGCCTAAAGTAGCAGACCTCGCGCGCTTGCCAACTGCCTGCTTAGCAAATACTTTCCCTTTCACTTAAAGAAAAAACAACTACGCTAAAATTTAGAAACAAAAATGAAAAAATTCTTTGCAAAAAATCAGTTTGGAAAATTTAGTAAGTTCGCGGTGCTTTTAGTTATCGCGATTTTACCTTTATTGGCGGTGGCTTGTGGCGGCGGCGGTAATACTCAGTCATCCGGTCCAGTGACTATTAAAATTTGGAAGCCATTTGTGGATTCAGATAAAATGCAGGCGATTATGTCGGCGTATCAGGCTAAGCACACTAACGTTACTTTTGAATATACTAAAAAAAATATTGAGAATTACGAAGCCGACCTACTGAATGCTTTGGCAGCTGGGAATGGCCCGGACATCTACTCTATAAATAACACATGGGTGCCACGCTATATGGACAAAATAGTGGAAGCCCCAGAGAAAACTTTTACCGTTAAAGACTACAAGAGCACTTTTGTAGATTCCATGGCGACCGACTTAATTAAAGATAACAAAATCTACGGTACAGCCATGTGGGTCGATTCTTTAGCGCTCTACTATAATAAAGACCTAATGGGCACAGCAGGAATTGCGGTCCCTCCAAAAACTTGGGCGCAACTTGCAGAAGATGTTAGAGAGATTTCCCGCCAAGATAGTAGTGGCTACTTTAGCCGTAGTGGGGTAGCGATGGGTACAAACACAAACGTTAATCGTGGTGTCGATATTGTTTACTTACTAATGTTACAAGCAGGCGTAGTTCCGTGGACAGCTGATGGTCGTGCACCACAATTTGCCAACAGTATTTCTAAGAATAACAACTCAGTGAATGCTGGTGTGGAAGCCGTAGATTTTTATACTTCATTTGCTAATCCAACTAGCGCAAACTATACATGGAATGAAGACAGTGACTATTCTACCGACGCGTTTGCTAACGGCCGCGCGGCGTATCTTTATGGCTATGCTTACACACGGGGCCAAATAGACGCCAAGGCTCCAAATTTAAATTATGATGTCGCTCCCGTACCACAAAATAATTTGGACGATCCAACTGTAAACTACTCAAGTTACTTTGCCGAAGTAGTGAGCAAACAAAGTAAACAATCAGCGTGGGCGTGGGACTTCTTGAAGTTCGCCACCAGCAAGGACATGCTAGACATTTATTACAAACAAGATAAGCAGCCGTCTTCGAGGCGCGACTTAATTGAATTACAAACTAGTGATCCAGACATGGGCGTGTTCGCACACGCAAACTTAACTGGTAAAACTTTTTACAAAGCAGATGAAGCCAAGTTCGACGCGATTATTGGTGAGATGATAGATAATATTAATTTACGTGGTCAACCAGTAGACCAAGCATTGGGCAGAGCGCAATCGCAGGCCAGTACGCTATCGCTGTTGCGAAATTAGTTTTGACCTATTTAACACACTGATTAAAAGAAACATGACAAACAAAACTAAGAAAATTTTTGGTGCAATTGTTGGGATGGTTTTGGTTGTCACTGCTTTTTTGGCTGTTTCTGATTCGGTAAATTTAATTCCAGAAGTATTTGCTCAAACTACTACTACCACAGAAAAAGGCGATGCCGGTGGTTTTGTTCCCTGTGGTAATACTGCTGGTAACCCTTGTGAAATTGATCACTTATTTTCTACTTTCGTTGTAATTGTTAATTACTTAATTGCTATGGCCGGGTTCTTTGCGATGGTAGCAATTGTTTTTGCTGGCTTCATGATGGTTTACTCTCAAGGTCAAGAGCAACTTAAGGCGGCTAAGGGTAGATTGTCTGGAGCGGTAATTGGTTTAGTGCTAGTAGCTGCTGCTTTTGTGTTGATTAACGCGCTCTTTGCAGGCAGTTTAAGTATCGGCGTCAGAGAAGGACCCGGAATTCTCTCTAGTCCGCTAGATTATATTCGTAATACCCCGAGTTCAAGCACTGAAGCTACTCCTTCTACTACCAATCCAAATACTAACAGTACGACGAAACCAAATACAAATTCAAATACTGCTCCGCCAAAGACTCCAACTAAACCAACCACCGGAAAATAATATGTTTAATAGTTTTACTAAATTTACAATAACTAAAATTTTAGGAGCAAGCCTTTTGTTTTTAATGTTTGTTGGTAACCTTGTGGTTGTAAATCAAGCTCAAGCGGTTTCTTGTGATTGGGTGCCATATATTTTAGATAATAGTCTTCGCGAAGAGTTGCCAATGAGAGAGTATGGTGGTGGTAATGCATTTGTATTTAAGGTTTCAGAAGCAGAGAAGGCTAGTTTAAGCCTTGGGGTGGGTGGAAAAGATTGTAAGGATCAGCAGTTCACTGTCACATATACTGTTAGCACAGGTGGGGCAGAAGGCAAGAGAATTAAATTGGTAATGGGGCCTGACAAACCACCGCTCGCTCAAAATGTTATTGTTGGCTTTGTTACTACCCAAAAACTTCCTGTGCCTAAAACCCCTTCAGTTTATAAGTACTACATTAAAGCCGGTGAAGATACAGAAAGATCAATCCAGGTGGTATATGTGGAAGGAGATTTACCTCCAGTTGTGAAGAATCAAGCCAGTACCGATCCTACAAAAAGAGAGCCAGTAGAAATTGCACAAATTACTAACCCATTTGGTCCCAGTGCCACGACCGCGCAAGGTGTAGCGACTCGAGTGATTAATGTATTGTTAGCGCTAATTGTTATTGCTGCTGTAATAGTAATAGTGATTTCGGGTTTCCGCATGGTTGTTGGTGGTAGTAACCCAGATCAGTTAAAAAAAGCGAAGGCTGGCATTCTTTGGTCGCTAGTAGGCTTGGCAGTGGCCTTTATGTCATTCGCAATCGTACAAATTATTCAAGGTTTATTGTAAAGTAACTCTCATGAAAAAATTCCTCCTAATTATATTAATATTTACCTTGGTCACACCATTCGCATCGGCATTTGTTTCTCCTAAATTAGCCCAAGCTAATATAAATAACTGTGTGGTAAAGCTGGACTTATTAACTGCTAGTGATAAATTAATTGCCCCAGGCTCCACTATATTAGCTAATGTCGATACCCCATTTAGGTTAAGAGTGACCATTGAGATTAACCCCACTGGCGGAGCTGGTGAGTGTTACCCAGACCTGAAGTATGTGGTTAATGCCAATCGTACTTCCACCATTACTGATCCGAACGAGCCTAATAGCTCAGAGTTTATAGGAGAAGTTGATTCTGCAGGATTATTTGCCTCAAATTTCCAAAACAACAGATTTTCAAAAATAACTCAATTAGGTGGAGGTACTCCACCTAGTGCTGGCGTTCCTGATTATGATTATTCCTATGCTATTATCTATCAGTATAAGAACGATGCTGGGGGAGCAACTCGGAGAACAAAAAGTATTCATGTTGCGTTTACTAATAAAAAAGGTGCAGTGACTACCCCAGGGGGAACTGGCTCAGGTGGCCAAAATCCCTCCACTAACAGCAATACAAACACAGCGACACAAAACAATTCTACTCCAAACGCGCAAATCAACACCGGTGTTACCGCAACGTATAAGGCAGATTTAGACACGCCACTTGGCTTCTTCATCAATCCTCTTACCAAAGACACGTTGCCAGAACTGTTGGCATCGATTTTAAAGATTCTGTTCATTTTAATTGGAATGATTTCGGTGATCATAATTATTATCGCTGGGTTCCGAATGGTTATTGCGTCGGGTAACGAGACTGAATTGACTAAAGCCAAAGCTGCCATTACCTGGGCGATCATCGGGTTAATTGTCTCGTTAATGTCGTTTAGTATTGTGGCAATTATTCAGCGACTCATTCAAGTAGGTGCTTAACAAAAAACATAAAATGATAAAAACTTTTTCAAAAATTGTTGTAGGAGTTAGTGTTGCAATGTTCGCGGCGATGTTGTTGGTGTTACCGTTCGTAATAAACACAGTAGACGCGCAAACCAAATCACCGACTAACTCTTCTACAAAGACAACCACTCCAACCCCGACTCAAATTTGCGATGACTTAAAAGCACAACTGGGCAGAGGTGGCTTTGAGTGGGACAAGGAAAAACTCCCAGAATACTGTACAACCAACACTCTCTATAACAAAATCATCAAAGGTGCTTTGTATGCCGTTGGTATTGTGGCAGTAATCGTTATTATTTACGGTGGCTATATCTACATGACTGCTGCTGGTAACGACGAACAACGTAAAAGAGGCCGCACCATCCTGACGTGGGCCGTCGTGGGTCTAATAGTAGTAATTCTAGCCGTTGTCTTAGTTAATATCGCGGTTAAGCTCCTTGTTGAAAAGTCGGTTGTGTAATTCCCTGTATATAGTAGAATATAAGTACGTTACTTTATCTTAAAGAATCTGTTAGGAGTTCGCTCAGTGTTAGCCAGCGAATTTTTTACAGCTTCATCCTCTTCCGAAAGGTGGTGAAAAAATTGAAACAAACGTTGCAAAAACTTAATTGGTTAAATATTGCTCAGTTCGTAGTTATGTTGATGGTAGTCTTGGCTCCTGTCTATGTTCCTATGACTGCTCAAGCTGGTTTAGTAGATACATTCGTAAACAACTGTCCTGCCGACACCGGCGTGCGTTGTTCTGAAGGAAGCATTGCTTCTATCTTCCGCTTGATCATTAACTGGGCATTGGCAATCGCTTTTATCGCTGCTGTTATCATGTTAATTTACGGTGGTTTCCTTTACATCACGTCAGCAGGAAACACTGAAAATGCTACTAAAGGTAAGACAGCTATTACCAACGCTCTAGTTGGTGTCGTAATCATTGTCCTTTCTTACATTATTGTTCAAATCGTGTACAGATTCGTTTCTGGTTCCGGTTCAGGTGGTATTACTGGTCCATAATTGTTTTCCCGCATTAGAGACTTTACAATGCGGGATAGCTCTGGGAACAAAACAAAATATTTGTGCAAAGATTTTGTTTCCGGAGTTGTAAAGACAGTTTTAATAAACTTAAAAAGATGAAACAAAAAATTACTTTAAAAATACTTGGGGGATTAGTGGCATTGATGGCCGTGTTCTTTTTCGTCCCAAACTTTTCACCGGTGCAGGCTCAGGGAACTACTAGCCCCGGAGTTACAGCTTGTCCTCCTAACTCTCCTAATTGTGCTCAAGAGGGCTTGAATGCTATTGGCTCGGCTTTTCCCGGCGGAGTAAAGCAAAACTACAGCATCAGAGATATTGCGAGAACAGTAATTGAATGGGCATTATACTTAGCAGCGATTATTGCAGTAATCTTTATTATCATCGGTGGCTTTATGTATATCACTTCTGCTGGTAATGAAGGTCAAGCAGGTAAAGGGCGTACTACTTTAGTCAACGCTTTAATAGGTTTGGCTATTATTATTCTTTCTTACCTAATAGTCCAAGTAGTTTACAACTTCTTGGTACAAAGATAGGGCTTTCGCTATTTGGAACCCCAACAAATTAAAACTTCAGTGAATATTTCGTACTCAAAAATTTTAACTAAATTTTCCCTCGCCATGCTCGCTTTGTTTAGCATGGCGTTGTTTGTTGTTCCAGCACCGAAAGAGGCTGAGGCTCAGTCAGGTGCTACTAGAAACACTATCGTTGTTTGTTTTAATGGTGCTGGTGGCGCAGTTACATTCACTGATAGTATTGCGAACTGCCCAACTGGGACTTATAAGCAGGCTTTAGTCTATCAAAGAGCAGAAGCTGGTGTATGTGTTTATAAAACCAACAATCCTGATCCTGAAGAACCTACGCATGTTATTAAGGGACCGGGAACATCCAAATATTCTGTTGACGATAAAGGAAATCGGATAGATAAAGTTTGTAAATCTGATACTGGTACCACGACAGGTACCTTTACGTCGTTCCCTCCTGTAACTACTATAACTCCAATTAACCCTGGCCCGGGCACTGGCACAAACCCAAACACTAAGCCCCCGGTTACACCCGGTGGCACAATAACTCCAGGTGGCTCATCAACTCCAGACGTCCCCTGTGGCGACTCAGATGGCTTCCGCAAATTGGGCCCACTGTGTGTACCTAACAATCCATTTAGCAAAGACTCCATTGCTGGCGGAGACTTAACCGCGACTAGTCTGGCAATCCGCATTATCCGCATTTTGCTGTACTTCGCTGCCATAGTTTCAGTAATTATGATCATTATTGGTGGTTACTACGTAATGACTGCTCAAGGGAATGAATCGCAGGCATCCACAGGCAAGAAGACTTTAATTAACGCCCTGATTGGTTTAGGAATTACCATTCTGGCTTACTTAATTGTGCAGGTGGTTGTTAATTTCATCACTAAATAGCAAGCAAAGAGCGCGCTTCACAAGTGCTAAAATATATCGTATAATAAGTAACCAGGTTAGCCTGGTTATTTTTACAAGCGCAAAGCTTTAGTCAGCAGCGCATTAATATGCCGGAGTGGCGAAATTGGCAGACGCACCAGCCTTAGGAGCTGGCGGGGGCAACCCTGTGGAGGTTCAAGTCCTCTCTCCGGCACCACGAGCCATCTAACTCTCAGCCGTCTTAGCTGAAATAAATTTCAGCTCGGACTACCTTCGAGTTAGTGTCTCTTCCCCCAAACTACTTAACCTCGTCGTAGTAACGACTCGGCCCAAGCAGTTCGGGGACCCCTAATTCACAATTAATTACAAATTTTACATGGGCAAGATCATTAAGAATATTATTTTAGTACTAATTGGATTTTTAATTATTTCCGTAGTAGTAGCTTCGTTCACAACTAGCAAGGAATCCAAGTCTGTACCACTTTCCGAAATCTCAAGTTTAATTAAAGATGATAAAGTAGAGAGCATCGAAGTTACATCTGACTCCATTCAAACGAAATTAAAAGATAGCGACAGTAAATTAAAATCTTCCATTGGCGCGCGCACAGATATTCCAAAATATTTTGTAGACAGCGGCGTACCAGCAGACAAAATTAGCAATATTAAAATTGAATTTAACACTCCTGGCACACTCAGTAATGTTGCTAGTGCGATTTTACCGTTCCTAATTCCGTTCGTTCTAATCGCGTTGTTTATTTATTTCCTAATGCGCCAAGTGCAAGGCTCTAACAATCGCGCCTTAACATTTGGACAGAGCTCTGTTAAATTAAACGACGAGCAAAAAAACAAAGTTCGTTTTGACGATGTTGCTGGTGCTAAAGAAGCCAAAGAAGAACTGTCAGAAATTGTGCAGTTTTTACGTTTTCCTCAAAAGTTCTTAGCCTTGGGTGCAAAAATTCCTAAGGGTGTGTTGTTGCTCGGCAGTCCAGGTGTAGGTAAAACTATGTTAGCCCGCGCAGTAGCTGGTGAAGCCAACGTCCCTTTCTTTCATATTTCCGGTTCAGAGTTCGTAGAAATGTTTGTAGGTGTTGGTGCTTCCCGCGTGCGTGACTTGTTTAAGAAAGCCAAGCGCAACGCGCCTTGTATTGTATTCATCGACGAAATTGATGCCGTAGGTCGCCAACGCGGTGCCGGCTTAGGCGGTGGACATGACGAACGCGAACAAACTTTGAACCAGATCTTAGTAGAGATGGATGGTTTTGAAACAGATACTAACGTAATTGTTGTTGCCGCTACTAACCGCCCAGATGTTCTTGATCCAGCGCTTCTTCGCCCCGGTCGTTTTGATCGCCAAGTAATTTTAGACTTGCCTGACATTAATGATCGCGAAGCGATTCTAAAAATTCACAGTAAGAACAAACCGTTTGCGCCAGACGTTAATTTGCGCAAGATTGCCGAACGTACCCCTGGCTTCTCCGGTGCTGACTTGGCAAATTTAGTTAACGAAGGTGCTATTCTAGCAGCCCGAACAGACAAAAAAGTAATCGATGGCGACGACCTAAAAGAAGCAATCGAAAAAATTGTTGTCGGTCCATCGCGCAAGAGCCACTTAATGTCTGACTCCGAAAAGAAAGTCACGGCTTACCATGAAGGTGGTCACGCCCTCGTCGGCGCGGTACTTCCTGAGTCCGACCCAGTCCACAAGGTTACTATTTTGTCTCGTGGCCGCGCTTTAGGCTACACTATGAAACTTCCACTGGAAGACAAGAACATGAAGACTAAAAAGGCCTTCTTAGATGAGATTGCCGCATTAATTGGCGGTTATGCTGCAGAGAAGTTAATCTTTGGTGAACTAACCACTGGTGCAAGTAATGACTTAAAAGTGGCTTCTGGATTAGCTAGAAAGATGGTTACTCAATACGGCATGAGCGATGCATTCGGTCCAATTGTTTTAGGTGAGGGCCATGAGAATGTGTTCTTAGGTCGCGACATAGGAGAGCAAAAAAATTACAGCGAAGATACTGCTCAAAAAATTGATGCTGAAGTTCGTCGCATTATGGCTGAAGGGGAAGCCCGTGCTACTCAAGTGATGACACAATACCGCACTTACTTAGATACCATTGCCGACCGGTTACTTAAAGAAGAAACTTTGGAACAAGAAGCCTTTAACGAGATTGTTAAAGACATTGTTCCAGCTAACAAGAAAAAGTTGCCTGACTTCCAAAATGTTGCTCCAGATAATTCTGCTGATGGCATGGAATTGCCAAGTGATGGTGCTGCTGTTGTATAAGCACGCGCGGTCTAAACAAATGCGGTTCGAAAAACTGAAACATATTGAAATAAACTAAAATTAAAACGATGAGTTACAGAGAGGTTTTGTCCCAAGCCTATAGCTTAACCATCCGAAACCCGTTATTGTGGTTATTCGGACTAGTTATGCTGGGGGGATTTAACCTCTCTTTAGTTAATGTCTTTAGTTTTGTGCGTGGAAACGAGTTGCACCGCCTGTCATGGATGATTGAAGATTCATTCGTTTCCCCGGCAGCATTTTTTATGTTGATGATTGCAGGAGTGGCCGCGTTTTTGCTTTTGAATTTAATTAAAATTATTTTCATAGTTGTAGTACATAACTTTTTGCATGTTCAGAAAGATGATGAATGCAGTTTGTGTGTGAAAATTACAGAGCAGTCGGAGAATGTAGACAAGCCGTTGCCATATTTTGCATGGCTCAAACGTGTAATGTTAGCTAGTGCTTTGACGATTGCTCTGACTGCGGGAATCACGCTAGCTGCTAATATGGTTTTGGCAGCAAGTGGTTACGAAAGCCCTGTGGCAGTGATTATTAACTTGTTATTTGTAGCGGTCATAGCCTGCGTGGTAGGCACTTGGAATATATTTACTAGTTACTTCGTAGTACTACATGGTTTGAATTTTCAGACGGCATCTGCTGCGGCTGTGGACTTAATTGCCAAACACGCGCGGCGCGTTGCTGAGTTCGTGATTTTAATCTCTATTATTTACACCGCATCAGTTGTAATAGGCAACGCTTTTATTCAACTTTGGCAGGGCGGTCTGTGGGGTAGAGCAGATTTGCTCGCTAGTCTGTTGTTTATGATTATTTCGGTGCTGTGGTTGGTCTTGAATAACGCGTTTTTTAATGTCGCCTTTTTAATCTTTTTTGATAAGACTGTGAAGGCAACGCCGGCAGTACAAAGACATGGACTTTTGCCAGCAAATAGAGTAAACTAGTATTGTTTTGGGCGGTTAGCTCATTTGGCTAGAGCGCGTCATTGACGTTGACGAGGTGAGAGGTTCAAATCCTCTACCGCCCACCATAAATTAACATCAAGAATTGGGAATTAAGAATCAAGCAGTTTTAAAAGCTTCATTCGTGGTTCGTGATTCTTGCCAGGAAGCGAGAAAATATGTCAGTAATAAAAAAAGATGATGTTGTTGAATTAATTGGTCAAGCACCAAACAATTTAGATTTATACATCTCCGCGTTTACGCACAGGTCTTACCTAAACGAAAATCGGGAATTCACTTTGCCGCACAATGAGCGGCTGGAGTTTTTAGGTGATGCAGTATTGGAATTAATTTCAACTGAGTTTTTGTATAAGACTTACGATCATCCTGAAGGTGAGTTAACTAACTTTCGTAGCGCGCTTGTAAACTACAAGATGCTGTCGGACATTGCGGCGCGATTAGGATTTGAGCAGTACCTATTGATGTCGCGTGGCGAAGCGAAAGACACTGGCCGAGCGCGCCAAGTAATATTAGCGAATTGTATTGAGGCCTTCATTGGCGCGCTCTACTTAGACCTAGGCTACGACGTAACTGCAGATTTCATCAAGAAAGAAGTTTTAGTAGAGCTTTCGAAAATTATTACAGACGGCACATACATGGACCCAAAGTCCAAGTTGCAAGAGTTGGTGCAAGAGAAGCACGGCGTTACTCCGACTTATGGTGTAGTTTCGGAAAGCGGACCAGACCATGACAAGGTGTTCGTTGTAGCTAGCTTCATGGGCACAAAAGAAATTGGTCGCGGCGAAGGACCTAGTAAACAAGAAGGAGAAATTGCTGCTGCTGCTAATGCGCTTGAGAACATGGGTGTGAAATAGTATCAAAAGTGGATAACTCGCGTTGACCATGTAAGTAACGGATGTTATATTTGAAGCACGAGATTGATCTCCGAGTAACCAAACAAAGACAAAGAAACGAAGACGACTTCCTCATAAAGGGGAAGCCGTTTTTGTTTAGCTTTATTTTTAGGAAAGTAGTAAAGAACACAGTGTGATTATGTTATAATTACTGAAGTTATGTATCTGAAACGACTTGAAACACAAGGGTTTAAATCATTCGCCAGAAAAACTGTTTTGGAGTTTGAAACCGGTATAACCGCCATCGTAGGGCCTAACGGCAGTGGAAAATCCAACACTGCTGATTCTTTGCGTTGGGTCTTGGGCGAGCAGAGTTCTAAATTGATGCGTGGCAAAAAAAGCGAAGATGTCATTTTCGCTGGCTCTGATAAAAAAGCTCGTGCTGGTTTTGCGGAAGTCATCGCCACATTTGATAATCGCGACCATAAAATTCCGGTAGACTCCGCCGAAGTTAGCATTGGGCGACGTATTACCCGCAGTGGTGACAGCGAATATTTAATTAATGGCGCTAAGGTTCGCTTGCTCGATATTGTTGACTTGGTTTTGAAGTCGAACATTGGAACTTCCCGTTACACGGTAATTGGTCAGGGAACAATTGATCAAATGATCTTAGCTGGCCCTTCGGAAATTAAAAATTTAATTGATGAAGCTTCAGGAGTGAAGACTTATTACATTAAACGCGACCGTACGCTTCGCCGTTTAGAACAAACTGCGCAAAACTTAATGCGCGCAGAAGATTTGTTACGCGAACTTGAACCACGCGTGAAGTCTTTGCGCCGCCAAGCGAAAAGAATGGAAGCGCGTGAAGTTATTGAAGTAGATTTAAAAGCTTTCCAAAAAGAATATTTGGGTTCGCAGTGGTGGACTTTGAAAGAATCCGTCGACGGTTTAGAAAAGCAGTTGAGTGACCTGCACTTGCAACGTGCGCAAGTAGAAAATGTTATGTCGGCCCACCTCCAAAAGATAGAAGATCACGAAAAAGAAAACGAAAAAGCATTGGGTGAGTACAAAGGCGTGCAGCAAAAGTTGCAGTCTTTGCAGGCGGAAAAAAATAGTTTGCTCGAACAAGTTAGTTTAATTCGCGGCAAAATGACTAGTCAAAAAACTGGCGCTGGCGACAGCGGCACTTTGCAAATCGACAGCCATACTTTAGAACAAAAAATTATCGAAATAGAAGCACAACTAAAAGCTAGTACTACTCAGCATGAACAAGCGCTTAAGCAAGCAGTAGACCAGGAACAAGCTTTAGCCATTGTAAACGCACAATTGACTGAGCTATATACTGCGCTGAGCAACCCAGCCGGCAGCGATTGGGCATCTATAGAAGAGCAAATGGCTGCTTTGGACAACACTTTCAGCCAGTTTGCGCGCATTTTAGAAGACACCGACGACATTGGTCAAATTCGCAATGCCACTGCTGGCGTGCTTCATGCTTGGACTGAATTCAAAACTACTGCGAGTGAAGCGGCGAAGCACCCAAACTATAACCGTAAGCTTCAATTACAACTTCAGGAGCTAACAGATCAAAAAGACAAGCTAGCAGGCGACCACAACACCCTAACCATGACCGCGTCAAAAGCGGCTATGACTAAAGATTTTTTGGCTGGTCAATTAACAACTTTGCAAAACGAAAAATTGCATATTGATTTGGAACTAAAAAAAGCTTCTAGTGGTGGCAACCAAGATGATTATGTAAAAGACTTAGTAGCAGAAGAAACTAAAGTCCAGGAAAAAGTTGCAGCTATTACCGAGCAGATCACCAAGCTCGAAGAACAACTTCAAACTTTCTATAACGCAGAAAGCAATTGGAAGTCTGCGATTTCAGAAGAAGATAAGCGGTTCCGCTCCCAACAAACTGAGCTAGACAAAATTCGCGACAACGAAGCTAAGGTGCAAGTTGAGAAAGCAAAGTTTGAAACTCAGTCCGATGCAATTGTCTCAGACATAGTCGCTCAGCTTGGCAGCGACATCTTACAAAAAATTCAGGAGCATCCAATTAAGAAAGAAACTGAAGGGTTACATGACAAGATCAAGAAGCTACAACACCAGCTTGGATTAATCGGTGGTGTTGATGAACTAACTATTCAGGAATATCACGAGACAGAAAATCGCTACACAACTTTGGAAGGGCAAGTTACCGATTTACAAAAAAGCATGAGTGACTTGCGCGCTGTTATGGACGAGTTGGACGAGCACATCAAAGTTAAATTCAACGAAAGCTTCCATAAAGTGAACGCGCAATTTGAACAATACTTCCGCGTCCTGTTTAATGGTGGTCGCGCGTATTTGTCGCTTGTGAAGTCTGGTGACGACAAGGCTGAGGCAGTGCTCGACGCAGAAACTGCTGCAGAAGACGCTAAAGAAGCTGCTGAAGAGAAAGACCAAATGCGCCCCGAAGAAAAGATCGTTGCGAAGTATGAAAAAGGTAGTCTAGCTGTTGCAGGTGTAGAAATTCGTGCTACTCCGCCAAACAAAAAACTTTCAGCTATTCAATCCCTTTCTGGCGGTGAACGCTCACTTACTTCTATTGCGCTTTTATGTAGTTTGCTGACCTGCTTCCCGTCGCCATTCGTCGTGTTAGACGAAGTCGACGCCGCTCTGGACGAAGCAAACACTATCCGCTTTGGTCAAATTTTAGGTAAGCTATCTCATCAAACTCAATTCATTACTATTACTCATAACCGCGAGACTATGTCTCAGGCCAACATCATTTACGGGGTAACCATGGGTGACGATGGTATCTCGCAACTGCTTTCCATAAAGATGGATCAGGCAAAAGCATACGCTAAGTAACTCCTTGACTAAAAGGACTTCCAGTGGTAAACTATGGAAGTCCTTTTTTGTCTTTGAGACCGTCAAACTCCAGAGATAAAGCAATCAACAATTTAAATTTACTATATAAATGTTAACTATCCGCCTACAACGCGCAGGCAAAAAGAACAAACCGGAATACCGAGTAGTTCTTGCAGATAAAACCGCAGCCGCGCAAAAGAAATTTACCGAGATCCTCGGTTCTTACAACCCTCACACAAAAGCTTTGAACATTCGTAGCCAAGAACGCTTGAATTATTGGATGGACGAACAGCATGTACCACTTTCTGCAACTGTGCAAAATCTTTTTGTCACTAAAGAAATCATTAAGGGCACAAAGACTAAAGCTTTCACTATTCCTAAAAAGGAAGCCGAATTGGATGCTAGCGCTGAAGAACCAGCCGTTGAAGAAGTTAAAGAAGATGTTGTGCCAGCTGATGCTACTGATGCACCCGCTGAATCAGAAGCTCCGGTAGAAGCACCAACTGAAGAAACTCCAGTAGAAGCACCGGCTGCTGAAACAACTCCAGAAGTTGTTGCAGAAGCTCCTGCCGCTGAGGAGGCCCCAGCCGAGGAAGCCCCAGCCGCTGAAGAATCTCCAAAAGAAGAAGCTTAGGCTATACTGAAAATTTCCACCTCCTAGGTGGATTTTTTTATTTGCCATTATTTGGTATACTATATACAAGATAAAATCTAAAAGAAATAAAAATGAAATACGAAGAATCAATTAAAAAGTCCTTAGTTTTGATCATTATGATCTTAGCTTTGGCTATTGGTCTAACTATGATTGTGTCTATGGTGATGCAGACAAACATGTCTAATACTGCAAATCCTCAAGATAATGCTAGTCAATCTAAAGTAAAGAAAGCTGATATTCCTGAAGATAGACTGCCAAACAAGTTCCCGACAGATATGCCGATCGAAGCAGGGGCTGTAATTACTCAAAACTTTAATGCTTTTGCTGAAGATGGTAGCTACCAGGCTACTCGAGCATTCGAAACTTCGAAGAGTCTTGCAGAGAATATGACAGTTTTTAAACAATATATGACCAAAAATGGCTGGGAAATTAAGTCTTCGGTGGATAACCCAACACTTAAGTCCGTTGTTGGGGCTAAAGGAACTCAGCGTTTGTCTGTATCTGCTAGCGATAACCCTGCCACTAAAGTAAAAACAGTTACTATCACCTTAACCGAATTGCCTTAGCAGAGAAGTTGGATTTCATACTGAGCCTTGACAAAATTAAAAAAGTATCTTATGATAAACTGATTTAGCTAGTCTAAATCCGTTATTTATGTTAAGTTAGTGATAGATGAATGCAGGCAGATATACTGTCATGCAATCTAAGTATTCCTTTCAAAGACTGTAGGAGGTTAATAATGAAAAGGTTAATTACTTTAGTTGTTTGTTTTGTCTTAATGTCGCAACTGGCATTTGGACAACGAAACGCGAGCGTAAAATCTCGCCTGGATTTAACTCAGACCTACAACGCTGTTGGTCTGATTCGGAAGGTGATTGCTGAGAACGAAGGTTTCTCGGCTAGCACCGAAACTTTTATGTTTGAAGATCAGACTGGGCGAATGGTTCCTGTTCAGGGAAAATTCGACTTCGACCTGTACTTGAACAAGAAGGTTCAAATTCGCGGCCGGCTTGGCAGCGATGTGAAGGTTAGTTCGTTGGTTCCTTTGGAAAGAATCGAGGAGCGACGAGTACCGAAACCGCAGAATTTCCCAGCAGGCGTAACTGAGTATGATCTTTCTACAAAGGAAGGTCATCAGAAGCTTTCGGCTGCTGCAGAAAACGACGCGATCATTTTGCCTCAGCCAACGGTCGGGGATCGGCTGACTTATGCAGTTTGTGTAGGTTTCCTTGATCTTCCAGATTGTCCTTTGACTCAGTCAGAATTGGATATTCGAATGTATTCTGGCGGAACATCGGTTCGAGGTGCATATTTGGAATCGTCTCATGGAAAGTTTAGGTTAAATGGTCAAGCTCATCCTAGGATTTCGATTAATTTGACCAGTGCAAATTGTGTTAATAATATGTTTGGGTCTTGGACACAAGCAGTTATGGCCCAAATTCCTTCTGAGATATTGCAGGAGAGTAACAATTTTGTATTTTTTACTCCTCCTATCCCTGGGTGTTCTTGGGGGGCGATTTCCACTGGTGGCAACAAAGGACAGAACTCAGTTGACCAAATAGCTTGGATTCAGCTCTCGGCTTTAATGGTAAGCAATTTGAACGAGTTTATCAGCACCGCTACTCATGAGGTTGGTCATCAACTTGGACTGCAGCACGCCGACGGGGTTAGTCTTTCTGGTGTTGTATGCGGAGGATGTGATCGAGCAGATTTTATGGCAGCGAGGTTACGCTACCCTAACTCCTATCATCGGTTGGCGTTAGGCTGGTTAGTAGGGAAAGTTGTCATTGTAAATGGACCTGGCGACAATTCATTCACTTTAAGATCTCCTGGGGTTGTATCTGGAAAATCGGCAATCAGAACGGTGCTTATGCCTCGATATGATTCCAATGGTATCCCAACTGGAGACATGAAAATCATTGAGAATCGTGCGGACCTTAATTTTTACGAATTTTTTGGGGCTCAATTTATGGCTTACAAACTTGGGATCTCTATTCGCAAGTCGCCTACTGATTTGAGCCTTACTTCTGGGAAGTCATATTTATATCACATGAACGTGGCTAACCCAGTGGACTACGACACCGCTCCACTTACTGTCGGCAATCAATTTGTAGATAATAGTGATGGCGTTACTATCGAAGCCCAATCTTTCTCCATCGCCGGAGGGGCACGGGTAAGGGTTATCACAAACCGCGGACCGTAGGAAATTTACAACTTCCTACAGTCAAACATTACAGCAATCCACAAGGTTGCTGTTTTTTCTTGCATAATTTTCTTATCTATGCTATAATTCTAGTAATAAAAAGCATTGTAAAGAAATAAAAAATGGAAAATTTAATAAAGAACAAAGTTGGTTTACTTTTGGTTTTGGCGGTTTTGCTATTGTTGGTAGCAGGCCTTTTTTTATACCTTCAACCTGAAGGCGTAAATACATTAACTGGCAAAAGGGATGTTGCCGAAAAAGACTTTAAATTAGAGACAAAAGACACTCCTAGCTCAGCTATTTTAGTGGGCTTTCCTAAAGACTTACCAATGGAGGCTGGTAGTAAGGTTCTCCAAAGCTACGAGTCCGACAGTGGTAATGGCCGATTACAGTCTACTAAGAAATTCACTACAACTCTTAGTGTCTCAGCGGCCCTAGAAAAATATACTTCCTTCTTTAAGGACACTGGTTGGTTGCAAACAGATTCAGATGTGAAGACTTCACCAATTACGTTGATCCAAAAAAATGATACCGTCATGATTGTAGCTACTGATGATCCAGACAATGGAACAATTGTAGAAATTACCATTCTTCAAAATCAAAACTAATGTCTATATTAAACATGAAAAATATTTATAGAATTGTACTAGCTACTTTATTAGTTAGTCTTTTTCCTTTGTCTCCCAAATTAGTTAAAGCCGAAGCTCTTTGCTCTGGGATTAATCTTACTATTACAGTAACTAATGTCGGAACAGGCGAGGTGTTAGGTACTTATACTGACCGTGGTAGTAATGATCCAGATGGCGATAGTATGTTTACTCTTGACAATGTTCCATATAGCGCGGTATTAAGTTTCGCTTATTCTAGTAATGGAACCCCCTCATATACCCAAGATACATATTATTCATCAGGGGCTTACGAATATTCTTCGGGGCCAAGGGAAATGGAAGATGTAGTATATACAGCTCCACCAATTATTGAGCCAGCCATGTTTATTGGTGGTAGGACCGAAAATATTTGTACCGCAGTCCCTGGCTATCCAGGAGACGAACGTGCTGTTGTAGTTATTAATATTTACAACTCTAGTGCTGACTATGGTTTTACTTGCGGAGTAAACCAAATTGTTACTCAAGGCCAAAATGCTAATTATGTTTTACAAGCTACTCCAGATACTGGATACACCCCAACGGTTGGCGTAACCATGGCTAGTGATCCTGCTGGGCCAACAATGAATGGTTCCCCAGTACAATTGAACTCTGGAAATAGCTACACTAACACAGCAGTGGTACCAACTGGTAGTTTGACTCCTGGTGTGTATACGTTGACTTTTTCTTTTACCGACGGAACAACTCCTCATGATTGCCAAGCTAATTTGCAGGTTACAGGTATGGAATTGCCAATTGTAGACTTAGATTTTAATAATTCAGATGGACCAGTAGATATTACTGATCAATCTAGTGGACTGCTTAGCTGGACTTCAGAAAACACAGATACCTGTACAGCATCTTCAAATCCAGTTGTTCCAGGCTGGGGAGATAATAACCCCGTTACTCCACTTAACAACGCGTATCCAAGTGGTGTAACGGTCGGTCCACTTTCCGGCCCACAGACATATACTTTCACATTACAATGTTCAAATGCTGGTGGTTCAGACAGTGACTCAGTTGTAGTTAACGTCGGTAATCCACTTCCATTAGATCCTACAGTCACCCTAGAATGCATGGGAACTATCGACACTATTCCACAAGGTGGTCCTTGCAACTTAGACTACAACACAGCTGGTACACTTACATGGAATTCAGAAAATGCCACAAGTTGTGATATGAATCCTAGTTTAGGTATTAGAACAGAACTTGATGAACTTACAGGCGTTTCCACTGGAAACCTAACAAGCAACCAATCGTATACTATTACTTGTACTGGTGCTGTTGGCACTACTCCAGCCGTAGACACAGTTAGCTTTACTATAGACTCTAACCCTAACTTTACAATGGCTTGTAGTCCTGCCACAGTCCCTCTAAATCAAGGTGACTCAGCTTCTTACCTAGTAGAGTTAGACCCAGTTGATGGATTTTCCTCGGAAGTAACTTTGACCGGTGAAGTTTTGGATAGTTCTAAAAGTGCGCCAACTTTGTCATTCCCAACCAACACTGGAACCCCAGAAGTTGATTTTTCACCAGTAGTTAGTGCTGCTTCAGATACTCCTGCCGGGATCTATAACATCAGATTTACAGCTGATGGTGGCGGCATTACTAAAACTTGTGATGTTGAAGTAGAAGTGGATGTGATTCCTGGTCCTGGGGAACCTCTAAAGGTTCGAGCTAGTAACATGAATTGTGGAACTATCGATATTACTTGGGGAAACCCGACCGATGGTACTCCTGAGCAGTTCTTGGTGTACAGACGTGCTTCTGAAAGTGATGGCTGGGAATTGTTAAACAAAGTAGACTTTGACAAAGACCCTTCAGGTTATTTGGTTACTGACAGTAGCCCTCTTAATCCGCTATCCTCAAATTACTATGCTGTTACAGCTTCGTATGGTGGCGCTGAATCTGGTTATGCGATAGCATACCCTTCACCGATTGTGCCTTTGTCTTGTACTCCTAACTTAACTAAATCGGATAAAGACTTAGTGAAAGTCTCCGGGCAAACTAAGAAAGCATTTAATCCAGTAGCATGTTCTAGTCAATCAGACATCGCTAACTTGCCGAATAATGCTCTGTTCGCACCAAATGATAGAGTTACTTTCCGAATTAACGTTTGTAACTCAGGACCTGGAACGCTTACCGGAATTACGATTACAGACGATTTGTCTAAGAATCTTTCCGATCCTGGTGATTATGATTCAAATTGTTTAAATGGAGCGCCAGTATATGATTCTGTTGCTCAAACTATAACATTTGATTTACAGGAGATTGCTGCTGGTGACGTTAGCACACAATCCTGTAGTATCGAATTTACAGCCACTGTCACTGCCCCAGCGGTAACAACTGCAGCGCTATATCGATTCCAAAATATTGCTAGCATTGTTACAAATGAATTGCCTAAGTACAGAGTCTTTACGCCACCATACTTGTTTAGTGTAGCTGGAGGTGTTCCAGACCGTACTGAAACCGCTCCTCAATAAGTTTAAAAATTAAAAAAGTATTCTCTAAGAAGATAATCAGTGCCCAGTTTTCCAAAAAAGTCTAATACTTTTTTGAGAAAACGTAGCAGCTGCCCTTGTCTTCGTGAGAATACTTTTTAATTTTGACAAAAAGGTTGTGGAGTGGTATTATGCGAGTGCAATAGAGGCTCAATTAGAAAAGGTCGAAGCCAAACTCCTATAGCAGAATTTCTAACAGAACGAACATGGAGACAGATCAAGAATTTGTTGAATATATTATCAAGGCGTTAGTTGATAACCCTGCAGACGTTCGCACCGACCGTACAGTTGATGAAATGGGTGTCCTAATTACTCTACACATCAATCCTGCAGATATGGGCCAAGTCATTGGTCGCATGGGTCAAACAGCCAAAGCCGTTCGCACTTTACTTCGCGTAGTTGGTGCTAAGCATAAGGCTCGCGTTAACTTGAAGATTGATGAACCAGAAGGTTCTCACCGTGGCCCCCGTCGTGAATACGGCGACCGACCTCGTAACGATGCTCCTGCATCTGATATGCAAAATGATGACACAGCAAACACTGCTGCCGAAGCTGCTGCACCAGACGTAGACGACTTCAAGCTTTAATCTTAAAGATAAAAACAAAAGATCGCTGTTAAGGCGATTTTTTGTTATCATTTACATATGCCTAAGAAAATACTAAAGAAGAAACCAAAGAAAATTTCAGTTTCTATAATTTCATTGTTCCCCGAGTTCATCGACCAGTATGCTGGCTTTGGGATTATTGCTAGGGCTATTAAGAATAAACTTTTAAATATTAGCGCTGTTAATTTGCGTTCTTTTGCTTTTGATAAACGCGGTACTGTAGATGATCGGCCATATGGCGGTGGCCTAGGAATGGTGCTCCGCCCTGATGTTGTAATTAAAGGGATTCAGAAAGTGAGTGGTCGTGTAAAAAACACTCGCGTTATTTTGATGACCCCGCAAGGCAAACCTTTTTCACAGGCTTTGGCGCGGAAGTTGGCTAAATACGATCACTTGGTTTTTGTGTCCGGTCGTTATGAAGGATTTGATGAACGCGTCCGTAAATTCGTTGATGAAGAAATTTCTATCGGCGACTACGTGTTAATGGGTGGTGAACTCCCGGCTTTAGTTATTACTGAAGCGGTGCTGCGCTTAGTACCAGGCGTGCTTGGTAAGGATGATTCTGCAGACAAAGAAAGTTTTACAGAACCAATGCTCGAGTTTCCGCAATACACTAAACCAGAAGTATTAGGAGTTAAAGTTCATGGTAAGCTGAAGAAAATGAGTGTACCCAAAGTTTTATTAAGTGGTCATCATGTTAATATAGAGAAGTGGCGCAAGGAAGAAAGTTTAAAACGTACAAAGAAGCGTCGCCCAGATTTGTTAAAATAAATGCGGGATCCTAAAAGAATCCTGCGTCTTGCTCGACAAACACGCTCTTGAAACGTGACCGATCGCTGAGCTCTTGCTCACTAGATCAACTCTATGATCTTTTCGCTACTGTTAGACAAAGGGCTCGAGTAAGTTAAATATAATTTTTTTTCTATTAAATGTCAAACATTAAAAAATTTAAAGTTAAAGATTTAAAAACTCGCTTAGATAAATTCCTAGCTGAGCAGATTTCGACGTTGTCGGAAAAAGTTGTGTCGCGGGGGAAGATTCAACGCGACATTGAACTAGGTGCTGTGTCTGTAAATGGTAAAGTAGCGGACGTGCCAAAGTTTGTGGTGCGAGTAAACGACATTGTAGAATATAAACCAGTGCCAGACGAAGTGCATGGCCCGGTAAATATTCCGCTTACAACTTTGTATAACAACCACGGTCTGCTAATTATAGATAAGCCAGCAGGCTTAGTTGTGCATCCAGGCGCCGGGTTCAAAGGTGACTCTTTAGCGCAAGCGTTGTTATATCATTTTAAGGATATTCATCTGGTGGGCGAAGAAGGTCGAAGCGGCATTGTTCACCGTATAGACAAAGACACTAGCGGCGTTATGATGGTTGCTCTGATTCCAGATATGTACGAACACTTAAAAGATGCCTTTTCAGACCGCAAAGTCAAAAAGGAATATACCGCCTTAGTTAAGGGTAAAATTGAGCAGAATCATGGTAAAATCGAGGATTCTTTAGGCAAAAGCAAGAAAGATTTCCGCAAATACACCACCGACACCGCAGACATGGTCCGCGAAAAGCCTTCGTTGACTGAGTATTGGGTGCTTGACTATTATATCGTCGAAACTAGTGCCGGGGTTGACTTTTACACCCTAATTAAGGTAAAATTGCATACAGGTAGGACGCATCAGATTCGCGTCCATTTTTCTTCCATCGGATTTCCACTTGTAGGCGATTTGCTCTATGGTGGTAAGAAAGTAATGAAGCTCGGCGCTAAACAAGTTGAACGTCAATTCCTTCATGCTTCTAAGATTGAAGTACAATTACCAAACAAGGAATGGGTAGAAGCCGAAAGTAAATTACCCAAAGATTTACAAGATATATTAAAAAGTTTAAAGAAATTATAATCTCATGCCGACAATCAAACATTTAAAAGCAGAACAGTTAAAAGAATGGCCAGCTTTTGAAGTAGGCAACACTGTTAAGGTGCACAACCGAATTAAAGAAGGCGGTAAGGAACGTATTCAGATTTTTGAAGGCGTGGTGATTGCTCGCAAAGGTGGTAAAGGTACGAATGCAACTTTCATGGTTCGTAAAATTGCTAGCGGTGTAGGTGTTGAGCGTATTTATCCTTTACACTCTCCGAACATTGCGAAGATTGAAGTTTCTAAAGATGATAAAGTTCGCCAAGCGAAAATTTATTACATCCGCGAAAAGCGCGACAACACTCCTCGTACTCGCCGCAAACTAGTAGTTACCAAAAAGATGAAAGAAGCTGCTGCAAAGAAGGATTCTGCGAAAGCAAAAGCTGCGTAGTGCCCTCTAGAGTAAATAACTTGAAGTTGAATAAAACCGCCACATGGCGGTTTTATATTAAGGGGATAAGTTCCTATCGAGCAAGAGATAGATATATGGTAATCTTTAAGAGTCAGAAGTTTTAAAGTTCGTTAGTTATGGAGGAAATCTATGGAACTTCCCACGATTGGCAGCATAAAAGAACTAAATCCTCAGGTTTTAGAGGATCATCGGATTGTTGCAATCTTTGGTATTTGCAACAACACCCTTTGCGTTCAAGATCATGCCTTGGATCGGTATGTATCACGAGTTCATTCGGATCAGGCCAAGAAACCTATTCTTGAACAGCTTTATTATCTTTTATCTGCTTCATTGGTAGTTAAAAGGAAAAACGAAGCCAAGCAAACGGCCAAGCATGGTTCATGCAAAGCTATATATCGATTCGAGGAAGGATGGATATTTGTTTTAACTTGGATCGAGCAATTTGGGTTTTGGCTTTTAAAAACTGTTTACCATAAAGAAGAAGGGCAATTACGCGTGTATGACATAAAAAACACGCGAGCGGCAATTAGAGCTTCCGCATGGTCGCCTATATCTGCTTAATTATATATTAAAAGCCGCTCAGCGATGAGCGGCTCTTTTATATATTTAACGTTCCGACGGCAGCATTTTATCCATACCGGTCACAGTAGCCAGTTTTTCTGCGCCATCCCAGTTTATGTTTTTGAAGAAAGTATCTATGTAGTCGGCGCGTGCTACGCCGTAGTCGATCATGTAGGCGTGTTCGTAAACATCTAAAGCGACTAGGGGTGTTGCGTGCCAGATTGGGAAAGCGTCGTGGGCATCACCTAGATAGTTGAATAGAGATCCAGTTTGCCAATCGTAAGCGAACCAGACCCAACCGCGAGCTGCAATGCCAGTGGCTTTCATATCTGCTAGCCAGTTTTCGTACGAGCCAAAATGCTTTTCAATTTGCTGACCAACCCACCCAGAAGGCGCGCCGCCTTTACCAGAAATATTTTCAAAGTACAGTTCGTGGCTCTTAATTGCATTAAGTGCAAAAGAGTAGCCTAGTTTCAAAGATCGCAAATCTGATTGAGTGGCATTGGCTGTAGTAAAGTCCACAGTCTTTAGCTTCTCAGTTATCTCATTAGCTTTTTTTACATAGCCTTCGTAGAGTTTGTAGTGCTCGCCCATTAGTTTGGCAGATAGACCCTCAACTCCATTGATTGATTCAAATTGTTTTGCTTCAAACATATTTTTGTTGCGGCGTGCCGCGATTAATTAACTAGCCTTCCCTAAAGTCTTATCACCTTTTTTCCAATTGGCTGGACAACGTTCGCCAGTTTGCAAGGCTTCTACTACTCGCAAGGTCTCGGCAGTGTTGCGACCAACGCCACCATCAGAAACTAGAGCGTACCGAAGCACACCTTCTGGGTCGATAATGAAAGTGCCGCGTTGGGAAGCGCCTTCATCGTCTAACACATTGTAGATGTCGGAAAGTTCTTGAGTCGTGTCGGCAATAATTGGGTACTTAATGTCCTTCAAGCGATCATCTGTTTCGTACCAAGCTTTGTGGGAGTGTTCGCTGTCGGTACTAGCAGCAATCACTTCACAATTCAAAGCTTTGAACGCTTCGTAGTGTTCGCCGAATTCTTGAATTTCGGTTGGGCAAATAAAAGTGAAGTCTCGCGGGTAGAAAAATAGCACTAGCCACTTGCCAGCGTAATCGGCTAAAGAGGCTTTTCCAAAATCACCAGCATGATACGTAGTCATATCGTCAAAGACTGGTGCGGGTTGGCCAACTTGTGGGCCAAAACCATAACCCATATCTAGCTCGTCATTCATGCCGCAGTCACAATTGCAATTATTCATAAATAATCCTTAAAATATTAATAGTCTATATATTCAGTTTACGCTTTTAGAGAAGATGAATCAAATAGTTTGAGAAATAAAAAGCCGCCCAAGTAGGACGGCTTTTGTAAGCGTTGCCATATCATCTGTGGCGCCAGGCTAGTCAATGTAATTATATTAAATTGTATGACTATGTCAAGTGCGTATTCATTTTTGGTGGACCCAAGGGAAGGCGAACCCCTAACGCCAAGATGACTAGCCTGGCGCGGCCCCGGGCTGGGCCCACTATTTTTAGTTTACCTGAGCCATAATAAAACCCATGTAAATTTTTCTTAAAGTTTTCGATCAAGATTTGCACAGCCCGATCAGTTTGACCCCAGGCTCTACATGTGGTACAGTAAAGCCATAAAATCAATTTTAAATTTCCGCACCGAAGAGGCTAGAAAATCCTGAATTTCATGAAAATGCGACTACTATCAACTATTTCTAAGTTAGAAAAGATACTAAATAAACTCGGCTCAAAAGTTTCAGCAATTCGCTAAATGCTGAGCTAGTTTTTCGCATACATCTTCATAGATTCAACCTTCAGCCTTACTTCCTGCGGTAGTAAGGTATTTATGTTAATAATTTATGCAATCGCAGGGTTAGTAGTCGGCGGAATCGTTGGCTATTTAGTCCGGCAGAACTTGGCCTCCAAAAAGGTTTCTGGTGCGGAATCCCGCGCCGAGAAAATCTTGGAAGATGCTAAGAATAAAGAAAAAGAGATGCTCTTGGAAGCCAAGGCTAGCGCTTTAGAAATTACTGAAGCTGCTAAAAAGTCTGAAGCTGATTTCCGTGCGCAGATTGTTCGCTTTGAAGAACGCATCGACAATAAAGAAAAAAATCTTGATCAAAAAGCCAATCAACTAGATCAAAAAGCTAACGACTTAGATAAGCGCGCAGAAGAATTAAAGAAAACCGAAGAAGAAACTAAAGCGGTTAAAGCAGAGCAACTTGAGAAGCTTCAAAAAATTGCTGGCTTAACTCGCGAAGAAGCGGCAAAGGTGTTAATGGAAAATGCTGAGAAAGGTATTTCGGAAGAAATGCTTAAACTGCATCGTAAACTTTTGAACGAAGCGCATGAAACTGCAGAACGTGAAGCTCGTAAAATTGTAGCGCAAGCTATTGAGCGCATTGCGACCGAGGTAACTGCTGAATCTACCACCACAACCGTGATGATCCCGAATGAAGAAATGAAGGGACGTATTATTGGTAAAGAAGGCCGAAACATTCGCGCCTTCGAACAACTTATGGGCGTGGAAATTTTAATCGACGACTCTCCAGACACCGTTGTAATTTCTGGGTTCAACTCTATCCGTCGTCACATCGCCAAGCTTACTTTAGACAAACTCCTGGTAGATGGTCGTATTCATCCGGCTCGCATTGAAGAAGCATACGAAAAGAGCAAAGGTGAAATTAACGAACAGATTAAAAAAGCTGGAGAAGATACTGTCTACGAACTTGGAATTACCAACTTCCCGCCAAAGCTTGTCCACTTAGTTGGACGTTTGCTGTACCGTACTTCTTACGGCCAAAACATTTTGAAGCACTCTACCGAAATGGCTAAAGTGGCGGCGTTAATTGCCGAAGACTTGCATGCTGACGTCTCTATTGTTAAGCAGGGTGCCCTTTTGCACGACATTGGTAAAGCCCTCGACCAAGATATGGAAGGGACTCACGTAGAAATTGGTGCTCGCATTGCTACTAAGTTTGGCTTGGATCCGCGCGTTATTGAAGCGATTGAATCTCATCACCATGACACAGATGTGTCTGAGCATGCCAATGCTCACGCACCACTTTCTGTTGAAGCGATGATTGTAGATGCAGCCGACGGAATTTCTGGTAGCCGTCCAGGCGCTCGCAAAGACAGCTTCGAAAACTACGTGAAGCGTTTGGGCGACTTGGAAGATATTGCTAACTCATTCGAAGGGGTAGAAAAAACTTATGCCATCCAAGGTGGTCGTGAGCTGCGCGTGTTTGTTACTCCGACAGCGCTAGACGACTACGGTTGTCAAAAGCTCGCGCGTGAAATTGCAAACCGCCTAGAAACTGAACTAAAGTTCCCGGGTGAAATCCGCGTACACGTAATCCGTGACTTTAGAGTAATTGAGTATGCTCGTTAATCATATGGTTTATTTTGTTCGTCATGGGCAAAGCGAGGCTAATCTAAAAGGCGTTTTTGCGGGCCAGAAAGAAAATTCCCTTTTAACTGATGCAGGCAAAGAACAAGCCCAAGAAACAGCTCTGTCTATCAAATCAGAAATTCCTGATGTAGAAAGAATTATATCTTCTCCTCTTTTGAGAGCATTGGAAACTGCTCAGATAATTGCAAAAGAAATTGGTTTTAGTGGTGAGATAGAAATTGACGACCGTATCATTGAATATGATATGGGAAGCTTAACAGGAACTGAATTCCATAAAATTTCTTCAAAAACTCTAGTGCAAGCTGAAAATGCAGAAGATCCTGATAAGTTCTACATGCGAGTTATAGAAGCGGTTAAACAATTTTCTAATTCCTCTGAAAATATTTTAGTGGTCAGTCATGCTGGTGTGGGGAGAATTTTAGAGATCGCGAAGTTGAGGATGGCGCCAGAATTGTTTTATGACTTACCCGCATATGTGAATGCATCAGTGACTAAGATAGATTGGATCAAATAATGAGTAAAATCCTACTAATAGGCGATATAATGGGACGACCTGGGCGGCACACGCTAGCCCAGGTTTTGCCTATGTGGCGCGCCGAACATAACCCCGACGTCGTAATAGGTAATGTCGAGAACCTGGCGCATGGTAAAGGCATCACTCTGAATACGATGGGAGAAATGGAGCAGCTAGGCTTCGACGCATATACTTCCGGGAATCACGTATTTAAAACTGGCTCGCATTCGACAGATTGTTTTGATAAATACGACAAGATCATTCGCCCCTCTAACTATATAGACGACTTGCCCGGCAGTGGATACTACCGGTTTGCGAAAAATGGTCAGCAATATTTGGTACTTAATTTATCAGGCCAAGTGTTCATGGAAAAACAGACGCCATATGAAATTGCCAATCCGTTTTTTGCTTTGGACGAACTATTGCAGGCTCAAGCTCAAAAAGATGATATAATTATTGTAGATTTACATGCCGAGGTTACGAGTGAAAAAAATGCTTTTGGCTGGTATGCAGATGGCCGCGCCACAATTGTCATAGGCAGTCATACTCACATCCCGACCGGCGACACCAAAATCTTACCAAAAGGTACAGCGTTCCAAACCGACTTAGGAATGACCGGTGCAAAAGATTCGGTGATCGGCGTGATCCCCGAAAATTCCGTCAACATGTTTTTGGAAAAAGCCAAAATGAAAATGGAATTACCAGAGTCAGGGCCAGCTGTAGCTAACGCATTGCTTGTTGAGACTGAGGGAAGTAAAGTCATCAAAGTAGAGCGGCTGCAAGCTGAAGTAAATTTTTAGCAACTTTTTTTAAAACTCAGATACGAAAACAAAAATGAAATTCATCAATCCACAAACAGTTGTCGCCCAGATGGGCTTGAAGCAAGGCCAGGTCGTGGCAGACTTTGGCAGTGGCAGTGGTTACTTTGCAGTTGCTGCAGCGAAAATGGTTGGAAACACTGGCACAGTGCACGCCGTTGATGTTCAACAAGCCAAACTAACTGCCGTGTCTTCGGCGGCCAGCCAGCAAGGGTACAAAAATATTCAACTTGTCCAAGCTAACTTAGACGAGCCAATTCAATGTATACCAGACGCTTCTTGCGACGCCGTGATTATGGCTAGCGTTTTGCACGAAGTGAAGAATCGCGAAATACTTCTGAAGAACGCCTATCAGATTTTAAAAACTGGTGGCTTAATTCTAGCTGTCGAGTGGAAAGCGGAGCATACATTGTTTGGCCCATCTATGGATCAGCGCATTCCGGAGCATCAGTTAGAACAGGAACTTGCTAAGATTGGCTTGCATAAGGTAAAATCAATTTCAGCGGACATGGCACACTACGCGTTAGTTTTTCAAAAGTAATACAGAACTATGAATTTTAATATCAATTTCCAGGATATCAAGTGGAGTGAATTTGCGACAACTCAATTTTGGTTTGCAATCGACCGGTCTATGTTGCACTTAAGTGACCGACTGTTTTTGTTAGCAGCGGTTGTGCTGCTTGTACTAGGTTTAATAGTGTTGGCGTATGGCCGATTTATAAATAATCAATTTCTCTCTCGCGTGGCGTACCGCGTTGCTAAAATTTTTATTTCTGTGGCCGTGCTTGAAGGTCTCTGGTACTTCCTCCGCACTCAGTATGTACAAGTGTTTGGAACTAAGTTTGCCGCCGCATTAGTTTTACTTGCTGGTTTAGTGTGGTTGTACTGGCCAATCAAGTACTTGATCACTAATTATAAAGTTGATATGGCCGAAGCTCAGCGCGCTGCTAGCCGAGAGAAATACTTGAAGCGCTAAAAACTTGATCAAAACTTTATTTTTTCTTTAAGTCAGTTTTATCTAACCTATGCCATACTCCGAGTATGGCATTATCATTTCGAAAAAAATTAGGAGATTTTGGGGAACGAGTAGCTTGCGACGAATATTTAAAACGTGGCTATGTTTTAGTGGCACGCAACATTTATAACCGCCGGGGCAAACAAATGGGCGAGATTGATCTGATCATGCGTACTTCTAGTCACTTGATATTTGTTGAAGTTAAATCACGTCGTGGTAGCAAGTTCGGCACTGGCGCCGAATCTATGACCAAATTAAAGCAGAAAAAGCTAATTAAAATAATTAGTTGGTTTAACCGTAAATACCCGCAATTTAATTACCTACAACCGCGAATTGACGTTTGTGTTGTTGATGTTGTTTCAGGCTCAGCTGATCTTGACAAATCTGCTGTAAATGTTATAATTATTCCAGATGCAGTAACCTTAGATTATTGATGGCTAGAGCCATCTTTTTTAATAGGTTGCTGTGGCGAGTAGAAACTATTACCTAACGAGACTATTGGAGCACAGGCAGCGAGCACGAAGTGCGAAGCATTGCCGTAGCGACCTAGTCGAGGTGGTAAAGTTTCTTAATCGCCTACACGAACAATTAAATATGAGCGCACTAGCTCAAGAAAATTAAATATATGAACGAACAATTCGAACAAGCCCTCGCGCAGATCGCCGAAGAAAAAGGCGTCTCTCGCGATGAGATCATCCAAATGATCGAAGCTTCTTTGGCGGCTGCTTTTCGTAAAGATTACGGTGAAAAAGATCAGAACCCTGTGGTAGTTTTTGATCCTGAGAACATGGGTGCAAAAATTTACGACGAAAAACTAGTTGTATCCGGAAAAACTTTAGAATCTGAAGACCCAGAACTACAATTAGATCCTGTTAAAGAAATTGATGTAGATGCTGCACAAGCTTTTGGTAAGCACAAAGTCGGTGATGTCATTCGCACCGAAATTACTCCAACCGATGGAGTTGCTTTTGGACGTATTGCCGCACAAACTGCAAAGCAAGTTATCATTCAAAAATTACGAGAAGCAGAACGTAACGTCCAGTTCTCTGACTTTAAAGCAAAAGAACGCACACTAATTAACGGTATAGTGCAACGCATTGAAGGCGACACTGTTCTAGTAGACTTAGGTAAAGGCGTTGGCGTACTATTTCCATCAGAACAAATTCGCGGCGAACGTTACGATATTGGTCAACGCATTAAAGTGTTAATCTTGCACGTTGAACCTGCAACTCGCGGACCGAAAATTACTTTGTCTCGCTCGCATCCAGATATCGTACGCAAACTTTTCGAAATGGAAGTACCAGAAATCTTTAACGGTGCAGTAGAAATTAAAGCTGTCGCTCGTGAAGCTGGCTCTCGTAGTAAAATTGCCGTAACTTCTACTCAAGATGGCATCGATCCAATTGGTGCATGTGTAGGCCAAAAAGGAACTCGCGTGCAAACTGTCATGGCTGAACTTGGCGGCGAGAAGATCGACATTATCGAATGGTCAGAAGATCCTGTGAAGTTTATTGCTAACTCACTTTCTCCTGCAAAGATCATCAACGTACAACTTGATATGGAAGAAAAAGAAGCTAAGGTTGGCGTGCTTGAAGACCAGTTGTCTTTGGCAATCGGTAAAGCTGGGCAAAACGTTCGTCTCGCTGCTCGCTTAACTGCTTGGAAAATCGACATCAATCAAGAAAATGTTGGCTCTACTTCAGAAGATGGTGATGAAGCCGAAAGTGATGATAACGATAACGAAGATGATAGCAATGAATCTAGCGACGAAGTCGCAACAGAAACTTCCGACGAAGCAACAGCAACTCCTGAACATCCAACCGATGTGGTTGATGGTGAAACTTCACAGGAATAAAGAATAATTAACTACAAAACATATGCCACTAGTCCCAATGGTCATAGAAAAGTCTACGATGGGCGAACGTGCTTACGATATTTACAGTCGCCTGCTAAAAGATCGCATCATCTTTTTGGGAGAACCAATTGATGACGCCGTTGTAAATACAGTCATTGCCCAACTACTTTTCCTCGACACCGAAAATAGTTCTGAAGATATTAAAATTTACATTAACTCTCCTGGTGGAAGCGTGACTTCTGCGATGGCGTTGTACGATACTTTCCAACACGTCAAAGCTGATGTCTCTACAATTGTAATTGGCCAAGCCGCTTCTGCCGCTGCCGTTTTACTTGCTGCTGGTACAAAAGGTAAACGTTTAGCGTTGCCTAACTCTCGCATTATGATTCATCAAGTTATGGGCGGTATGGAAGGTCAACAAACTGATGTTGAAATTCAAGCTCGAGAAATGTTACGCATTAAAAATCAGCTAAACGAAATTTTAGCGAAGCATACCGGTCAGACTGTAAAGAAAATCGAACAAGACACTGACCGCGATTACTTCATGACTCCAGACGAAGCTAAGAAATACGGATTAATAGATAAAATTATTCAGTAAAAAAATGAGGCCTGCGTATAAAACGCAGGCCTCTTTGTATCCTAGATTTTAGGAACGAAAGTGAATGTTGGGGGTATACCCTCATTTAAGGAAGTAACTTTTGCGCCGAGCGGCACCATAGCGCTTCCGGCAAGTGGGTGGTCGAAAAAGTGTATCCATCCGTTGTCTCGTGGGTTCAGTTGATCGATGAATCGAAACTCTGACCTTGGACCTAATTCTTCGGAATCAACGAAGAAAATTTGCTCGAGCATTTCATCTTCATCAACACCATTTTTTACATCTGTTACCCGCCCAGTTCCGAATTTCTTTCCGTCACAGAAAATTTCCAATTCCATACCCTCTTTAAGATACGGAAAAATTTCTTTCCCAATTTGTTGCATCGTAATGCCTCCTTAAGTTTTTCATAGTCTATATTAAATATAGAGACAAAGCAACACTTTAAAAAACACCCTCAGATCAGGCAGGGTGTTTTATGTTTGCTACTTTTTCTTGGTGTTTTTTACACCTAGTTTTACTAAATGATAGGTAATTAGGAGGAGTACTCCCATAACTAAATAAATAATTATTACTGGGTCCATATTTTTGAAATTTTAATACTAATTAACCAAAAGAATATTGCGAACATACTACCAACTATAATTCTAGGTATGTTTAGTTCGCTTAGAATTGAAGGCAAAATTACAGCCGCTGCAATTACTATTCCAATGTCTGATAAGATTTGCGAAATTCTATCTGTTTCGGCCCTTGTTAATTTTATTTTAAGTGGATTCATCTAAAGTGTCAATTTAATTATTCATTGGGAAAATTATTACATAAGCCTGATAAAACTGACGTAAAGTTTTTCTAAAGTTTCGATAAAATCATCATCTGTGAACAATCCAGTTACAATAGGGAAGTCTAAGTTCAATAAAACACACCCACCGTTGACAAAAAGCAATATTTTTGCTATAATAACTACATAAAGTATCGGCTAGCCAATCACATGTACCAAAAATAGTACTTGTGATTAAAAGACTTTTTATAGAAGTCGAACGAAACAAAAACAAAGTTAAAATTTATCATGCAAGAGCAGCAGAAGCAGCTGTTATCGGATCCAAGGAAGTTAATCCCTTTATCTGAAGCTGCTAAAGCAACAGAATACTCTGCAGAATATCTGTCGTTACTCTCTAGGAGAGGAAGAATTCCAGCAGTTAAAATCTCCCGCGATTGGCTAACTACACGCCAGGCGGTTTTATGGTATGTAACCAGACAAAAAAATAAGCATGGGCAACAGTTAAAGAAAGTTACGCAGTCTGGGGGGGTAAGATAATGCCACAAGTAACTTTTAACATGATCCATGACTTGGCTGTCAGGCATCATGCACCAAAAGAAGAAATCCCAGCTTTCTATGGAATGCGCACTGGCTTCCTTAGAGTGTGGTTTTTCGTAGCTGTAAAAGTACTGTTCATTACTGCGTTGATGAGCGGTTTTAATTTTGCGTCAAAAATTGAAGAGAATATTGGTTTACTAGATCAATTAATGCGTAACGACTTTGGCGTTGAAACATATGTTGCAAGTACATCTCCTAAAAAAATAGTGCAAGTACCATTTCAACCACGTGGACCAGAAGTTACAAATGGAGTGGTCGCTTCAGCTAACGATGAATCTGAAAATAATGTAATTACAAGTAACTATATTAGCGATGACGCAAGAGAAGGAACAGTTGCGTCAGAGTCCACCATCGTAGTAAATAATTATTCTTCTGAAAGCATTGAAAGTTACATTGACCAAGTAGTGAGAGAGTATTTAGCTTTTGCAATTTCAGCGAGATTTATTTTACCAGGGACTGGAGATAGAAGTGATGGTTGTGTGCAAATTGATTCAAATAATATTGTTACTACTCGTGGTACGCGTTGTGGCGGTGGTGGAGGCGGTGGCGGTTCGTCTGGTGGCGGCACATTGGCCATTGGTGGAACAATTACTTCTGCAACTGAGGATTCAATTTTATTTGTTGGACCACTCGGTGTGCTTGCACAAGACAATGCTAATTTTTCATATGACGATGCAACAGACACTCTTGCCGTTGGCGGTGATTTTAATTTAACTGGAGACGCAACTGTAACCGGTTTAGCTGGTAGCGGTGTGCGTTGTTTGCAAACTGATAACAACGGACTGGTTTCCGTAGCTGGCGCAGCTTGTGGTGCAGGTGGTGGGCAGACTCCATGGACTTCTGCAATCGATGCAGGTGGTTATGCTTTGCAAAATGCTGGAGCTATTAACGGTTTAGTTATTACACCGAACACTGGCACTATTACAACTGGTATTTGGAATGGCACAGCTCTCACCGATGCATATGTTTCTGATACATTAACGGCCTCACTTTTTAGTGGCACAGGATCAACTACAACTGCAGTCGATTTAGCAACTGCAGAAGTTAATGGTACGTTGCCAGTTGGAAACGGTGGTACTGGTGCAATTACTTTTGTTTCTAATGGCGTTCTTTATGGAAATACTACTGGTGCGATACAAGCTACTGCTCAAGGTGGGGCAAACACTGTCTTGGTTGCTAACGCAGGAGTACCGAGTTTTAGCTCGGCTATTACAGTTGGTACTAGTGTAACTTCGCCTACCATTAACGCCACCACCGCTCTGCAAGTTGGTGGTGTTAGCATTAATACAGCTGGTACTCTTACTAACGTTGCTTATGTAAACCAAGCTAATACATTTACATTTAACCAAACAATTTCTAAAATCGACCCATCTATTGTTTTGGCAACACCTGGGTCAGATACTGACTTCTGGCTTTCTGTTACAGATGATGGTGGAAATGATGACGATGATCTCTTTCAAATTGGAGATGGCGGAACTCCTGGCACCAATCCGTTCTTGACTATTAATACTACTGGGGATGTTGGTATTGGAGTTAGTCCGAATTCTGGCTCCATCTTACATGTAAGAGGTGGATTTCGATTCGATAGAGGCGATGGCACTAAAGAAATAGAGTGGAATGATTCCGCCAGAATTTTTGGAATTAACCCAGACCAAAGTAATGGCCCATACTTCCTTGTTAACGGTGATACTTTGTATGGCCTATTTTCTGTAGCTCCTGCTACCAACACAGTCGGTATTGGTACAGGTGGATTGGGCGGCGCTTACCGTTTAGATGTCCTAAATAATGCTACTGCCCAGACCGCTTCCAACCGCGTAGCCAATTTTAGCAACGCAGGGGCAACCTTTAATACTACTGGCGGAGTCTTATCTTCTTATTCTGGTTATTTCTCATCTACTTCAACTCGTTCTGCAGGAGCAAATGATTTAACAAATGTGGGGCTATATGCTACTGCATCAGGAGCCCAACTAAACTACGCTGCTATTTTTGAAGCTGGTAGTGTAGGGATTGGGACGACGACTCCAGGACCTGGTTTAGGAACTGGAGTATCAATTTATTCTGATAACTATGGTTACGATATTGAAACTTCGCAGATTCACTTATCAGATACAGGAGATATATATTTACAGCATCCGTCCCAAATGCCAACCATTCGAGGGTCAAACACAGTTCAAGTGCTTTCAGTTATTGGAGGTATTCAAACATATTCTGAATTATTACTAGGCGGTACTACACAAGCCACTAATGGAAAAATTACCATTCAACCAAACACAGCTAGTGCCAATTCCACAATTACAGTTGATCCTAATGGGGTTGGCATCGGCGTCACAAGTCCTGACGGAATCTTAGAGCTTGGTGGTAATCGTTCTAAAACTGCCTGGGGAGTTAACGGCATTGCTCTACAAGGTACAGCCGCTACTTACACCGACACATCTTCTTCAGGAACTGTAGCCTCTGCCGTGGCTAACTCTTTTGGTGTTCCAACTTTTGCAGCTAGCTCTGCGACAACTTACACTGCATCAGCTAACTTATACATAGCCGGCCCTCCAGCTTCTGGTGCTAATGTTACTCAATCCAATCCTTATGCTCTTTGGGTTGATAGTGGTAATGTACGCATTGATGGTACCCTTGGCTATAATGGAGACCTTGATTCATATTTAAATTTTGGCACAGGTGAGTTACGGTCAAGTTCTTCATTAACTATTCGCTCCAGAAATGGTGAAGGTATTTTACTAGATGGAGCTGGAAATTCTCCAGCAGGAGGCGGAGCCAGATTAAGCTTGGGTGGTAATAGTGTTTCTACGGGTGATGCTGGAGCAGACGAAGTCGTGTTTTATAATGGCGCTGCGGAAAACATGAGAATATTAAGTACTGGTTTGATAGGTATCGGCACCACAGCCCCAGATAAACGCCTGGAAATCAACTCCGCTACAGGAGTTAATCTTCGCCTAACCTATAATGACAACAATGGAAGCGCTACTAACTATGCAGATCTTCTCACCACTGCCACGGGAGACCTAACAGTTGTCCCAAGTGGGGGAGATGTAGGGATAACGGGAAACCTAGGCATTACCTCTGCTAACACTACTCAAACTACAACTGCCTCTGCCCTCGCTCTCAATGTAAACTCTCTAACAACAGGCACAGGTCTAAACATTGCCTCTTCTTCTCTATCCTCAGGCTCTCTACTTAACCTTGCTGTCACTGGTACAGCAGGACTAGATAACCAAAAAGGTATTAACGTCTCTATGTCTGGAGCTAACGGTACTGGAGCTCAAACTACCTATGGTGGTTACTTCTCTAACACCCATACCGGTACTTCTACTAATGTAGGTCTATATGCTACTGCAACAGGAGGAACCAACAACTACGCTGCTATCTTTGAAGCGGGGAATGTGGGGATTGGGACTACTGCGCCAAGTGCATCACTGCATATTATTGCCCCGACCAGTGATACTATAAATGTGGCAATATTCAAGGGTAATTATGCAGCTAGCGATTATCCTGTGATCTATGTCAATAATGGTAGTAACGCTTCAGCTATTGGATTTAATACCTACGAAGGCAATGAGTATGCTATAGGTGTTAATACAAGCCATGATTTTATCATCTCATCAGGTAGAGCCCTAGCAAGTTCTCCAATAGTTACTTTTTCAGACATTGGCGATATGGATATTTTATCTCAAGATCTTGGTAACGGCACAGCCGGCCCCGTAATCACTCTCGGTCGAAACACAAACGCCACCAACACTGGCGCTGGCTCTATTAATTTCCAAAGCAAGGGTGGCACTG
>CAZLAR010000003.1:0-23737 GCA_964557735.1 uncultured Candidatus Saccharibacteria bacterium
TTTATGGGAATGTTTGATAAGATCAAAGACATTAATGAAATGCGCAAGCAAGCTAAGCAGATCGAAATGATGCTTGGTTCAGAAGAAATAACAGGGAAGTCGCCTGGTGAGAAAGTTAAGATTACAATTGATGGCAACTGGAAAGTAAAAAGCGTAGAAGTGTCTGATGCGGTTGTTGGCGACAGGGGAGACATCGCCCGTAACATCCGCGAAGCAGTTGAAGACGTAAACTCAAAACACAAAAAAATGCTGCAAACAAAGTTTGGTAGCATGATGGGGTAATAACTTTGAGATAAAATGAAAAGCGGTCAGAGAAATTAATCTCTGGCCGCTTATGCTAAAACTAAGATTTTACGCCGACTGAGTCGTCGCTTGATCCAAAGGCTTGAGAGCCAACCCAACACATGATCGGGAAAATTATTCCCGCGATCATGATATCAATAGGGTTGTAGTAGAACCCCGGTGCCGCAATGCCTGCAGGTAAACCCAGCAGGCCTGCAAAAATCGCCGGACGCACATTTCTCACGATCCATTTTCGGATCCCGATCAACGTACCTACCGCGCAAGCCGCAGTTAGAAACACCCCCGTGTTATAGGATAAATTCCCTGCCAGCGTTAGTGAGTTTGGCGTATATAATTGTACTTGCCAAACCACCATCATTAGCCCAACAAAGAAAGTGCCTGCAAAAGATGTTGTGATTGCAGTTTTCATTTTAAATATCCTCCGAGATTTTATAAGTTGACTTAAATCAACATCAAAAGCATTATATCACAAACTTGCAATATTGTCAATATACTGCTAAAATAAGCTAAATATGCCTAGAAAAGCCTTAAAATCAGTGAAAAAAGATCAAAAAACGCGTTTAGCTAAAAAGCCACGCGTTTTAATGGCGCTATCAGGTGGAATTGATTCAGCGGTTTCAGCGTGGAAATTAATTCAAGCGGGCTACGAAGTTGAGGCGGCTTTCATGAAAAATTATTCGCAAACAAGGGGACTTAAATTAGATGAATGTCCGTGGTTGCAGGATCGGCAAGATGCATTGCGCGTGGCAGCGTTCTTGGGCATACCCATGCATACCGTGAACTTTGAAAAAGAATACGAGAAGAACGTGTTGAACTATTTTTTTACTGAATACAAAGCCGGACGAACCCCGAACCCAGATGTAATGTGTAACAAAGAAATTAAATTTAAGTTGTTGTACAACTGGGCCATTAAAAATGGTTTTGATTATGTGGCGACTGGACATTACTCACAGGTCGTAAAAGTAGCACCTGTGGATAACTTTAAAAATGAAAAAGCGGTGGGGAAGTCATCATTTTCTAAAAAAGCCTCTGCTTTGAAGGCTTTGGGTGTGGCTAATAGTGATGAATCAAGCTACCGCCTAGTCCGCAGCGCCGATGAATTTAAAGATCAAACATACTTCATATACAATATTCGCACTCCCCAACTCCCCCATCTTATTTTTCCAATTGGCGGAATGAAGAAGTCGGCCGTGCGTGCATTAGCGAAGAAGATCGGATTGCCCAATGCCGAAAAGCGAGAAAGCATGGGCTTATGTTTTGTGGGTAAAATTCGCCTTAAGGAATTTTTGGATCAAAAATTAAAACCTAAGTCTGGTATAATTGTCACCGCGGCTGGGAAAAAGATAGGCGAGCATCAAGGGTTGGCGTATTATACCATTGGTCAACGCCAAGGAGTGCGCGTGGGTGCTGGCGGTCCGTGGTACGTGGCCCGTAAAGATCTGAAGAAAAATGAACTAGTAGTCACGAACGATCCAAAAGATAAAGCCCTGGAAGTAAACGAAGTTGAACTACATAGTTTAAATTGGATTACCACTCCCCTGTTCTCTGTGTTAAAAAATTCTGCAGGTTCAAGTGCGCGTTCAAAAGCAAAATCGGAAGCAAAGTTACAGGGACGATTCAGACATCAAGGTGACTTAATCCCAGTAACTATTTCTGATCTTGGCCGTGGTCGATTTTTAGCTAAATTTAAAAAATCTCAGCAAGCTGTTGCTAGCGGCCAAAGTTTAGTTCTGTACGACGGAAAAGTTTGCGTAGGGGGCGGGGTAATAGTGTAATTTACTTAATCGGTTATCAAGCAAAGGTCGGAGGGTGGTGGAAGTTGGCGCAAGCCTTCCACAAAAAAACTCTCTCTCTAAACAGGGGAGTTTTTTTGTGCTATGATTCTCTTTGCTATGAAACTATCAATTATATTACAAAAGGGCTTGCCGGTATTAAGGCAAACAAAAAATTACGCTCGCATTGTGGGCGTAATTCTATTCGCAATTGGGCTATTTGGATTCGCGTTTCGGTCTGATGATTCGCTCCCAGACAAGTATCTAGTGGGCGCGTTAGTGCTAGGATTTTGGGGAATTGTTAGTGGGGTGTTAGATGGCGGGGCACGCAACGATGCTGCAATCGACGCCGTTGAGACTAAGCCTGAGCCTGAAAATCAAAACGACTCTACTCAAATTTAACTGTGCTCAGTAGAGTATTGAACTCATCAGTGTGAGTACTGTTCATGCTACCATCAAAAGTATAGTAACTCTCCCCCACTTTTATTCCAATTAAATTTTGAGAGACGGAGAAGCCAGTTTGCTGGCCGACTTTGGTCGGGGTTTGCGGTAGACCTTCAAGGCCAGCGTATGATTTGGCATCAATGTAAATATGAATATCAAAATACTTAGCACCAGGATTTAAATAGATATCGTAAAATCCCAACTTGTTTATTGATGAACTAACTTTCCAAGTCTTCGGGTAGAGAAAAGAGATTGGGTAATTTTTATCGATGTAGGTTTTCCAGTCGGTTGTGTCGAGCAAGGGGCGTGGAGTTTCTTGTGGAGTTTGCCCTGAAGCGTTGAGCTTATCTTTGCTGGTTTGAGCTTGAGACTGAAGATCTTGCAAAATAAAATCAGCTTTGTAAGATGAAAGACTTAACGCGATGTAAGTCAACGCGAAAGTAATTATTACAAGGCCGATAAAAATTCTGGAACTGCGGGGGATGTGTCTCATTTGTTTGTGTTGTTTATTTCGATGTTGTTTTCGATTTGCTCGCGGATTGCATCTTTATTTTCCAAAGTGGTTTCGAACATTTGCTTTAAGTCCGCTTGAGTACCACAGTAGTACAGGTGTTTTGTTAAGTTGGCGCAGTAGCCGGGATTCTTTTGCACGTAGGAGTACTTTGGTAAAAACCAAAATAAGGCCCAAATGAGAAGTGCAATTAAAAGGTAAAAGAGATACTTAGTGATTTTGAGCATTTTTGTTTCCGAAGTCCTGAAGCTAGTGTAAAGGATTGAGCTTTTCTTTATTATATCATATAATTCATGGGTTGCAGTGCAAATCTTCGAAAAATTTGCAAAATTGATGGGGTATAGCCAAGCGGTAAGGCAAGCGCCATAGGTCTGCCGAAGGCAGGCCGTTAATAAGTAGAGGTCCGCGTAGCGGCCAGAACAACTTTGCGCGTAAACTAGTTGAGAGAAGAAAATTATATTGGGGTATAGCCAAGCGGTAAGGCAAGCGGTTCTGGTCCGCTGATCCCAGGTTCGAATCCTGGTACCCCAGCCAACTCGTGCTAGGTTATCCCGCACGAGACGCGTCAAAAACTAAGATCGCCGAGAAGGCGGTTTTTTGTTAATTTATATTATGTTATTCTTAAGCCATGAAAACGCAGTTCGTTAACGATAAATATAAAAAGGTTAGAGGTGGCTACTCTCGTCTTTTAGAGATATCGTGTGAAAAGTGTGGGCATAAGTTATGTCATTATCAAAAAGATGGACCTGGTATTCTGAAGAGAATGTATTTTGATCGTATCAATGGAATTACTACTTATTCCTCTAAGAATCTTATTTGTAGTAATTGCAAAGAGATATTAGGCGTACCTATTATTTATAAGAAAGAAAATAGACCTGCTTATCGGTTATTTACAGGAGCAGTTTCCAAAAAAATCACTAAAGTATAAGTATTATGAAAATAGCTATTTTAAACGAATGTTTTCTTAGTGAAGATTTTTTAAATCGACTTCGCAATTTAGGTGATGTTATCGTATTTGATAATACTCGCACTGAAGAAGAAGCAATCGAAAGGTTGAAAGATGTAGATATTGCAGTTGTCGATGGTTTCCTTTGTCCAGTCACAGCTACCATTTTAAATGGTACAGATAATTTGAAATTGATTGTATTACCTCACACAGGATATTTCATGGTTGATTTAGAAGTTGCAAATAGCAAAGGTATCAAAATTGCGAATTGTCCTGGATTCTCCAAGCAAGCTGTAGCTGAAATGGTAATTGGTAGGTGGAAATATAAGGAACCTGTCTATTTTAGAGAAATATTTGGCGGTGTGTTTATCATCTTATCTATTGTGATATTCGCTTTGAAATAATTTAAATTTATGAATACTGGCATCAAACACATTGAATTTTGGGTAAGTAATCTGGAAAGGTCACTAGTTTTTTATAAACAACTATTTGAATTGATTGGTTGGCAACCGGTGGACTCCAACGGTTTTACGAATGGTGAAACTAAAATTTACTTTATTGAACAAACGGTGGGTTTTGTTAAAAATGCAGGACCTCGTCATATTTGCTTCTTTGCCGACTCCGAAGCTATAGTTAATAAAGTCGGTGGGTGGCTAGAGAATACAAACGCTTTTATTATTCGAGGACCCATGAATTATACTTATGAAAGTAAACTAGCCTATACCGTGGACTTTAAAGACCTTGATGGTTACATTTTAGAAGTAGCTACAAAATCGGTTTAATATAGAAATAAAAAAAGCTTCATACATTGCTATATGGAGCTTTTGCATTTCAAAGGCTTGAATGGAAATCTTACTTTTTCTTGAAGTCTATTTCTCTCTTCAGAAGTCCAATAAACTTTTCGTATCCTTCTTTTACGCCGGAACTGAGCTTTAGGCAAGTTCCGAACACGATGAGGCATTCGTAACCAACATGGCTCTTGTTAGTAATTTCGCTTTCAAGGTCTGCGAGAGAAAGAAGTCTCAACCCGATCTTTAGGTTATTCTCAGGTTCTTTATTTTTGTATAGTGCTAGGAGTAGTCCGAGATTTTCTCTCAGAAACTCCAGATCACCCTTTGTGTACAATGATTCTTCCTTTTTATCTGATCCATTATGCCCGTTACTATTGCCTTTCATGTTAAGTCCTCCTAGTTTCTTGTATAACTATAATAGTAGAGGGAAGTTACCGCAATAGTTATTAATATATATCTGCTATGCTAACTCACAATTCCTTTTTTATAATCATTTTAGTTACTGTGCTAGTAATTAGAATTTTTCTGCATGGCGCAGCAGTACTGCAGTCAAAATCACAAAGAAATATCGTACCCAAACCCACGTTAAAAGGTTTTCGAATTCATCACTATGTTTATGGCTTATTGCTTATCGTCGCAGCTCTATTCTTTAAACAAGTAGCTATTTTGGCGATGGGTTTGGGGTTTGTTATAGATGAAGTATGGTTGGTTATAGGATTGCAAAGCAATGACGCTGAATATCTTTCTTACTCATCCTTGCTTGGTGCTCTGGTCTTGTTAGTAGTATTTTACTTGCTGAGAACCCAAATTTTCGGAATAGTAAACACTATTTTATAAACCCTAGGATAATTTCCTTGTCTTTAGCCAAAAGGAGTAAGAAGTACAAGGGTTATAAAAAGTGATATAATCCTATTATGAATAGTGAATCAAGCGGTTTCCGGGAAAAAACTTTTGAAGCTCTGAACGCTCAAACTGAAAAGGTAGATGAAATTTTGGTCGATCAACACATCGTCCCCACCTCTTCTAAAGAAGAGGTTTTTGGGTTATCTGTTGATGAGCTAAAAGTAAAATTTCCAAAAAGGTACGAAATTTATTTAGAGTTGTTGAGGGAAAAAGGTAGAGAGGTTCAACAGTTAGATGAACCAGAAATCGAAGAGTTTTCTAAGTGGCTTTATGTATTAAATTCATTAGACCGATATATTATTGAACATCATAAAGAAAGCAGTGAAAAAACTTTGAGAGATAAACAGCTAACTGTGTTTGAAGATTTGCGGAATTTTTTGGAAAAGAGCGAGACAGAAGGATATATTAAATTACCTACAGGGACGGGCAAGACTGTTATTTTTTCTGAGTTTGTAGAGGCGCTTGGTCAAAAAACTGTAATAGTGGTGCCGAAAAAAATATTACTGGAGCAAACAGAAAATGCTTTAGATAAATTTACCGACAATTTAGAAGTCGGTAAGATATACGGAGAAGCAAAAGAAAGGGGAAAGCAAGTAAGTATTATCACGTACCAGTCTCTTTTATCGGAACTAAGAAATGGAAAGTTAGATCCAGAAGAATTTGATTGCTTGATTTTGGATGAAGCGCATCGCTCTTTAACCCCACAGCGTATGGCGGCAGTTAAACAGTTTAAAAATGCTATCAAAATTGGATTTACCGCCACTGACAAATTTTCTGAAGCAAAGCAGGTGTCCAATATTTTAGAGAATGAAATCCATACCATGGGTATAAAGGAAGCTGTGCAAGAAAAAATGCTTGCCCCTTTCTCTACTATTTTTGTAAAAACTGAGGTCGATATAAGTGAAGTCCCTACATTTGGCAGTGGAGAATATAATATAGCAGACCTTGAAAAAGCGGTTAATATAGCTGCGAGAAATCAAGCTGCCGTAGATTTGTACCAAGAATTATTCGACGGACAGAAAGCTATTGCATATTGCTCAGGTATTAATCATGCTAAAAAACTCGCAGACCTATTTTCAGATTATGGAATTATGGCTGATGTTATGCATGGCAAGCAAAGCATGACAGATCAGAATAGATTAAAAGAATCTCTCAATACTGGAAAAATTAACGTATTGTGTAATGCAGATATACTTATCGAGGGTTATGACGAGCCCTCTGCTTCGGTATGTTTAAATTTACGCCCAACTTTATCGAAAGTAGTGGCGGAACAACGGGCCGGCAGGGTGCTTCGTTTGGATCCTGATAACCCTGAAAAAGAAAGTACGGTTGTAGACTTCATTGACAAAAATTCAACTGGAAAAAATATTCAAGTAACATTCGCTGAGATAGTAGAAGATTCGACAGTCCGAGCGTTGGATGATGAAAGGACTTCAGAACTTAAATCTAAAAATCCAAATGTAGTTACTTCTCCCGATCAGGTTATGTTAATTGCGAATGAAATGATTGAGCGCAAGTACGCAGAAGTTCCTGCGGGTTGGATGAGTCAGGCTGACTTAGCTTTATTTTTAGGACGACGGTCTAAATTACTTTTACCAATTGTTGACGATGCACACAATAAACACCCAGAATGGTTCGGTCAATATTTAGGTCCTGATGGTAGAAGCAGAGAATATTTTGCACCGGCTATGGTAAAAGCAATGGAAGAAGAATATAAAATCACAGAAACTGCACCGTCTGGGTGGTTAACTTCGAAGGAAGTTGCGGCTCAATTAGGGCGTATTGTTTCAAAAATAAACAAGGTTGCTCACAGGCAGGAGCAAGAACACCCTGAGTGGTTCAAAGAGTTTTTGGACGATAGGGCTATGGCGGTAGAGCATTTTTCCCCTCAGTTAGTTGAATATTTGCTAGATTTCTTTGGTCATTACAAGAACGATTAGATTATGTAAATCTTGACTTTTCCTCGTAAATTTGTTATGTTTTCTTATTCTCGGAGTTGAGAATAGGATTTTCTAAATCCAAATTTTTTGTAGATTTCAAAGTTTCAGGAGGAAATTTTATGGAGACTAAGATGGACTGGGAAGATCTGTATAGCCTTTTAGGCTATCGCTTCCGAAGTGTTCTGCTGTTGTACCAAGTCTTTACTCATCGTTCTTATCTGAATGAAAATCGCCACAGGGTGCTTTCACAAAGCTACGAACGGCTCGAGTTCATAGGTGATCGGGTAGTAAATCTTATTGCATGCGATAAATTGTATGCAAAATTCCCGAGCGCCCCGGAAGGAGAGCTAACCGACTATATGCCGCTTCTTACCTCAAATGAAAAATTGAGCAAGATCGGCGAAAGGTTGCAGTTGGGTCAATACCTGCTATTAAGTAATGGCGAAGAACGTCGAGGTGCACGCGCTGATGATTATATTTTGGCATGCGTTTTCGAGGCTTTAATGGGTGCTGTATTTATCGATTGTGGTTATGATTACGCAGTCGTTAAAGGTCTTCTTGAAAAGCATTTATTTTCAAGGCTCGAAATGGACGCAATCTCTAAGGAGGCGGTTGCAAAATTCGACCCTAAGTCAATTTTGCAAACTATAGCGCAAGAGAAATTCGGACAAACCCCACAGTATAATGTTCTTAAAAAGGTGGTTAACGATGAAGCACTTGAATGGACGGTTGGTGTTTCTGTGGCTGGATTGTTGATAGAGAGAGGAAAAGGTAGAAGCAAGCGTGAGGCAAGCAAAGTTGCTGCTAAGAATGCATTGCAAAATACTCAAAACTTGACTATCAATCTTCCCGTGGGCATAAAAAAAGCACCTGATATTTTCGAAGACCTACAAATAGGTATTAGGGATAGCGACTTCACCAAGAGGAGGAAATGATGTTTGATGTAATTGAAGAACGTACCGCAAACAATCGCTCCTTTGTTGAGGGGCTTAATTTAGGACAGTTAGTATATCGACTCCATGGGGATGTGCATGATGATATCTTAGCGACATATCTTAGCGAAATTGGACAATTTCGCCTTTTGAATAATCGCGAGCAGAATGCCTTAGCCAAAAGGCTTCAGAATCATGCCGATCAGGAAGCGAGAGACTTGCTGATATCTCATAATTTGAGATTAGTTGTAGCGATAGCTCGTCGTTACCGGGGTAGAGGCCTGGACTACATGGATTTAATCCAGGAGGGTAATATTGGGTTAATGAGAGCGATTGACCTGTATGATCATACCAAGGGTTTTACTGTTTCAACTTACGCCACATGGTGGATAAGGCAGGCAATATCTAGAGGTATATATGACTATGCCAGGACTATCCGAGTTCCTGTGCATATGATGGAATTATGGAATAAAATCTTCAGAGCTTCAGCTGAGTTGGTCACTCGCTTAGGAAGAGAACCTGAAGAAGCGGAAATAGCCAATCAGTTGAGTTTACCCACTGACGAGGTGGCTAAAGCCCTTAAGAGTATGAAGATGACTACAGTGTCATTAGACGACTTGGCGGGAAATAATACTGAGAGTGATCGCTTTGAGGCGGGGTTTACAGCATCTTCGTTCTTAGAAGAACGAGGTGCGTTGAAACCGCATCAATTAATTTGGGCTAAAGAAGAATTGTTAAAGTCCTGTAGAAATGTTCGAAAATTGCTTAACGAGTTGTCTAGCTTCCCAGCTAGAAATCAGATGGTGTTTAGAACAAGGTACGGGCTGGACGAATCGTTAGATCCAAAGACTTTGGAAGAAACCGGTGAAATATACGGAGTCACCAGAGAGAGAATCAGACAAATTACATTTCGTATTTGGCTGGTATTACCGGAGCAGAATTTTTGGGAGGATGAATTATGGTTAGAAGGTGAAGTTTTTCGCATAACTGAGTTGGGAGAGTTAATAGATTGCGAAAGAGAGGATTTAGTAAATCATATATTTCGCGAGGATTAAGTTTCCTTACAATGTTATTAAGGCAGATCTAGAATTATCTAGTATCTGCCTTTTAAATTTGAACAAAAAATAAGTCGAGCAGTGTTATAACTACTCGACTTACGTAACGATTGACTAAAAACCTATTGGCAATATTCCTCAATCTTACGGAGAAACTCCACCTTATCGGCGTGCTTCGCTTCCATAACTTCGAGACTTGATTGCATCGAGCTGATTTGCATCTCGCTCTCCGCTATCTCGTTTTCTAAGGTTGAACGCAGTTCCGAGAGGGTTGTATTTCCCTTTGCGGAATTAGGTTTAGGTTGCACTCGTGGCACACTTGTAGCCGACTGCTGTGATTCGGGTATGGTAGGTTCGACGATATTATTGTCGGATATCCCAGTTTGAGCGCCAGTGGTTAAGTCGTCTGACTCAGGGATTACAGGGTCTTCTTCCTTTGCGCCTGGTGTTTTCGCAAAAGATGATTTAAATTCGATGACCATCCCACTGTCTTTTCTACCGGAACGCTTTAACAGGCTTTGGTTTTCGAGCTTGCGTATAGTGTCCCATACGAATTGCTTTTCGACTTTAAATTTCCCTGCAGCCTCTTCGACAATCTCTTGAGTGAGAAGTAATAAGTCTAGTTCGCGATCGGGATGATTCGATAAGAATTCCCAAAGATCTTTGAACTTTCCTTGTAAGTTCGGTTCAGGAGACTTGTTCGGTGAGGCTTCTAGTTTCCTGCCACCGGGCTGGAATGCTGGTTGATCCGGGACGTCGGTTATATAGGAAACTATATTGGGGGACAACGCCCATCGATTCCTTTTTCCGACTTCATTGATAAGAATAGATTTATCTTTGAGAACTGAAAGCAAATTTTTGCTGAAACCTTCTTCGTTGAACTTAGCGTTAATGCCTCGTATCTCGGTAAAGGTTTTTTGTTCAATCCCTAACCTAATTACATCGATCACTGCCTTTTGCCTCGTTTCTCTGCCCCCGATAATTGCTTTTAGCGTAAAACCGGGTTCGTTAATTTTGGATAAAGCCGCGCCAAATCCATATAAGTTCGTTTCGATCTCAGACATATCTTTTCCTCCTAAAATAGATTGGCACAATGATGCCACCTGATGATGTAGCATTATGGCAATTATGTGAGTTTTTGTCAATGCATTTGGATGAGGCTAATAAAAAACCAGCGCTGACGTGGTGTTGCGTTGAAAATTGCTGGAGATCCCCACGCTTCAATTTCTAGCCTGCTCTTAAAGCGCTTATTGGAGGAAGTTCTTTCTTTGGACGAAAAAGATTTACAGCCTGATACCATGGATGCATTCTACTTAGGAAATGTTTTTAAACAAATATATGAACGAGGGGAATTATCAAACAAAGAATTCGCGCGAGCTTTTACATTTAGCGCATTTAATGCCGGGCTTAAAAGATGATGGAACGTTAGACGAAAAAGAATTAACAGAATGGGTTGAGAAAGCGCGTTCTAAATGCGCTGAAACTAACCATGTAACCGAAGGCGATTTGGGTATTGCCTTTATGCTCGCCCACACTCCCGGCGATAGCGATGGAGCTTGACTGCATATTGCGGTACGTAATCTAATAGAAAACCTTAACAACGAAACCATAGACCGACACATTTCAGTTGAACTTAATAACAGCCGCGGCGTAGTTACACGCAGCTTAGACGATGGCGGCAGTCAAGATCGAAGTCTGGCAGAAAAGTATAGAGGTATGAGCGATGCAGTCAAAATAAAATGGCCGCGAACTGGGGCCATGCTACGCTCTTTATCAGAGTCGTATGTTAATGATGTCAACGCGAAGAGATTGATTCTAATCTACGAGAACTTCAGTGGGACCAAATACTCTCGTAACCAAAAGCTCTTGATTCTCAAGGGCTTTTTTCGTATAATAACCAGCTAGGACAAATTGAACGAGGGTTCATATACTACTTTCAAATAGGAGCGTGCATATTTATGGTTGTTGAAATCGACAGAAGTCGTTATCGGACGCCGTTAGTTTCTCGCTACACCTCCGAGGAGATGCAGGCTCTGTTCTCCGAGGATCGCAAGTTTAGCACTTGGCGGAAACTATGGCTGGTATTGGCAAAGGCACAAAAACAGCTCGGCTTGAATATAACGGACGAGCAAATCGTGGAGATGGAAGCTCATCTCTATGACATCAACTACGACCGGGTAACAGAAATTGAGGCAAAAACTCGCCACGATGTAATGGCACATATTCGTGCTTACGGCGAACTTTGCCCTGCGGCTGCACCGATCATTCACTTAGGAGCTACCAGTTGCTATGTCACTGACAATACTGATCTTATCCTTATGCGAGAAGGGTTGGAAATGTTAGCGGTTAAACTGGCGCGAGGGATTCATAATTTCTCGCAATTCGCCGAACAACACAAAGCTCTGCCTTGTCTGGGCTTTACGCACTTGATGCCTGCCCAGCTAGTTACCGTGGGCAAACGCGCGTGCATGTGGATAGTTGACCTGCTGATGGATCTTGAGGAACTGATTGAAGTCGGTTCAAATCTCAAGTTCCTTGGTTCCAAAGGTGCCACCGGCACTCAGGCAAGTTTTCTCTCATTATTCGATGGCGACTTGAACAAAGTCAACGAGATGAATCGTATTATCGCAAGCGAGCTCGGGTTCGATAACGTTTTCCGAATTACCGGACAAACCTATCCCCGCAAGGTGGATACCATTGTTCTCAATGCGCTGGCAGGTCTGGGACAGAGCGTTCACAAAATGAACCTCGACCTCAGAATTCTCCAGAGCAAGAAAGAAATTGAAGAGCCGTTCGGAAAATCACAAGTCGGTTCAACAGCAATGGCGTACAAGCGCAATCCGATGACCGAAGAACGGGGCTGTTCGTTGGGACGGCATCCTCTCGCTTTAGCACTTGAAGCGGCAATGACTCATATGACGCAACTTTTCGAGCGAACGCTCGACGATAGCGCCGGTCGCCGCATTTACCTTGCCGAAGCCTTTCTTACTGCCGATGCGCTACTGATTATCATGCAGTTCATCGGGCAGGGCTTGGTTGTCTACCCCAAAGTGATTCATCGGCATGTTATAGAGGAACTTCCCTTTATGGCTACCGAGGACATCATTATGGCGATGGTAACCGCCGGGGGCGACCGCCAGGAATGCCACGAACAACTTCGGGTCCTTTCGCAAGAAGCGGGAGATAACGTGAAGTTTGAAGGCAGCGACAATGATCTCATTGAGCGCATACGTCGTACTTCATACTTTGCCCCGATTCACGGCTTGCTGGATACCATCCTGGAACCAACTAACTTCATTGGCGGTATTCCCGAGATGGTGGATGATTTCCTTCAAAATGAAGTCCGACCCACGTTGGAACCGTTTGCATCAACCAACCAGCTTGGCGGATCGGTTGAACTGAAAGTATGACTAAAAAAGGACGTGAGAGACTGGATATCTCTCGCGCCCTTTTATTTTAGGCTAGCAATCCTCAAGCAGTAGTTGGTTGTAGTAATTCGTTCATTTGCTTTATACTTACCTCAGGACTATCAAAGTATTGTTCCCAATTGATAGCTTTAAATTCGTCCCACTTGGGCAGCCACAAGACTTTTTTATCGTGTGACCTAGATGGTCAATAAAGATCGCCCTCGTGGCGGTTTTTTGCTATAATTACAACATATTTATTGATAACTAAGCCTCTGTTATGGAATTTGACCCGAAAAATTTTGAAACCAAATGGCAGGAAAAATGGGCTGCCGACAAGATTTACGAAGCCAGTAACTCTACCGACAAATTAAAAAAGCCCACCGCTTTTGTAGTAGATATGTTTCCGTATCCATCTGGCAGTTCGATGCACGTTGGACATCCACGTGGTTACGTAGCGACCGATGTTTACTCACGATTCAAACGCATGAATGGCTTTAACGTGCTTCACCCAATGGGATGGGATGCGTTTGGTTTGCCCGCAGAAGAAACTGCGATTGAGAATAAAGAGTATCCGACTGTAACTGTTGAACGAAATATTGAGACTTTCAAGCGCCAGTTAAAAATGCTTGGCATTGGTTATGATTGGTCGCGCGAAGTTAACACGACTGACCCGGAATATTACAAACACACGCAGCGAATCTTTTTGGAATTTTTTAAGCGGGGATTGGCAGTAAATAAAAATACTGTTGTGAACTGGTGTCCCGAACTTGGCACGGTGCTTGCGAATGAAGATATTGTTGATGGAAAATCTGAGCGCGGTGGTTTTCCTGTTATTCAAACTCCAATGCGTCAGTGGGTGCTTAAAATTACTGAGTATGCCGATCGTTTAATTGATGACCTCGACTTGTTACCTAAATGGCCCGAGAAAGTTAAGAACGCGCAACGCAATTGGATTGGCCGCAGCGTTGGTCATGAATTTGAATTTGCGACGAGTGCTGGAATTAACGTGCGGGTATATACAACCAAAATTGAAACATTACCAGGAGCAACGTTCTTGGTGTTGGCTCCAGACATTGAACTTGTACAACAACTACTTGCCCATGCCAGCAACACGAAAGACATCGAAGATTACATAGAGCAAGCTAGACAAAAAACCGAATTAGATAGGCAAGTCACAACAGAAAAGACTGGCGTTGTGATTGAAGGTGTGACGGCGACAAACCCAGCAACTTGTCAGCAAATTCCAATTGTCGTTGCGGACTATGTACTTTCGTCGTATGGCACTGGCGCAGTTATGGCCGTGCCACATTTAGATGAACGCGATAAAGAAATGGCACAGGTTTTGGATTTATCAATCCTTGAGTTTCAGTCTTTAGACATAGCCAAAGCTAGCGAGCTAGTCAAAGCCACCCCGCAAAAACGCTACAAGATTCGAGATTGGGTTTTTTCTCGTCAACGATTTTGGGGCGAACCGTTCCCGATTGTGTGGGTGCAGGGTAAAGAGGATTACGAAAAACTTGCCGCTGGTCCAGTACGAGAATGGCTACCAAAAGAACCTGTTACTTACACTGAAGAAGATGTTGAATATTACGCGGTCCCTGTACTTCCCGAATACCTCGTAGCAATGCAACTTCCGGTGGTGGAAAGTTATCAACCAACCGGTAATATCGAAGGACCTTTGGCTGGTATTGAAGATTGGGTTAACGCGCAAATTAATCCTGAAACTGGCGAAGTTAAAAGCACAGATGTAGCAGATGCAAGCGACGCCGGATGGATTTTTGCCACTCGCGAAACCAATACTATGCCGCAATGGGCTGGCTCATCTTGGTACTGGCTCAGGTACATGGATCCAAAAAATCCAAACGAACCTTTTTCCAAAGAGTCTGCGAAATATTGGGGTCCAGTTAATGTATATTCTGGTGCAGACCACGCTGTAGCGCATTTAATTTACGCTCGTTTTTGGCACAAGATGATGCAAGATGCCGGGATGGTAGATTTCCCAGAACCGTTCGAACGCCTAGAATTCCTTGGGTACATTTTAGCTAACGACGGTACAAAAATTTCCAAGCGTAAGGGGAATAGCCGCAGTCCCGAAGATGTAGTTAACGACGCTGGTGCCGATGCCTTCCGTATGTACGAAATGTTTATTGGACCGTACGAAAAACCAGCGCCATGGAATGATAATGATTTAATGGGTTCGCGTCGTTTCTTAGAACGCGTGTGGCGTTTTGCAGAAAAAGGTAATACCGACAATGCGCCGCAGTCAGACATCGAAGCTAAGCAAGCCATACATAAAGCAATAAAAAAAGTGAGCAGCGACATTGAAGCTTTTAAATTCAACACAGCCGTTGCGAGTTTAATGATGTGCTTGAACGATATTCAAGATCACACAGTCTCCATTCCAGACCTCAAGCTTTACATTTCGTTAATAGCTCCAATAGCACCACACATGGCTGAAGAGTTGTGGGCTATGTTTGGCGAGACTTCATCTATTCACATTTCCCAGTGGCCGCAGTTCGACCCAGAGTTAGTCAAAGTGGAAACTATTTCTATGCCAATTCAAATTAATGGTAAGCTCCGCACCAGCATAGATGTCGCTGCCGAAATTACAGAAGATGAGCTGAAAGAAATAGTCATGGCTGACGCTCGAATTCAAGAACTTCTTACCGGGCAAGAGCCGAAGAAGTTTATTTATGTTCCAGGCCGAGTGGTAAACTTGGTGGTATAATAAAAGCAATAAGGTGCTGCCCGTATACACGGTCAGCACGAAAGGAAAATAATGACAGAGTTAAATTATGGGGTAATCGCCGTTGCTACAATTGCCCAGTTCATTTTTAGCTGGATTTGGTACATGCCATTATTCGGTAAAATTTGGGGTAAGATGCATGGCTTCGACCAAGTTGCTGCAGACAAGCAAAAGGAAATGATGGCAGGGATGTGGAAATTGCTCGGGTTGCAGCTCGTCTTCACAATCATCACTACTGTCGTATTCGCTAAGCTTCTAGGCGTGATTAATACCGATTGGAGCATTTATTGTGTAGCGCTGATGTTCTGGCTAGGATTCATCTTGCCGACTCAAGCTGCAGCAGTAATGTTTGGCGGCGCTCCAGAAGGTTGGATGACCAAGAAGTTAGTCATTTCCACAATGGCCTCTCTAATCTGCATGGAAATCATCGCTATCGTATTTAAATTAATGATGTAGAAAAAATCTGCCTAATGGCAGATTTTTTGCTATACTCAAGCCAAGAATATTAATCATAATATTATGAACAACAAAGTGATTGCCGTCATATTGGCGGTCGTGGTAATTGGAGGGGGTGCGTATTTTCTTTCTCAGAGAAAAAGTGAGAATAATGTAGCAGGGGAGAATCAATCTGCTAATTCCGCAACTGAGACAAGCGCGGAAACTGGTTCGATTAAATCGTTAATTGCTGCTGGTAAATCCCAACAGTGTACTTTCTCATCCAAAGAAGATGCAACACAATCGTCCGGAACAATGTACGTAGCGGGCGGAAAAATGCGTGGTGACTTTAATACAGAAACGAATAATGTAAAGGTAGTCTCACATATGATCTACGACGGTTCAACCAGTTACTTCTGGACTGACGGCTCTGCAACTGGTTTTAAAATGGCATTAGATGCTAACACTAAAACAGATGCGAGTGCGCAAGCTCAGTCGGTGGACCCAGATAAAAATTATGATTTTGATTGCAAAAGTTGGTCAGTAGATAATAGTAAATTTGAATTACCAAATGGTATTCAATTTAGCGACTTTAGTGCAATGACCGGAGCTAGCGCAGCTGCAGCAGCTGGCGCCGCAGGAGCAAATGCTTCCACAAGCAATTCCGCCGATTTAAAGGCAGTTAGAGAAATGATGTGTGCTAGTTTGTCTGGTACAGAAAAAGAACAGTGTTTGAGCGCTGTTCAGTAGCTTAACTCTTGTGTTCTGCTTCGTAAACTTTGCGAGTTTTTTCGATGTACCGAAGCGCTTCGTCTGCGGAACCAAATTCACCAGTTTCGACAGTCTTATTCTCTAGCAATTTGTAAGTATCAAAGAAGTTTTTAATTTCTTTGGGGGTGTGTTCAGAGATTTCCGCAAATGAATGAACATTTGTGAAGCGAGGATCTTTTGCAGGAACTGCAAAGATTTTGTTATCAATTTCGCCGCCATCAACCATGTTTAGAAAACCAATCGCTCGAGCTTCTACAACTGCTCCAGCTATAATTGGATTTGTGCTAAAAAGTAGGACGTCTGTGTGGTCGCCGTCATCTGCTCGAGTTTGTGGAATGAATCCGTAGTTAAATGGATAGCGTTGTGAAGAATACAGAACGCGGTCTAGTCTAAGAACATCAAGTTCTTCATCAATTTCGTATTTATCTTGGCTACCTTGAGAAATTTCAATAATCACATTGAATTTTTCTAAGCTGCCAAATGGTACATCTTTTAATCCCATAAATATATGTTAATAGTGCAAGTATTATAGCTTCCTAAAAGGAGTTGAGCAAGGGGATTGAAAAGACGAGAAATTTGATATACTGAGAGCAGGCTAGATATACAAGATGAACTTTAAAGAACTAGTGAAAAAACACGTGCAGGAAGTGCCTAAAGGTAAGTTGGTTAGCTATGGGCAAGTGGCTGCTACTTGCGGTAGTCCTAGGGCTGCTCGCCAAGTTGGCTGGGTGCTCCACACTTTGGATGGGGACAACAGCGTACCTTGGTGGCGGGTAATAAACGCTCAAGGGTACATAAGCATTAAAGGAAATTTGTATAGCACTCCCCTAGCTCAAAAAAGTTTAATTGAGAGTGAAGGCATTCCAGTAGATGCAGACTTTCATATGGATTTAGAAAAATTTCGGTATTATTATTCCCCTGCTTCGTCTACCATAAAAAATTCCAAAAAGCCTTTCAAAAAAAATCTCAAGAAATGATAAAGAAAATTTTAATTTCAGTGGCAGTAATAGTGGGATTGTTTTTAGCAATCGACGCAGTTTTAATTTGGGGAATTGCGCACACTCGGCCAGAAATTAAACATGCCGATGCAGTAATTATTTTAGGAGCTGCTATTAACACACCAGCGCTGACTAACAGATCCAAAGAAGGCTTAGAAATTTACGAGCAGGGGAAAGCCGACGTCATGGTGCTCTCAGGTGGAAAAATTGCTGACGCCGACATCTCTGAAGCACAGTACATGGAAAAAGTTATCAAGAAAAATACGTCTATGGCAGCGGTGGACTACATTTTGGAAGAAGAGTCGCATAGTACGTATGACAACATCCGTAATTCAAAAGCAAAGCTAGAAAATGAAGGACACAAAACTGATTCGGTAATTATTGTAAGCGATGCGTTTCATTTAGCACGCGCTTTCCTGATGGCCAAGCGCGCAGGATTCAAAACGGTTAATTGGAGTGCGCCTAGCTCTGGGTATTACAAACGCGACGAATTACGGTTCTACTATTTACGCGAGTTTGCGGCCATGATTAATTATTTACCTAAGTTTATAAGTGGATAAATAAAAATCCCCACAAGGGGATTTTTTAACTAGTGACTGGTCTCTTCTTCAGCTGGTGTGTTTTTGTCAGCATCAGGATTCAGACGGAAGAATTCGTCTGCAGCTCTTTCCATATCTGGAGAAAGATGAACCGGGTGCATTTCTGGTGCACCATCACTAGGTTGTTGTTCAATTCCCATAGGTTTTTCTTAATTATCTTCAGTATATCACAAAAAAGCACAAGATTGACTTTCTATGTCAAACCCTTTATAATACCCCTAACTACATATCCAAAGACAGTTGGTGGCCAAGCGGCACTCCCGTAAAGCCTTAAATAGCTCAATAATTGAGCTGACCCGCCGAGGAACACAGGACAAAGCTCCACGCTTTTTAGCGCAAGTTTTGATCATCGTGAACTCGGGAAACCGAGTATTTTTTATACCCTAAAGGGTACATGTACCTCCGAACAAGATATAGTAGCCATTAATAAAGGTCGACTCGTCCCTATGGGGCAAGGTCGTTGCTATAAGCAGCGACCGAAACAAGAAAACACATACATATGGCAAAATCACGCTCACAAAAAGAACAAGATTTACAAGAATTGACTGATCGTTTAAAAGACGCTAAGTCAATTGTACTTTCTGAATACCGCGGAACAACAGTAAAAGATATCGACAAATTTCGTCGCGCTCTTTCTGCCGAAGGTATTGTTAGCAAAGTTTACAAAACTCCATTAATCAAAAAAGCGTTTGATGCTAACGGCATCCAAGCTGATGATATTATGGATTACAAAGTTCCTGTAATAGTTTCAGTATCGCAAGAAGATGAAGTTGGTCCTGCTCGCATTGTTAAAACTTTCGGAAAGACTGTTAAAACTATTGGCATCCTTTCTGGAGTACTAGACGGTACATATGCTTCGAAAGAACAAATGATCGCTCTAGCTGACTTGCCTAGCAAAGATGAACTTCGTGCCAAACTGGTCGGCACAATTAACGCTCCAGTTTCTGGATTCGTTAACGTGATGGCTGGTAATCTCCGCAGTTTGATCAATGTGTTAAACGCGGTAGCATAAAAATAATTAATTAATTTATAAACACATGGCAGATGAAGAAGTAAAGGCAGAAGCTACTGAAGCAAAAGCTGAAGTACCTGCAAAGTTTGCTGACTTGGTCAGCTCTATCGAAAAGCTTTCTGTATTGGAACTTTCCGAATTAGTAAAAGTATTAGAAGATAAATTCGGCGTTTCTGCCGCAGCTCCTATGATGATGGCTGGCGGCGCTCCTGCAGCCGGCGGCGCAGCAGCTGAAGAAAAAGACGAATTCACAGTTGAACTTACAGCAGCTGGCGAAAGCAAGATCAATGTGATTAAAGTTGTTCGCGAAGTGACTGGTCTAGGTTTGAAAGAAGCTAAGGACATCGTAGACGGTGCACCAAAAGCTATTAAAGAAAACATGCCAAAAGCTGATGCTGAAGCTTTGAAGAAGCAACTTGAAGAAGCTGGCGGAACTGTAGTTCTTAAGTAACTACTTCCTCTAAATTTAAAAGTTTATCTGAATTTAAAAAAGACCTCCGTTTGGGGGTCTTTTTAAAATTGTTGATAAATAACCTGCTTTATGGTTTAATTGTACTATCTTGATAGAATGGAGGTTGTTATGAAAATCATTCCTTTTGCTTTAACTGCTATGATTGGTTTGGCAATGTTTATTTGGAGTATTATTTCTTACCGAAATGTGCCAAAAAAGCTTGGACCAAAACAGTTCAGCAATCGCGAGCTAGCTATAGAGTGGGACAAAGCGGGTTACGATGTAGAAGTGGCCACAGTGTATCGTACTTATAGAGGTGAAGCGGTGGTATATCGTCGCGAATTATGCATCAGATGCTACGACGATGCAAGGCCTACGCCTATTGAAGAGAAAATTCTTAGTGTTAGGCCAATCGGTGAGCATAGATGGGCTCGAATTATGACCGACCGAATTTACAAGTCATATGCCAAGTAATATAGCAATTCGGCTATTGAAGTTTTAATATAAGTCGCTTTGTCAGTGGCTTATTTTTTATTTGTGGATAAATCCATAAAGTTTACCAAAACTTTAGAAATATTTTAAGTTAATTTTATGCGGTATTTTTTATAATTTAGGTAACTTGCTTGACGATTGCAGTCGTCGTGCTAAGCTACAATTAATAGTGCTCATCAGTTTGAAGTGTGAGCAAACAGGAGAAAAATTATGGATATAGACAAAGAGTATTTGGCGGAGCAATTTAAGCTCAATAGTAAGATTGATCGTGAGTTTTTGGCGGAACAATTTAAAACAAACCGCAAGGAAGATAAAGAATACCTTGCTGAGCAATTTAAGTTGAATCGAGAAGTGGACAGGAAATATTTAGCGAGTCAGTTCGAAGCTAATCGTAAGGTTGATAAAGAATATTTTGAGAAACAATTCAAACTTAGTAATGACAATATCACTGCATTAGACAAGAGACTTGAAATAGTTGAAAGCAAGGTTGACGTATTAGGCGTTAAGATTGACCACAAAACTGAAGAGCTAAAGGGGTATACTCGAGAAGCTTTTGAAGTCCAACAAGTATATCTTGACGCCCGATTTGCTGAGTTGATGGAAGAGATGAAAGTGGAAAAGCGTTTGGATAATCACGAGACGTGGATGAGAGCGGTAGGAAGTAAAGTAGGTGTTAAATTTTATAATAGGACATAACCACTTTCTCAAAACTAAAAAAAGACCTCCGATTGGGGGTCTTTTTTGATTAACTAAAATCCAACCTTCAATAACTGATTATTATTCAGCACGTAAATTGCTTTGGCAGATTCGTCGACGTAGAAATCTTTTAAGTCGTTAAATTGGCTACTGGTTAGCGTTTGTACTACAGCGCCAGTTTGGTTTAGTACCACAATACGTTTCCCAGCAGGGTCGAGCACATACAAATTAGTAAATCCATTTTCAGTATAAATTTTAGTGTTATCTGGCAAGTTGCTTACCCCAACATTAAATTCTTGTTTTTCTCCAGTATTGTATTTCAAAATTGTCCCACCAGAGGCAATGTAGATGTTGCCATCAATGGCCATGTCGGACGCATTAGCGACTTCCGGAACATTGACAATAGAAGCAGTCGGAGTAGAAATAGCCGAGTCGCCAATCGTATATTTCATTACTTTACGACCAGCACGGTCAAGAAGATACGCTTTGCCATTGTACACAGTTAAACCACGAATATTGTCTTTGTTAGGAACGCTGTCCGAGAAAGCTCCGCCAATAATACCTGTTTTTGTATTCCAAAGTAGCAACTCAGTGCCGTTGTAAATAACCGTTTGGTCACCCTTGTTATATCCACTTAGAGTAATCGGTTCGCTAGTTTTTAGAGCGGAGTCGGAAATAGATTTTGTGGCGCGATTGAAACTCACAACAGTCCGGCCAGTTTCTGTGGCGAGATATCCAGGAATAACAATTAGATGTTCACCATTGCTTAGCGTTCCCAAGTTTTCTACGGAAGCCTCAGCGACATTGTTTAACTTGTTGTCTAAGGTATTAGCTTGTTCACGAATTGAATCAATTTTACTCTTTTGTTCCTCCGGCACATTACCTAAGCCATTAAGCTTATTCTTTAACTCGGTCAAAATATTATTAGCCTGATTCTCGTCGCCGTAGAGCAAAGCGGCATTGGCATCACTAGCCAGTTTTTCCATCGCTGTAATTTCACTGTCCGCTACTGCCACAACTTTTGGTTTATTATTTACGTATTTAGCAATCGCTATGTTAGTAATAACAGCCACGAGCAAAATAGCAGCAGCGATCATGAAGATCTTTTTCTGACGGCTAAAGTTTTTAATTTTTTCTGGTTGTACTTGTTTACTAACTTTTTTAAATTGACTTTGTACAACTTGAAGGGCACTTTCGCGACCCTTTACCATATCGGTCAGCTTTGGCCGTTGTTTTATTTTTTCTTTAACATGACCGCCAACATTCTTACCAATAGTTACGGCGGTAGCGCTCATAGTTTTAATACGGTCAAGCCAATCAGCGGATTGTTTACTCGAAGCCACTTGAGGGGCGGCCATGTAGGCGCCTAGGTCAACTTCTTCTTCGTAATCCATGCTTCCAGCAGGAACTTGCTTTGCCAAAATAGTTCCACAAGCCACTTCTGGCCCCATCACATCATTTAGAGTAGAAATCACTTCTTCTGCAGAATCTGGAAGGTCATTTCGCTTAAGAATATTTTTAAACCGATCTATGGAGATGTGGTTGAATAACTGCGAAGTTGAAAGTACTAACAAATCGCCTAAACGTACTTTGCCTTCCGAAAAGTTTTCAAATGTTTTTAAAGGATGATGAGGCGTACTTGGCTCAGCGATCGGTGCAAAATTACCATCGCGATGCAGTAGTGCAGTAATTTTACCAACAGAAGTCACCGAAAGCTTCGTGCCAGACTTTACAGCAATAACCGCGTTTAATTTCCCAAGCCAATGAGTCTTGCCCAAGTTTTGGAGTTTGCCAAGTTCTTCATTAATTACAGCAAGAGCATTTTCAAAAGTGCCTTTAGCTGCTGGTCGACGATAGGAGCGACGCAAAGAAGCGGCAATAGCTTCGGCAATGCGCTGACATTCTTCGGCTGCAGCTGGATTAAATAAAGGCAGCTCACAGATCATGTATAGTTCTGCTCCTGAAGCTTCCACAGTCTCGGCCAACGTAAACACATAGCTAGTAGCCTGTTTATTATCGCCGAGTTGGATTTTAACGACTTGGGTTTCCAGTTCTGCCATATTATTTGTATTATACCACTTTTGAAGATGAAAGGGCTAGAAAATTGTTTACACCAAAACCAGTCGCATGCGCCAGTAAGCGTGCTCCAATGGTTTTCTTAGCAAACAATTTTCTAGCCTCACATCTCAAAATCGATATGATATACTATTAGCATGATGACACATGCAGATATCTTAGACTCCGATCACGGGTCAGAACTATTAGCCTTTTTACTTCTTGCTCCCGCTCGCAGCTACTCTTCGAAAGAGTTGGCTGGGCGGTTGCACATTACCGAAAAAACTTTATCTCCTTTGTTGAAAGAATTTTTGGATGATAGCCTAATCAAGCAGCTAGTTCGAGATGGTGCTAAACTTTACATTATTAATCAACGGCACAAATTGTTGCCGGAAATCCGCGCTTCTTTAGTCAAGAATCAAAACCCTTATGAAGATGAGTTGTTTGTGGCGATTGCTAAATTAGGCGAAGTTAAAGC
>CAZLAR010000003.1:23837-37845 GCA_964557735.1 uncultured Candidatus Saccharibacteria bacterium
ACCCTTATGAAGATGAGTTGTTTGTGGCGATTGCTAAATTAGGCGAAGTTAAAGCTGCCTTTTTGTCTGGTGCGTTAACTGGTAATCCGGAATTGCCGGTGGATTTATTAATTGTGGGTAAAGTGAATTTATCAAAACTTGATGCGTTCCTAAAGCAATGTAAAACCGTATTAGGCTTCGACATAAATTATAGTGTGATGACTCCAGATGAATTCCAATTGCGCCGCGACACTTTCGATCGGTTCATCAAAGATATTTTTGACTACCCACACTTAATAGTTGTGGATAAGCTGACTAAAGTCAAAAAGGGGACTAAAAGCTAACTCCTAACATTATGGAATTTTTACAAAATCTTTATAGTCAGTTCTTGAGCTTTTTCCCAAGCTTTATGCACCCGATTATTTCTATTATAGTAGTGATTTTTTTGGTTTACTCTATAGTGCAAGCTCTGAAGCGAAATTTCATCTTCCTTATTGTGCTGGTTGTGCTATTGCCAGCTTCAATTCCAATCTTAAAAAATGTAGTGGATATCCTGATAGGATTCATCAAGTGGCTGCTGGGGATGGGGTAACTTTAAAACGGCATATTTACAAATAGCACAGAAATGTGCTATTTTTGTTTATCGCCCTAGAGATGGGTAAATTTGCAGGACAGGAGGAATTAAAATGTATAAACGAGTAGTGATGTCGATTTCTATTTCGGCATTGGTGATGTTTGTGGCGCGGACCGGTATTGCCTTCTTAGTACCTCAGTTGGCCAGTCAGAACCAGTTTCAGGCTGCGTTGTATTTGGGAACTTTGACTCTAGGTTTGCTCCTTATGTGGAGTCATATTAAAGCATTTTCTGAGGATCTGGGGAGTGACTGGGCACTTGCCACAGTTTTGCCTACGACTTTGAGTATGACCCAATTGTTCATAGCTAGTCTAATAAATTTTGGGATAAACATCGTCGGAGAGAGTCGCAATCCATTTGTTGAGATATTATTCGTTTCCCCTTTGAATATATTTGCTGATCCAGCTTGGATTTCCATCTCATTGATTGTGATGGTTGTGGCTTTTCTCCCATATGTGCGTTTTAAGGCTCCGACAGACCGCCTAACCTTTATGGATGGGCAGTTGCTTCGTGAGGGGCAGGTTAAATATTTTTGGTGGGAAACACCGAAGATCGAAACTTGGGGTAAGCAATTGAAGTGGAATTTCAATTTCTCGAGCGAACCTGACGAGTCTTTCACTCTAGCAACCGATATTGATGGCTTGCGGGCAAGATTGCCGTTCACGGCGGTTTTGGATCTAAGCAATGTCGATCCGATGATATATGTTCAAAGCGTAAACCCCGAGGAAATGTTAAAGAACCTTAAGGTCATGGCGCGGCAGGTTAGTTGCGAAATAATGCAGGGCTATTCTTTTAAAGAACTTTTGAAAAAGACGAGCCCTGATGAGTTGGTTAGCCATGATGGCCCGCATGCTGGAGGCTTAAGTTTTAAGACAACTGTTGAACCACGATGGCAAACGTTCGTCAGTACTTTTTTCGCTTTCTAGTTAAAGAATGTGGATAACTCCACGGCCGCATGTAACAGTGCGGCTTTTTATTATGCTTTTTATCATTTTTATTTTTATTGACACATGGTGAACGGTCGTATACTATATAGATAGTTAAGACAGAGATCAAATAACTTTGCACCTATGAGCATTACTGACCGCCAAAAAGAATTACTGAAGTTCATTGTCCGACAGATTCGCGAGCACAACATGCCGCCGTCTATATCGGAGATGGCCGAATACTTGGAAGTGAAATCCAAGAACGCGGTTGCTAAGCTGTTGAACTCATTAGAAGATGGGGGATACATTAGCACTAATGGCAAAGCTCGGGGCATTACAGTTTTAAATAGCCTGTCCGACAGTCTTGATAAAGGCTTAATCCGTGTGCCACTTCTTGGATCCATTCAAGCCGGTAGTCCGCATCTCGCCGAAGAGTTTATAGAAGAGTGGGTTAACTTGCCTCAAACTTTAGTAAAAGGACGGCGCGATGTGTTCCTTCTAAAAGTTAGGGGAGACAGTATGATTAACGCTGGTATCCATGAAGGTGACCTAGTAATTGTTCGCCCAACGCGCGAGGCTAAGAATAACGACATAGTAGTAGCTCTTCTTCACGACGAAGCAACAGTTAAACGATTCATTCAAGTTAAAAACCGTGCATATCTAAAGGCCGAGAATCCAGACTATCAAAACATCTATCCGAAAGAAGAATGGATGATCCAGGGTAAAGTAGTGGGTGTCATTCGTAATTTAGAATAATTTAGAAACAAATTTAGAAACAAAGCCATGTCAGATTTAGAATTATCAAAAAAGAATATTGTGACTCAACTCAAGGGTCTTTGCGCTCATTGCCAGTCTGGTAGAAAGCACTATTGCCCAATGCAGTCTATTGCAAGACAGGTAAAGTCTATTTCTGGTGTTCCATTAATTGTGAACAATGAGTTTAAAGGTGTACTTTGGAAACATGCGATGAACGTGTAGTATCGCACAAAGCGTAAAATAATATGAATATAAAAAAATGAGCCCATTGCATTTTAGCTTTGGGCTCTACTGCTTTTACTTAAGAGAATCAATCAGATGAGTCAACGATTCGTAAAATTCTCCCCAGGTTCCGTTGTTGGGAATCACGAAAGTTGCGTATTGCTTCATTTCTTGAATATGTTGTTCGGTGTCGGCTCGGTGCTCTGATCTAAATTCCTCAATTGAAATGGAAGATAGGCCTTTGTCTAGTCGGCGCAGGTTGTTATGCTGCCACCTAGTCTTTTCTGTAGCATCGATATATACCGAGCACATATCTGTGACTAGATATTTCCATTCTTGTAGCTGATGAGGGAAGCGAATTCCGCTGATCAATTGCAAACCCGTGCTTGATTTCTTCCAGTCAATATAAAGTGCTTTCGTTAGGGAGTAGTCGTGTTTAGGAAGAATTTCTTCAAGTGCTCCTCCTAAATCTTGTTTGAGCAGCCGGGATGGTTTAGTCACTCCAAGTTGATGGAGGACTTCATCCAGTTTGATTGAGTAGCTTAAATGCTTTGTGAAGCATAAGTGCTTTTTGTGCATATAATCAATCAAAATTCTTATTGTTTAAAAAAAACATTATCATGATTATAAGAATTTGTAAAGTCTATTCCCGGTGTCCCTTTAATTGTGAATAACGAATTTAAAGGTGTGCTTTGGAAGCATGCGATGAACGCGTAAGTTGACTTTAGTTGTAAAATCTATTAAACTGGGGTCAATCTTCAGGAGGGGATTAGATATGACCACAAACATCAATCATCAAGTCGAACTCGATAATCGTCCCAAGCTTTCTGGGATCCAATTGCTATCGTTCGCGATTGGCGTAGTTATAGTCACGGGCATGTTTTTCGGCAGGATTCGAGCTATTTCCGCTGGCCGCGGCCTTCTCCACAGTCAAAATTGTAATCTCAGACTAATCTCAGAGTGCATCTTTAACAAAATTGCACTAATCTACTTTCCTTGAGACGACTCCAAAAAAGCCGTCTTTTTCTTTTATATAAGCCACTTTTCGGCTTGTTAGCAAAATCTACGAATATTCCCAAACACCCTTGACAAATATGGGCAAATAGGGTATACTTATTGGATTTGTGAAAGAGCCGTTCAAAAGACAGTTAATTACAAATCTGCTTTTTTAAAGCACTTATTAATTATCTTAACTTTTCATACATGGCTTGCCAGTGTGTAAAGGTAAGGAGATCAACACATTATGCAATTCAAGCAAATGTTAAAAGCTAGTTTGAAGCCAGGTCGTAACTTACTTACAACCTTGGTAATGGTTGGTGTTGTGACTACTGGATTGGTTCTTACCCCTACACTAGGTGGTGCGAACACTTCAGCCTCAACCTGTGCTAACCCACCGGCTGTTCCAACCTTCAACTACTGGCCTGTCACTTACAGTGACGTAAACGCTCCGTTGTGTCATGACTATCCGGCTATCGACGCTGCTTTAGACACAACTAACCCTCAGTTCTCACAAAGTGAAGCTGATTGGAACGATGGTTTAACTATTGGCGATGGCCAAACTGGTGCTGTACTTATGTACCTCCACAATGGTGCTGCTAATAACTTAGACCCGGCTCTTACAACAGCCAAAGATGTTAAAATCATCACTCAGACCGACACTAACGTTGGTCCGACTCATCAAGTAAAGGTGACTTACACTGCATCTAATGCAGCAAGTTACACAAAGTCTTACACAATTAAGACTCCAGCTAACTCTAAGTTAGAAGTACTTCCAAACTCTGGATTTATGTATAACTTTGAAGGTCAACCGATTGCAGATCAACGTAACCTAAACATTGGTAACTCTACTTTTGCTCTAGGTGATCTTGATGCTTGTTTCGAGTTTAGTATCTTTTTGAGCTTTAAGTTCAAAGTGGTACCACAAACTACTCCAACTAACTCTACTTTGTCTATCGACAAGGGTGTAAAGAATTTAACTACTGACTCTAACACTGGCCGTGGTGCTGTTTACAGCTCATCTGCTTCAGTCGTGAAAAGTGGTGATAAGGTTGGATACAAAATTGTTGTAACAAACACTGGTACTCAAGTGGCTAAAAATGTCACTGTTTCTGATGCTGGTGTATCTGGTGTCACTGTTGATTCCGGCTCTACTACGGTAGGAACTGCCGATGATACTCAATTAGCCTCTAACCTTTGGCAGGGATCCATTCCTGGAACAGTAAACATTGGTGACTTACAACCTGGCGAAAGCCGCGTGATTAAGTACACTGGTACTGTTACTGAGGATTGTATTACTTTAGTGAACACTGCAACTGCGGTAGCATCTAATGCTCCTTCCGTTTCTGATACTGCTTCTGTAATTGTAGATAACTGTCACTCAAACACTGGGACTAAGAAAATTTCTATTCAGAAATGGGTAAAGAACAACTCTACTTCTACTTCATACAATGACCATTCTGTAGATGCTCGTACTGGCGAACGCGTTAACTTTAAAGTTACCGTTACCAATACTGGCAACACTACATTGTCTAACGTTGTAATGACTGACGTTATTCCTTCTGGTTTGCAGTTTGATGACTCAGTGACTGGTGATGGTACTCCATCCGTCGATAGTCGTAATACTTTCACTGTTAACTTCGGACAGCTATCTGCTGGCCAAAGTAAAACTGTAGAATTTGCTGCTAAAGTGTTATCTACTAATACTTCTTCTGCGATTTGTAATACTGCAAAAGCAACTGCTACTGGCGTAAATCAAGTAGAAGATGATGCTTGTGTAAAAGTTTACACTACACCAAAAACTGGTACTCCTAACATCGTTATTTCTAAGCGTGCCTTTAATGACACCAAGAATGTAGATGCTACTTCTACTAACGCTGCTCGTGGTGATTACATCACTTACACATTGGTAGCTACCAACAATGGTACTGCTGACCAAACTAACTATGTATTCGAAGATGATTTGTCTCAAGTTTTGCCTCTAGCCGATATGGTTTCTACTAATGGCGGTACAATGTCCAGTACTTGGATTGTTTACCCATCAGTAACTATTAAAGCTGGTGAAACTGTAACAAAGACCTTCAAAGTTCGTATTAAGCAAACGTTGAATTCAGAACTTTCCTACCAACTACGTAACACATATGGTAATACTATTGTGATTAACGTTCCTGGTAACAAGGTTTATGTTCCACCAGTAACTGGTGCTGCCGGCACTTCTGCCGCTGCATTCGCTGGATTGGTAACTGCTGGATTTGTAGTTGCTCGTAAGCGTAACTCAATCTTGAAGTTCATCTTTGCCTAAACTTTGGCCTAAATAGAGCTCCGCTCTACAAAAGCAAAGTTTATTCTAGATTTTAAAAAACACTCCCCGAAAAGGGAGTGTTTTTTTGTTGTGCGTGTATTTTAATGTTGAGTTTGTTATCATACCTGTATGAACATCTTAGTAACAGGTGGAGCCGGATACATTGGCGCGCATGCTGTTCGGCAGTTGTTAGCAGCGGGGCATAGCGTAGTTGTGATAGACAATCTGAGCACTGGGCAAAAATTGAACTTGCATAAAGATGCTATTTTTGTGAAAGGGGATTTTGGTGATGTAAAAGTGCTAACTAAAGCTTTTGCCGCACATAGTATAGATGCCGTTATGCATTTTGCGGCGAGCATCGATTTAAACGAGTCTATAAAAAAGCCTGTTGAATATTTTGAGAATAATACTTTAAAGACGGAAGTGTTGGTGCAAGAAATACTTCGCGCCGGAGTCGAGAAGTTAATTTTTTCTTCTACTGCTGCTGTGTACGGCAGTCAGAAAATTATGCCCATTCCAGAAACTGCAGTTGGGGAAAACCTTGCTCCGTATGGTGAGTCAAAACTATTGAGTGAACAAATAATCAAAGCGTATGCAAATAGCACGCCACTGAAGGCGATTGTGTTCCGTTACTTTAATGCGTGTGGTTCCGATTTTGATAAGACTATATATCCACAACATGCGACTAGTTTAATTCCTCATGTAGTTGATGTCGCCGCTGGTCGCGCTTCCAAGTTGGAGATTTTTGGTACGGACTACGACACCATAGACGGGAGCGGGGTGAGAGACTATGTGCATGTGTTAGATATTGCGCGGGCGCATGTGGCTGGGCTGGAGGATTTGAGTAAGCCGGCAGATGTTGGTAGTAGCGCAGGCAGTTTTAAATTATTTAACATTGGCACTGGTACTGGCTGGTCGGTTAAGCAAATTGTGGCAGCTGCAGAAAGAATTACTGGAAAAACAATTCCTGTAGAATTTGCGGAGAGGCGTCCGGTTGACGTAGCTATTGCCGTAGCCGACAACTCTAAAATTAAAAAAGAGCTTGGATTTGAGCTCACGCATTCGGACTTGGAAACTTTAATCAAAACCAGTTGGCATTAGCCAACTTTTTTGTTATAATCCGCAGACAACACCAAGGAGAAAAAATCAAGATGCGATATAAAACACGTGAGAAAGTCCCGCCTGAAAAGGCTACTTTGGAGCATGCTCTTAAGTACACTATTTATTTGATCGACCGCTTTCACTTGTTGATCGAGCATAAAAGTGCTCTGCGGTTTAACGCTGTGTCGCCCTATGAACGTTCGGTGCAACGATACCTCATTACCAATGCTAGTCGCAACCAGGATAATGAATTAGCAGGAATCATGGCCGTGCGCGACTTCTGGCGTGGAGCTAAGTATTCAACTGGTGGACGTATATATTTGTACATGGGTGGACGAGGTCCATTGTTTGAGGCTCTGGACAGTGAAGCCGTGATTACCAACCCGGTTGATTACGAGGAGAAAGACCTTATCATCCGGAAGATATATTCTGGCTTGTCAGATACGGTGCCGCCTAACGCGGGCAATATCCATTTACATCCTCATCTTTGCAATATCCCTCATGTCGACAATCAATCCGTTAGGCAAGAATTAATTGCAGACCATGGCACTCAGAATGCAATCGGTCCTGATGCACCTTTGCAATACTTTCTATTTCGAGTGAAGAAAGGCGAGGCGGAGTGGGATAAGACCACCACGGATAAAGATGTTCAAAAAGTATTTAGTTATGCTGCATAACTCTTTTAGCCAAATGTTCTTTTATAGAACACGCGGCTTTTTTTATTGCTGGGCGCATGAAGCACGTTGACTTACGGGCCAAAAAACAGTACAATACAGCTTGAATTGAAAACCATGAACACACACGAAATCATCCTATTTTACAAATACGTCTTCATAGAAAACCCGGCTCAGTTGATGATCCATCAAAAGCAGGTACAAACCCGCTTAGGTCTTAAAGGGCGCACTATAGTGGCCTCAGAGGGCATAAATGCCACCGTAGAGGGCACTTCCGAGGCAATTGATGCCTATTTAGCCGACTTGTTCAGCGACCCGCGTTTTGCCGGTACGCACATTAAACGCGACCCGGGCAACGGCCAAGCTTTTCCAAAAACGTCTGTTAAAGTCCGAAGCGAGTTGGTGTCTTTGGGTTTGCCAAAAGAATGTGATATTGATCCGAACAAATTGACCGGCATACACTTGAAGCCCGCCGAACTGCACAACTGGATCGCCGAAGGCAAAGAATTTTATATCATCGACATGCGGAATGCTTACGAACATTTAGTTGGCTACTTTAAAGGTTCGATTTTGCCACCGATGGACAACTTCCGCGACCTACCAAAGTTCTTAAAAGAAATAGAACACCTGCGAAACAAAACTGTACTAACAGTTTGCACAGGTGGCGTGCGCTGCGAGAAAGCCAGTGGCTACTTACTACAGCAAGGATTTACCGATGTGTATCAGTTAGACGGTGGTATTGTTTCCTACATGCGTGAATATCCTAACGAAGACTTTTTAGGAAAACTTTATGTGTTCGACAGCCGGATTGCTACTGGCTTCTATACTGATGATCCAAAGCATCAAGTGGTTGGAAAGTGCTGGGTTTGTAATGAGCCTTGTGAACGGTACACTAACTGTATTGTAGACGATTGTAATCGTAAGATGATTGCTTGTCAGAGTTGCCAAGATCAACTCAGTGATCAGTTCCTCTGCCCGCCAGAAATAGGGCATAAAGAAAAAACTCGGATTAGTTAGTCCGAGTTTTTTTTAAACCATAATTTCTTTAGTCAGTAACCCAACTCCAATTTTTTCTGTAACTGAATAAGGAATCACTAAGTGCGGGTGCATCGCTGCGATAATACTGTCTATTTGTTTTTTGTACTCGCTCTTTTTAACTTTATCTATTTTGTTGGCGACAATAATAAAATGCTTTCCTAATTCTTGCAGGCGGACCATCATGGCAATGTCTAAGTCGGTTGGGCCAACTTTCGCGTCTATTAATAAAACAATCAACTGATTTTCAGTCAACCCAGGGTAAGTTAAGTACCACTCAATTAGTTGCTGCAAGTTATCTCGCTGGGAAAACGAACCACGAGCAAAACCGTAACCAGGAAGGTCAACTAAGTAGAAACTTTTGTTAATTAAATAAAAGTTGATTTGTTTGGTAAAACCGGCGTTGGCGCTAGAGCGAGCCAACTCTTTTTGTCCAACAATCGAATTAATCATGCTGGACTTGCCGACATTAGAACGACCGATGAAAGCAACGTGCTTCAAATCTTTCCCTGCTACAGCCGGAAGTTCCGCGCCAATTGTAATACCCGCAACAAACTGCGCGGTCTTTGCTTTCATGGATTTCTAGGATTAAGGAGTCGGCTTCTTTTTATCCTTTTTTGGTTTCTTCTTTTCTTTTTTGTGAGCGTTATTACCTTTAGCCATTTTGTATTGATGTTACTTGTCTATGGCGGTATTATAGCATTTTTTAAGCTTTTTTACCTGATGCATTCTCACCAGCAAGGAAGCCTGTTGTCCAGCAAATCTGCAAACTGTATCCACCTGATGGTCGGTCGAAGTTTAAAATGTCCCCAGCTAAGTAGAGGTTGCTGTAGAGTTTAGACTGCATGGTTTTAAAATCAATTTCTTTTAACGAAACGCCGCCGGAAGTAACGACAGCTTTTTCTACGCCCAGAAATCCGCTCACGGACATCGGCATGGCTTTTATGAGTTTAACAATCTTCATACGGTCGGTTTTGGTTAAGCTGTTGCCGGCGGTTTCGGGGTCAATTTTAGTTAACTCTAAAATTGTTGGTATCATTTTCGGAGGAACAATTCCACCAAGATTATTTTTAATTTGTTTGTTTAAAGATTTACTTAGCAGGGCGAGGAAGTGTTGGTCGAGTGTGCCAAGGTCCATTTCTGGATAAAGGTCGAGTTCTAAATTTACTGGCGCGTATTTATATAGTTCGGCAATGACTTTGCTCATGTTCAAAACAAGCGGACCGCTAATGCCAAAGTGGGTAAGTAAGATTTTCCCTGTGCGCGCTTCTTGTTTTTTATCATCTTGGAAAACTGTGAGCTTAGCATTCTTAAAACTTACGCCAGAAAGTTTTTTGACCCACGCGTCATTTAAGGTCACGGGTACAAGGGCCGGATCTGATTCTTCTACTGAATGGCCAAGCTCGGCCATCCAGGTTATACCTTCGCCGGTAGAGCCTGTTTCTGGTCGAGATTTGCCACCTGTGGCAATGACGTAGGTCTTGGCTGTGTAAACCTGCTTTTTGGTTTTAATGCCAGTGACGGTGCCGGGTGCGGCGTTCGCTAGTTCGGCGTCGTCGCCACTTTGATCGCCACGTTCAAACAAAACCTTCTTTACCGTCGAGTTAGAAATAACCGTTACCCCTGCATCTTTCAAATACTGCACCATGACTTTCCAAACGTCAGCGGCCTTGTTACTCTCTGGGAAAGCCCGGTTTTCGGCTTCCACTTTAGTCGGTAAATTTTTGTTATAAAAAAAACTTAAAGTATCTTCCACGCCGAACCTGGCAAATGCACCATACAGTGCTTTGCCTTTGAGACCATACTTGGCGACAAGTTTTTTTACATCAAACTCAGCGTTGGTAATATTGCATCGACCGCCGCCGGTAATTAATAATTTTTTGCCAAGTTTGTCGTTTTTTTCTATTAAAGCAACCTTGGCGCCAAGTTCAGCGGCGCGACCGGCGGCCATCATTCCTGCTGGACCTCCTCCAACTACAATTACGTCAAAATCTGTTTTACTCCCATGTGTATTCATAGAGCTATTATAGCTCGCAACACACCAAAGCCTCAAATGCTAAAAAATGTTAGAATACGGTATGACTTCAACTGAAATGCAGAACAAAGCAATTGTTTTAAAACCCGAACGTGATAAGCACGTGCGCAACAAACACCCATGGGTTTTTATGGGCGCCATTCAATCGTATCCGGAGTTTGAGAATGGCGATATTCTGCCCGTCGTTACGACGTCTGGCACTTTCGTCGGCTACGGCTATTTTAACAAAGGCCAATCTATTTCTGGGCGTATGTTTAGTTTTTCTGATGAGCTTGAACCTGAGGCGGCGTTTGTGGCGAACATTAAAAGCGCGTTGGCGCTGCGAAAAAACGCTTTGCAATCTCAAGCTGATGAAACCAATGCCTACCGTTTAATTAACGGCGAAGGGGACAACCTGCCCGGCTTAATTGTCGACCGATACGACAAAGTCTTAGTCATTCAAATCAACACTTTGGGAATAGAAAAGCTAAAGCCATTAATTTTAAAAACTCTACAAGATGAAACTGGCTTGAATTTGATTTACGAAAAATCCAGTACTCAAACTCGTCGCAAGGAAGGGTTGCAAGAATTTGAAGGTTGGCTAGTAGGCGAAGCCGAGCAACCGTTTTTAATTTCAGAGCATGGCTTAAAATTTAACGTTAATGTAACCGGTATGCAGAAGACTGGCTTCTTCTTAGATCAACGCGAAATGCGCGAACTTGTGCGTTCATATGCAAAAGATAAAACAGTGCTAAATTGTTTTTCTTACACTGGCGGGTTTAGCGTTTATGCTTTGGCTGGCGGTGCTAAAAAAGCCGACTCTGTAGATCTTTCTGAGCCGGCCATGGAAGGTGCGAAAACAAACGTGGCGCTTAACGGATTTAGTACCGAAGAAAATAAATTTTTTGCACAGGACGTGCTCAGTTATTTTCGCGAGAACCAAACCGCTGAATACGATTTTATTATTTTAGATCCACCAGCTTTTGCAAAGAAAGCCAGCGATGTGACTAACGCTTCGCGTGGTTACCGGGACATTAATAGAGCCGCACTAGAAAAGTTACCGGTTGGCGGGCTGCTTTTAACAAGCTCGTGCTCATCACACATCGATACTCAAATGTTCCAGACTATAGTCTTCCAAGCGGCAAAAGATGCCAAACGCAAAGTGAAAATCTTGAGTTATCATGTATTGGGCGCAGATCATCCGGTAGATCTATTTTTTCCACAAGGGGATTACCTAAAGAGTTTGTTGTTGTACGTTGAATGAGATTTTGCAACTGCCATAGCGCATGCGTGATATAATGGAGAAAAGGAAAAACTATGATTCAGAAACAAAATACGGAGCAAAAACCAAAAACTGCGCCCCGTTTTTTAACCAAATTAGTGGAAGCGACTGGTGTAGGGGAAGGATATTCATCAACCGTGGCTTGGTTCGCTGAACGGATGCTTTTAGCTAGTTTTGCTTTAGCAGTAGTGTCTTTTGCGGCTGGCACGATGTTTGTGCTCCGCCTTTCGGAACCAATTAGCGAAAGTGTTGCCTACAATGCAGCCGCACGCAGAGCGCAACTTGCTGAAGATGGTGTGAAGGTTTTCTCTCAACAGGTAATTGATGTAGCATCTCCAGTTTTCGGAGCGTTTGTCAAAGAAAATAGAGAAGAAATTGAGCCTGAGGTAGATCAAGTAGCGATTCGTAAAGAGAAGTTACGCACATATTTGGAAAGTAAGAAATCTCCGTTTGCTGAAGAAGAAACTGCTTTAGATGCATTTGCGCAATCTCGAAACATGAAGATGATGGTGGCAATTTCTTTTGTCGAAAGTACTTTTGGTAAAAATTGTTATTACTTTAACTGTAGTGGCATTGGTGGAACACCGCCAAAACTACGAAAGTATAACAGCTATGCAGAATGGATCAAAGATTTTGATGATCTCTTAGAGCGCCGCTATAAAGATGTTCCGCCTGAAGATTTTATTGGGTTGTATGTACAACCGGGCAGTCCAAACTGGATCCATGGTGTAAAGCAAGTGCTTCGTGAGTTTGATGAACAGGGCATAGCAAAGATTGAACGTTTGCCATATGAACCTCAGGTGGCTGGGGATAGTACGACTGAAAAATCTGAATAGTCTGAAATTTAAAAAACACCCAGTGGGTGTTTTTTGGTAGCGATACGGGGAATCGAACCCCGATTACATGGATGAGAACCATGCGTCCTAACCGTTAGACGATATCGCCTTGTTTTGAACTCGTATAGTTTATCAAAAATTGAGGATATTTTAAAGGGCAATTTTAAGGACCGATTTTTCAAACGCCCAGGAATGTGCGATAATCTTAGTACTATCAAATGTAAAAAACCAACAATGAAACAAACATTATTTGTCATTGCTATTCTTGGCCTACTTGCAGCCGGGTGTACCCAGGTAGAACTTAAGCAAGAACAGCCTTCATCGCCTAAAGAAAGTTACGAACAACTGCCCCAATAGGCAGTTTTTTCTTTTATTCAATAATTCTCCACTTGCCATTTTCGAATTTTGCGGCTGTTGTTCCATTAAATGGAATGCCGTTTTCGTAATAGGTTACATGAATTTCTGTAGCAGTACTTCCCTGATTTCCATATTTACCCTTTCTCATGTATGCAAACTCCATTACAATATTTTCTTCATGTGAGGGAATTTCTACTTCCCAAACATATACACCTTTCTCGTCGGTTAATTTACGAGTTTCCGTGGCATTTTCTAAACCTAATTCTTTAAACACAGAAGCTATTTCTTCTTCAGAAGGGGTCGTCTCAGCTTCTTCTTGTTCCACTTTGAAAGACATCTCTTCTTCTGATGGTCCACCGGTTTCTATAATCATATTAGTTATTTTAATTAATTTGTTCGGGCTCTTCTTGAGTTTCTTTCAATAGTTCTTCTATTTCCTCTTCAGTTTCGACTGACTATTTTGTTGTTTCTTTAGGAACATCTTCTATATCATTTATAGCAGGTGTCTCTGGAAGATGAATCTTAGCAACTAATTCTTGGAAATCAGGCAAGTCGGCAACAGAAGTGATGCCCATCTGTTGTAGGAATTCTGTAGTGACCTGATACAAAGACCCACGCGCGTCGCTTGGGTTGGGAATTTTTTCAATCAGACCCCGCATCAAGAGCGCTCGCAAACTGTACTGAGAATTAACTCCGCGAATCGCTTCGATCTCGGCTTTGGAAATCGGTTGGCGGTAACCAATAATTGCTAGAACTTCTACAGTAGCTTCAGTCAGTGCCTCGCGTAGATCGGCGTTCAAAAAGTTTTTCACAACTTCGCTGTTAGCAGAGTTTGTGGCAAGTTGGTATCCGTCGGAGGCGTCGAGTAGTACAATACCACGTCCCACGCGATCCG
>CAZLAR010000004.1:0-12673 GCA_964557735.1 uncultured Candidatus Saccharibacteria bacterium
GCTCCAATAAAGTCGACTTCCCTGTGCCGGCTTGCCCAGTAATAAAAACATGGTCGTTGCCATGTTCCATTAGTTCCAACGCTCGCTCTGCCTGCGCGTCCCATTTGAATTTAGTTTTTACGGTTCCCATATCAATTTATTCTAACACACTTACTTACTACAATCGGCCATTGACGAAGCATTGAATAGCCGCTACAATACCAAGTTCTATTATAATACTGGAGGAAATATGGACAAAGTAACTAAATTCGAAATTGAATCTCTAAATCCAAGGGCAGCTCTATTAGTCGATGCCGCTCAACTTGCCCGTGATTGTGCATACGCACCCTATTCAAAATATTTTGTTGGCGCTGCAGTTCTTGATGAAAATCTAAACATCCACAGAGGATGCAATGTAGAAAATGCAGCCTACACTGGCACACACGCAGAAGCCGTTGCTATCGGCAACATGATCGTAAACGGCGGCACACAAATAAAAGCTATAGCTTGCGTCACCAAGGACGGTGGAGCTTGCTGTGGTGATTGCCGTCAACACATATGGGAAATGTGCAATGGTGATGAAGACGTTCCAATTTATTTGATGGATGAAAATGGTGATGGAGTAATCTGCACCATTGGATCCTTACTTCCCATGGCGTTTGAACTCCAAAAATCATAACTGACACGATTCCGAACAGAAAACCCGCAAGTTAATTCTTGCGGGCTATTTTTTTAAGCCTAAATAAATCTACTCAGTCTCCACCTCTCCGCCGTTAGCTTCCCAATCTTTCAAGCCCCCTAAATTGTGCACGTTCATAAAACCACGACGTGCGAGTTCGTTTTTAACTCTTCCCGCACGACCACCGCTTTGGCAGTATGTGTAAATAGGCATCTCTTTTTCTATATCCGGAGACTCGCCTAAACCTAAAATTTTATCGCTATCAAAATGCACCGCATCCTTAGCATGACCAGCACTCCACTCATCACCTCGACGAACATCTAGCACAACGGCTTTCTTATCCTTCACTTGCTGTATCGCTTTTTTGATTTCCTCAGAGTACATAACTACAAGTTCAAATACGTAATTGTCAGTTGTAACACCGTGGCAAAACTAACCCACAGCAAATACGGAATGAGGGCGTAAGTGATCCAGCGTGCTTTTGGCCAAACCGCGTACATAGTCCACACCAAAGTCGCTAACACCAAAACAATATCAATGGCTGCTAAAAGATTATTTTGCAAACCAAATTGCAGTGGCGTAAAGCTAAAATTAAATACTAGGTTCAAAATAAACGGCCACAGCACACTTTTCGGCCACTCTTTTTTCCAGACCTTCACCACAACCGTAATAAACGTTACGGCAATAATGATATACAAAAAAGTCCACACCGGCCCAAACAAAAAAGCTGGCGGCGCCCACTCTGGCTTAATTAACTGCGAGTACCAATTATATTCATTGTTCATATATTAATAATACCACACGCTGCCTTGTGCCAGAAATACTCAACGTTTGCCTGGTATTTTATTTGAAGACTGGTAGAGTTAAAAGTTTTATGTTATTTTTAATCAAGTAATAATACATTTATGAAAATAATTACCTTAAATACATGGTCAGGTGTTGTGCTAAAACCACTATTGGATTTTTTTCAAAAGCACAAAGATGTTGATATTTTTTGCCTCCAAGAAATGTATAAGGATGCAGTAGGCAAGGATGATACTCATCCGCACTTAGATACAAAATTAGATTTGTTTGAGAGAATTGAAAACCATTTACAAGATACTCATGTTGGATATTTTAGACCAGCATATAAAGACTTTTATGGCCTAGCTATATTCATTAAAAAGGACCTCGCTGTCAAGGAAGAAGGAGATACAATAATTTATGAAAACCAAGACCTAGAACAACGAGGCAGACACGGCAGAAATCTTCAATATATTCAAGTAAAAGATAATGAAAAAGAATTATTAGTAGCAAATGTACATGGCTTGTGGAACGGTATGGGGAAAACAGATACTGAAGAACGTCTATCCCAAAGCAATAGAATAAAAAGTTTTCTTGCTCAAAGAGCGGGTTCAATCATTTTAGTAGGTGATTTCAATCTCAATCCTGATACTCAAAGCCTGGCGATAGTTTCAGAAGGATATAGGGATTTAATTAAAGAGTACAATATCACCTCAACTCGCACTAGTCTGTATACAAAAGAAGGAAAATTTGCCGACTACGCTTTTGTATCACCCGAAATAAAAGTACTAGACTTCAAAGTTTTACCAGATGAAGTTTCAGACCACGCCGCTTTGTATTTAGAGGTTGAATAACTTAACTCTAAAATTACATACTGCACTTAACGCACAAAACCCGCAGTCTTCCCTGCGGGTTTTTAGTTTATCAATTCCTTATCTTTTCAAATTTCTAGACTAACGCGCGCCGTTCTGAGGCTTAATAGCCGGCTCAGTCATAGCCGCACCTTGAACGTTGCTCACTGGTAAATCAACTGGCATTGGGATTGGTTGAGGCTGCGCATCTGAATCTAAAATGCTTTTTACCAAAGGTACCATTACCGACTGTCGCCAATAGCCTGCTTCCTTCCAATTCTGAATTGGGAAGACTAACGCTGGCATATACAACTCGCTGTTAGTTCTGTAGTTATCTGTAGAATAATAAATATTTACCATCTGCATAGTTGGTGCGCCTAACTTTAACTCGACACGCTTTCCAATTTGCTGGTCAGGGTAATTATAATTTCGGAAGCCACCATTTTGAGCAACTTCTAAAATTCTACGTGAATCAGTTTCGCCTTTGTACTCAGAGCGTTCAAATTGTTTGCTAACTAAATTGTACACGCTTGTCACGCGCAAAGTTTTTGCATCTACCATCACGTTCAAGCCATACAAGTTACCGCTTTCATCATACACTTCTTTGTTTTCCAACATTAACGGATACACCACCTGCACTTGTTCAGGAATGTAGATGCTAGTACTCCCTTGGGCAAGCGCAATTTCGTAACCAACGCGCCACGGTTCTACCACGCGCGGGGTGCCGTAACCATCTTTAGAAATTTTGTATTGCTGAATGAAAGTTTCTACTGCCGCCATAACGTCTGCATCGGCTGGTAACTCTTTTGGATCTCTGAGCGCATTACAAATTCCTTCCTTACACTGAGTGTAATCTGGTTGTGGCCACTTTTCGTAATTCTGATACATGCTGACTGTACCCTGTTGTACATCCACATAAGCGCCGTAACCGTATTCGCGGTCTTCTGCAAAAGAGATATTCTGTAACTGCACATTTTGCAAAGCACTTAAGTCAATTAACCCAAAGCTCAGCAAGCTTACAACGCGACTTACAAAACCAGGATATTGCACTGGTTTAGTGCGCTTTAGAACTGGTTGAGTGGCGTTAAGACCATCTAAATTTTTGTTACCTTCATATGTAAACTCGTAATATACCTGGCCTGGATACGGCTCGCCCGGAGCGATTAATTTTTGATCGTCGGCCATTGCTATTTCAGCTGAAGCCGAAGCAGTAGCCGGCACGGTAGTTGGAGCCACTGCCATTGCAGATCCTCCGGCTCCCATTCCTGTTGGCACACCATTTGTACCGGCACCATTGCTGCTATTTAATTTAGCGGCGTCTATTGCAGTCACAATTGCTACCTTGTCTAAGTTGCCAAAAGATTCTTCTGGCACCGACTTTACGTCGTATTTACCAGATAAAACCTGATCGCCGCCGCCAAAACTCCCACCTTGGAAAAGTGGGCGGTCGGTGTTGCTAGCGTACCACGCGCCACCGGCCCCGATGACGATTATAGCTACAACGATCGCAGCCACAAGTGTTTTGTTCATAAGTATATTAAAATAATTAATTGTTTTTGGAATAAATTTTGGTTCGTTCGATTCGCTCTGCATCTGCATCGATGCTACGCCCGCACCAGCGCGCTGTTGCAACTCGGCGCGCAACTGAGAAATAAAGTTTTGATCAATTACTGGCACGGTTGGTTTAGCATTTGCCAAACGCTCTACTACCTGTCGCGCATTTGCGTCCGTTGTGTCTAAGTCCAACTCCTTCATAATCGAATCGATTTGTTCAGATGTATACATACTATTTAGAACTTAAAAGTAAAATTAAAATAAAAAGATGAGCGTGTTGTTGTAATTTAATAACTATTCTAGAGAATTGCATTTTTAGACTGCCTTCTGTTTTTCCAGTTATAACGGCAATCTCTGCGTAAGGCAGTTCATCCCAAAGTCGCATAGTTACTAACTCCTGAGACTCTTGCGGCAACTCCGCCAACATCTTGTGCAAAGCTTCTTTATCAAGTTGCTTTTGGGTTTCTTCTTGCAAGTCTGTGTCGCTGCGCAAATTCTCATGCGCGTCTATATTGTCGGTCGGTTTGCGACGACGGTATTCATCAATTAAAAGATTGCGAGCAATTTGATAGACCCAAGATTGAAACGTGCCACGGCTGGAATCAAAAGTATTGATCTTCTCCAAGGCCTTAATGAAAGTTTGACTAGTCACGTCCTCAGCTAACTCGCGGTGCATGGTACGAAAGAAAAGAAATCGATAGATTTTTTCTACGTAAGCATCATAAAGCAGCACGAAAGATTCCATGTTCCCGGATTGGCATTCTGCCACCAACTGCGATTCTGAATGCGATTCTGAAGTTGTATTAAATTCTTGATTTTCCACAATTAAATTGTATCATATGAGCCATTTTTCGGCTCTCGACACTATATACGCTTGCTGAGTGGAAAGGTAACAATTAAAAAAGCCTGCTGATATTATATCAACAAGCTTGTCGAAGTTAGTAAGCAAAGTGGTGTTAAAAATCAACACACTCGCCGTTTTCAATTTTTACTCCTTCAGCGTAATCCGCCCAATTCCGACTAAACCCGATTTTTGCAGGGAAATCTCTTACGTACTCAAGATGGGACATGATTATCAAAATCTCCCCATCAAACTCATCGAGCTTTTGCTTTAACCAGTGGAAGTCCTCCCGATGACCGCCACCGCTCCAAAGTTGTTCTTCGATGACAAGTTCCGCAAGTGGAATTTCTTGCTGAATGATTTCTGCGGTTTCTGCGGCACGTTTAGCAGATGACGACCAAATGGTTATTGCATCTTTACTGTCGCCGATGATTGCCTTGATTTTCTTGGCAAGTTCTAACGCTTCTTCTTTCCCATGGTCTGACAACCTGGGATCACCACCTTCGCCACTCCGATAGGCAGCATGTCTAAGCAAAAAAAGAATTTTCATATATCCTCCCAAAATCCATATGTGGATATTTCAAATTATCATAACAGGAAATATGTGTCAATTGTTTTCTATCTCTTTTTTAACAACGAGGTCTTATACCGATTCGGTAAATGCGGTTTCATGCGCACGATTTTCACTTTCAACCCAGCTTTCGCCAAAGCGCTACGTAAGCCACCCACGTAAGCCGACTGATCGTAACCTAACGCGATTACGTCGGGCCGCTCCTTCACAATGTGAGGAATATGGTCGCCAATCGCCCCGAGCACCGCCTTGTCGACTTCCTTCAAAGCCTTCACCCGCGCCAAGCGCTTCTGCTCTTTACTAGTCGCAGCCTTCCCTTTTATGCGCAACACGTTTTTATCACGAGCCAACGAAACTATTAAAAATGCGCGCGAGTTGTTTTTAGAACGTGCGGCCTCTTTAGAGCCCGCACCAGTTTTCCCTGGGCGCGCACTCTCAACCAACGCGCGTGCTTGTGCAAAGAAATGCTTATGCCCTGGATGAATCAAATCAAAAGTACCGAACACCATAATGCGCACGCGTTTTTTTGCTTGCACCACCTGTGGCGCGCGAGTTGTTTTTTTACGCGGCACGGCTAAACAAAGTTTTAATGTAACCTATGTCGTCTTTGTGGAAGAAGCGCAATACTAACAAAACTACTGCGTAAACCACCGCACCTATTGCTACCACGACGACCAAAGGCAAGAACCGAGTATATAACACTGCTACACCCATCACTCCACTAGCAATAATTGGCTTCCAAATCAAAGAGAAAAATCTAAAGTCGGTAATACGTTTACGAACAAAGTAGAAGTAAAATGCGCCTTGCAGAAATTCCGAGACCAGCGTCATAATCGCTGCACCAACAATACCAATGCGTGGCAACAAAATAATATTTCCGACTAAATTAATTATCACGTTAACACCGGTTATAGCCATAGCAAATTTTGTTAACTGCGAAATGACTAGAGAGTTCACAACAATATACATGAATAAAATTGATGGCGCCCAAACTAACACGGCCAGCACTGGCGCAGCAGCAGCATAGTCGGGACTAAGAATGCCAATAATCTGCGGTGCAAGCAAACTACCCCCCACTCCAATTGGCAAAGCCACTGCAGCCATAAAGCGAAGGTATTTTTCTAGCAATAGTTTTATTTCGCCTAGCTTATTCTCTACCATCAACGTGGCAAACAACGGATACAACGCGTGCGAAACCACTGCTGGGAAAAATGCTAACAGGTCGAAGAACTTATACGCCGCTGAATACAAACCGGTTTGAGCATATCCCAAAATTTTTGTAATTAACAGAATATCAATACGGTTGTACACTGTACTAAACCCAACCAGTAGCGCAAACGGCAACGCCGCTTTTAAAATCAGTTTTATCAAATCTTTATCTGCCGAAAGCAGGCCACGAATGATTTCCGGCTTCCCAATGTGTTTTTGAATAAAGTGATAGTAAATAATTACAGCTAGCGTTGCGTAAATAACCTGTTGCGCCGTTAACATCACAATTCCCCCACCCACCCAGATGGTGAGGAAGATCATACTAACGTTAATTAACGAAGCTAAGAAATTTAAAAACGCTGCTTTTTTTAAATCGTAAAAAGATGTAATGACGGCCAAGAACGGATAGGTTAACCCGTGTACAGCCGCACCTAAGCCAGCCAGCATGATCGCTTTAATGACCACTGGTTCGTAACTGTTGTAATATGCCACGCCCACCATCGCGCCGTAAACTAATGCAGCCAAGACAATTTCCACTGCAAGAAAGTTATGAAAATATTTTTTGGCTTGAGTGCGATCTTCACTAATTTTTTTAATAATGTACTGCTGGATACCAAAATCAATGACTACGCCAAACAGCGTGACGTATGAAAGCACAAATTGGAACTGACCATATTTGTATGGCCCCAAGTAGCTTGTTAGTAGCAGGTACGCCAAAAATAACAGGACCAACGAGATGATCCTAGAAATAGATAGCCATAAAATGTTCTTCGAGGGCGATGCCATGTAAGGGTATTGTAACACGCCCCCGAAAAGTGATACAATACAGGCTCATTCCACAGGAGGTATAAATCTTATGAGTGCCAAGACTCAAGCATCAACTATTCCAGGAACAATAGTCAGGGCAACATATTGTCCAAATACTGAAGTACGGGATATGCATGCAAATGAGCGTGACGGAGTACCCGAAGCTCAAACTCTGCATATGCTAGACTGCTTCGATTGTAATAAGTTTAATTTCCCAGACCACATCGGAGAAAGTAATCAATCCGATTGGTACAAGAAAGGGCACCGCGTCTGGTGCAAAAAGTGCTATATAAAAAACCTCTAGCGCTTGCAATAAACAAAAGCCTCGTCGTTCTGCTGAATAACGAGGCTTCTTTTTTTATACAATTTTTAGTGTTACCTATTTTGTTAGCAACGACCCCTTAGGATAGCCATCCACTTCTGCTTGAGGTAAAATATTTACTTGGGCCGCGGTAATTCCACGAGCTGTAAAAGCAGCTGCGGTCATTGGAAATGCTAAGTTAGCATTGATGATGTAAACATCGGCCGCTTTATCACTTTTGAACACGGTGCCTTCTTTAGGCAAAATCGGGGTGCCGTTTGGAATATCTTTTATACCGTCTTCACCAAAAGTAAAGTCTGGAGTAATTTTCTTTTGAGCGGCTACAAATGCAGAGATAGAGAGCTTTTTACCATCTCGATACAAATACAGTTGCCCCTTCTTGTCTTTGAAATAGGTTTCATTGTTAGGCAGAGGGAACGGTCCCAACGGTAGTGCATCGATTACCTCATTGGTTAACTCAAATACATTTGAAAACGAGAAACCGCGATTGCGAAAAATTTCGGCGTCCATAGGTTTCTTTTTGCCATCTTCAAAGAAGTAAACTGTTTGGGAACCGAAAGCTTTTACCAGTGTCCCCGGTTTTGGAAGCACTAGGCCATCTTTTGGATATTTTGCCAGCGTTTCTGGCGCGACCACTTGCAAAGTTTTAATCGCATCAAATTGCACAAAAGTTGCGTATGTAAACAATTTCAACTTGCCACCACTAACCAAGTAAACGTCTGGCTGAGTAGCAGTTTTAATTACCGCCCCCTCTTGCAGATCACCAGAAGGGGTTGGGGTTGGGGTTGGCGTTGGAGCAGGAGTTGGTGTTGGGTTAGAAGGAGGGACGGTGTTAATTAGCACGAAGTCAGGGCCAAGAGTATATTCAGATGCTTCAGATGATTTAGTTGATTCCGCATTACGAATATTCAAACCCATCGATTTAATTTGTGCCTCAGTAATTAACCGACGCTGATTACTTATGAATATATAGTATGCGCCATCAACTTTAATTAACGAATTGTCGGTGACTGGATAGAGCCCACGAGACACATAACCATTCATCACTCTAGTAGAGATTTTTTCTGCTTTACTAATCTTAATATCTTTTAACTTAGCAACAAATGGTAAGAGCTTGTAACGACCACCGTTTTCAATAATGTACACGTCTCCGCTAGAAGAAGTCTTAAACAAGTCACCCTTTGGTTTAGAATCTGACCCAGAATTTGGTGAGCCAAACCATTGTTTAAAGAACCGCCAAAAATTGTAGTTACCATTATATACGTGGGGGGTGTATCTATATAGAGCAGCAGTAGCAGCATTACTTAGTACAATACTCTGGTTGGGTTGCACATTTTCATAACTACCAGTGGTATTTGGTAGTGTAATAGCGTCACCCACTTTGGCAATACTCCCGTTAAAATATGGGCCACGACCACCTGGAGTCGAAAACGATTTCATTAAAGACTTAGCTGCTCCAAGGTATCGATTATTTTCTGCATCTACACCGCCAAAAAGTTGGAAATAGAATCCTTTATAAATCTCTCCACAAGGTTGACTGTCTGGACAACCAAAGCCCATCGCAAAATCTAGAGCACGTTGTAATTGTTCTTCTGTAGCAGTCTGACGGCCAGTAATTAAACTTTGTTCCTTGTTTAAAGTAACTAAAATTACCTGCGGATTAATACCACTAGACTTTGAAGCATCATAAATTAACTCTGCCGCTGTGCGAGGAGTAGTTGAAGATGCATTAGGATCTTCTAAAGTGGTTTTTAAAGTACTGTTAGAAACAGGTTCGCGTAGTTTAGAAATAAAGCTAGAACTCTTGTTGGCAAGCACACTACCCTGACTCTCTAAAAATGATTGAATCTGAGCCGCACTAGAGTATGCTTTCGAATTAGAAAATACTTTATCATCAATTAATTTATTTGGATTAAATCCTGATTCTTGTGGTAATGCAGCAAAAGTAGTTCCGGTGTTAAACAAGAACGAAAAAATTAAACCAGTGATAACTAAGAATGATATTTGTTTCTTCATAAGAATTTATTTTGATTCTAAAATTTAGACGTAAAAATACTACTACTATTACAGTATAAGAAACTGCGTTAAAGATCAATAGTCAGATAGTTAAAGCGTTCTCTAATTAATCGCTCTGTCTATCAGAAATGTTACAAAATGTACGGATCGCCTTTCGGGAATTTCGAAATATCATTTTCTGAAGTATAGATAATAGGATAAACATTAAGAGCACGGTCCGTGTAAAACTTTCCATTCACTGCATGTAGTGTACCGTTAACGACCCAGTAAATTGTTGGATTAATAGTAGACCGAATTAAAGTGCCGTCCGGTGGAGCCAAGAAACTACCCACTACCCAAGAGCCCACTTCGATGTTAGTCAAAGTGACCACGTCATTAAATTTGTAGCCCCGCATAGCAAATACTTGAGCTGTTACTGGACTACGCAATCCATTTTGCATCATATACACTGCTGGTTCGGTAGCACTCTTTACTAACGTGCCATCGAGCGGCTCAGCGTAAGAACCTTCGGAGAAAATTTCCAACTCAGAAGCGGTCACGGTTTTCACTTGAGAAAAAGCAAAACGTTGAGTGCGCACGAACGAAATTATCGGTTGCTTTTTACCACCGTTAATGTAGTAAAAATTATTAGTCCCTTGAAGCTGTACTACATCTCCATCTTCGATATACACGAATTGCTCTTCTAAACTTTTTGCTACATCAATGCGACCAGTACCTAAAAGTCCACGACAAGAAAGACCGGCACATTGACTAAGATTTAAATTATCAATATTTACCGCCGTCGAAAGAATTCGATCACGAATTTGACGGTTAGAGGCGTTTGGAAACAGAGAACGTAGCAAACTGGATTGCGCAGTTACTAACGGCACTGCTAACGAAGTGCCAGAAGCATAGGCATATGAATCTGGTGAGCTAGCGCCCGTAGCAGGGTCGTGATTAATAGTAGAAAGAATACGACGGCCCGGCGCAGACACATCTACACAGGCTTTACCGAAGTTCGCAAAAGTTGGTTTTAAATCATTAACATCAGTAGCCGTAACCCCAATGATCATGTTTTTTCCGTTGTCATTGCAAATTGGAAACACTGGATCTTTATCTAAATTACCACCGGTCACAGCAACATCGTTGCCAGCGGCAGCCACAATAACTATATTTTTGTTGAATGCATAAGAAATGGCGTTAGCTAAAGTTTTATCATGTGCGAAACCAATTCCCCCCAAAGAAAGATTGATGACATCGGCATTATGATCAGCCGCCCAAATAATTGCTTCAGAAATTTCTGAGGAGCTACCAGAACCAGAAGAGTCCAGCGCTTTGATTGGCATAATCGAAACTCCAGACGCGGCTCCGGCAATTCCCAGATTGTTATTTGTGGTTGCAGCGATGACTCCAGTAATTAATGTACCATGGCCATTGTCATCAGAATCAGAACGACCTTTAATAGCTTTGGAGGTCAATACGTTATAACCACTTTTCAAATGAACATTTTTAAAGTCTTCATGAGAAGCATCCAGCCCTGTATCTATTACCGCTACCACTACTTTTCTACTACCAATAGTTTTTGTCCAAGCATTGGGAAAATTTGCTTTAATTAAACCCCATTGCCGGTCAATATTTGCGCCATTTTTATTAAAACCAGGATCGTTTGGGGTAGAAAGTTTATCTGTTGCAGTCGATTTTAATTCTGTGTGAAATTCATTGTCTTCTTCCAAATATAGATACTGACCATTAAACTTTTCTTGTAATTGAGATAATGTTAACGACGATTGAAAACTAAAAGTGTTGGCCAAACTCAGGTCTGTTTGAGACTCTATAGCAGTCTTAAACAACGGGTGAATATTTTTTGCCACTTTTGCGCTTAACATCTTCGACTGATTATCTGAACTGAACTGAACTACGTAATTTCGCAGTTGGGCGGCAGAAACAGATTCCGGCGATAAATAAAAACCAAAGCCGACAATTACGAAGACTATAAAAACGCCTACAAATTTTCTAAAATTTTGTCTCATCAATATACCCTGGCTAATTACGATGCTTAGGCTTTTTTGTTGTAGCGTCCAGAAAGCGAACGAAGTTTGATTTTAAACAAATCAATTAACGACTCAATATATGCTTTGAGTGGCACGTGACCACCACCATGTTCAGTCCAAGACACACCGACTTCTTTTATCTTGTAGCCACGAGTGCGGGCAATGGTTAGCACTTCCATATCGAAACCCCAACGAAGTACAGTGACAAGCGGGAAAATATCTTTTGCGGCAGTTGCAGTGAAAGCTTTGAAGCCAAGTTGAGTATCTTTAATTCCCGGCACGGCTAAAAATTGAATTAATAAATTACTCATGCGCGAAAGTACAATTCTATACAACGGCTGATGCACTTTCACTAAATCTGGGTTTGTATACCGAGAACCAATTACTACATCGTAGCCTTGGTCGAAGAATGGTAAGAACTTCTCGACTTCGGAAATTGGAGTAGCGTTGTCGGCATCCATAAACATGACAATGTCCCCAGAGGTCGCTTCGAGCAAGCCAGTTTTAACAGCGGCGCCTTTTCCTGGAGTTTTTACCACAACTACGCTGGATTTTTGCACAGTAGTTGCCTGAAGCCCTTTAACCACTTCGCTGGTCCGGTCCTTACTATTGTTGTCTATTACGACAATTTCGTAGTCATAGGATTGTTTCTCTAAATAACCATCTACACTTTGCAAAGTCTCGGTGATGCGTTTTTCTTCATTATAGGCCGGAATGACCACAGAAAGTTTTTTCATATTTTCATTTATTACTTATAACTATTATAGCAAATTTTGATTAGAAAGATAAAAAGGCGTAAAAAAAAGAGGTCAACTAAATGAATAGTTGACCTCAATATAGAGGAGGGTGAGACAGTCATAGCCTAGTAAGCTACGCACTGGGTCCCAACCCAGTCTTTGCAAGGTGCTTTCGCAGGCTTAGCCGTTGATTGCACACTTTGAGCTGAACCGAAAGTATTGCTCTCGTAGATCGGTGCACCATTGGGCGCATAGCCTAGTATAACCCTCGGTCGAGTGGTTGAGCCACCTGAA
>CAZLAR010000004.1:12773-16365 GCA_964557735.1 uncultured Candidatus Saccharibacteria bacterium
GCGCAAGCTATACCAGCAGATAATGCCGTACCGGTCCAACCGCCTGTTAAGCGAGCTTTACCGGATGCAAATACATCTACGTCGACATCTTGAGGACATTCCGGGCAATCTTTCGGTGTTGGAGTGACCACAGGCGTGGGGGTTGGTGTCGGTGTCGGAACCGGTGTTGACGCCGGTGTGGGCGTTGGTGTTGGTGTTGAAACCGGTTTAATTGGAATGTGCTGCCGATCGTTTACGGGATTGCCGCATGAATAACGACGCAACAACTTTAAACCATTAAGTTCTTTCACCATCTTGGTTCCCGCAGGTTGCGCGACCCAAATGAAATCGGAAAAGTTCCTACTACGATCTACGATCATGTCCTGGCACTCATCTTCTTCCAATTCCGTCAACACCTCAGTAAGAGGATTGATCGGTTTGAAAAGATTGTTTGCCTTGGGAACGTAGAAACCTGCTGTGCCGTTTCTAAGGGCTTCAGTGCAGGCCTCGCCGGATGAAAAATATGTTTGCTTTTTCTGGCCATAACCAGCGACAGCAAACAACGATACGAAAAGCAATGCGATTAAAATGATCTGTCTCATAATTTCCTCCTAAAGAAATTTCAAAATTGTGTCTAACCAATCCGCGAGTAGTGCGGGCTATGTGATCTGTTCGCTTGAACAGAACCCTATCTTCGCGGACGTAGACAGGTCAGTGCTCACCATACCGCCTAGCTAAGTTAATATTCCAGGGGTGATGAGCAATAATCTGTCTGTCAGTGTCTGATTCCTACTGACCAGATAGTATAGCACAAAAGCGTACTTCTGTCAATACCTAGCCTGTTCTGTAGCAAATCATATCATTCTATGCCTGCTTGAAGGCTTAGTCAAACAAAAATATGAGGATTTCTCCTCATATCTAAGCCTAATATTGATGGAAAATAAAAGTATTCCCTAAGAAGGCAATCAGTACCCAGTTTTCCAAAAAAAGCGATAAGCTTTTTTTGAGAAAATGTAGCAGCTGCTCTTGTCTTCGTGGGAATACTTTTATTTTCCAACGAGAATTACTGTCTTTCAGTTTGAGTCAGCTTTCCAAATAGAACCAACCGTCTAGCAGTAGTCCCCACTGGCCAACAAGTTGACAATGCAACAACTGAATCTGCCGTGTTTACGAATTGAGCTTGGTCGTTAGCCGCGTACTCGCCGCGACCTTTTACAACATAATGATAGATAGTTTTTTTGCCATCTGCATCAGTTACTGTAATAGAAAACGAAGTACCATCTTTTACTTGGCCGAGAACAGCAAAGACTTGTTTGTAAGGACTCTTATCCCACAAGTAACCACTCGAGTGACCAGAAATATAACTGGTACCAATTTCACCTGGCATAACTGTTCCTGGATAGTGCACTAAACCTTTTTTCAAATCGGCATCAAAATCTTTAACATCTTTTGTCCAAGTAATTGGTACCGAGATATTATTTGCAGGAATTTCTAACTTGCCCTGAACGCTGGTGTTAATTTGCGCACCAGAATTTAAATTCAAACTGCCACTGTTATTACCACTGTTCGCACCACTATTGTTACTTGTCTGTTGCGCCACTTGCGCAGCGGTTTCATTACTAGCAATTTCTGGATTTGTCCCTGCACTATTCTGTGACAGTTGCGCCAAGCTAGATGGATCTATGTAGTAAGGTGAGTCGGGACTAACGTACTGCGAAAACTTTGTCACTCCACGAGTTAATGCCGCCGCGGTGATGCGATTGCTAACCAATTCTTTATTAATGTATTTACTCACTAACTCTTTTTGTTGATCGGTAAACGGTTTGCCGGTCCACGGATTTGTATCTTCCAAAACTAACGCGCCATCGCCAATACTATTACCACGCGTGCTATAAACTTTTGGATTCAAGTTCAGTAAATATTTTTCAAAGTTAGTTAAACCGTTACCAGACACGTCGGTGTCCATAGAAATGATAGCTTCATCGTTTACTTCAAAAAAGAATTGCTTCATCCATGCTGAGTAAGCAGTGGCTTGATCTTTCTTTAACTTTTCTAAATCTTTATTATTCACTTCTACATTTTCGATAGTCAGCTTGTCGGAATTAAAGAGACTGTTGATAGAAAAATCGCTAAAGTAAAAAAAGTACAGACCAAGACCAATTAGGAAAATTACAATATACGGTAACACGCTCTTTACTGCCCACAAGAAAAAGGCATAGGCTTCACTACCCTTTTGTCCTGCTGGGCCAAACAATTGCTCAATGGGTCCAGAAGCGCCTGGTGGAGATTCAGCAGCTGGCTGTAACTTTTCAACTGGATCTTGCTGAGGTGCTTCTAAGCCATGCATAAAAGGCAAGTCAGGCGGTAGCTCACCCACTTTGTTTATTGTTTCGGTCGATGCCGTTTTCTCTTGGGCAGTTTCTTTAGCTTGATTATCCAAGTTCAAAAACTCACGCATCGAGTCGCTAGCAGCAATGAACTTTTCACCAGCAGCGTTAGTATTATCAAAAGCCGTAGTCGGTGGATTGGTATCTACCGGACCATTATCAGTACCGCTTGCGCTAGCTTCAGCCTTTGCGTCTTCCTCATCATTCAAAGCTGCAATATTGCTAGCTAAATCATTTTTATTAAAATTCTCAGGCATGTTTAGAAATTATTGATAGTATGTTAATCGTAACATATGATTATACTGATAATCTAGCATTCTGTCAAGCTTTACTGACATACTTCTCTTTGCGGAAGTAGTTCTGTAAAGATTTGAAGTAATACAATCCCCAGTTCGCTATATATACAGGGATGTCCATTAAGTGCCAATACTTAGCGCTGTACCATTTTTTATAGTAAATCCAGTTAGACTCATAAAAAGCATAGAGCATTTTCTGAGGAGTTTTCTTCGATGCCTGACCTCTGAAATGCAAACAAGTAGTTTTAGGATACCACCAAATTTTTAAACCAGCTTCTCTAACCTGTCGACATAAATCTAAATCTTCTGCATACATAGGATAGCGCTCATCAAATCCGCCGGTTAATTCGTAGACCTTACGAGACATCATCATGTACGCACCGCTACAAGCCTCAAGTTCGGTTTCCACATTTGGATCACTATTAAGCATGTTATATGCACCGAACATTTTTGGGAACAACGATTGGAAACCAAATAGTCTAAAAAATGATCGCGTCAAATTCGGCTCGCTCCGTCTTGAAGCTTTGTCGATTTCTCCGTCGCCTTTAATCAACTTACATGTTGCGATGCCAATATCAGGCCTTGATTTCAAAAAATTTAACATGATCTCAATATTATCCGGGTCAAGTTTTGTATCAGAATTCAAAAGCAAAATGTAATCACCCTTAGCGGCACGCATACCAATATTATTCCCCTTCCCAAACATCAAATTAGTTTCGTTTTCAATAATCTGAGTTTTGCTTGCGATTTCCGGATTGCTCATAAATCTCTCGCGCACCATGTCGATGGAACCGTCTGGTGATGCGTTATTAACCAAAATCATTTCGTAACTATATTTGGTTTGAGAATTAAAAACAGCGTCTAGAGTTACCCCAAGCACTTCTTTATCAAAATATGAAACTGTAATTATAGAGAGATCCATACAATATG
>CAZLAR010000004.1:16465-21865 GCA_964557735.1 uncultured Candidatus Saccharibacteria bacterium
AGCACTTCTTTATCAAAATATGAAACTGTAATTATAGAGAGATCCATACAATATGGTGAATGAATTTAATAACCTAAGAGAAAAGTTTTTCCATTTCTTCTGCAGAAATTTTGCGGTTGTGTTTGATGTGCTTGCGCTTACGCCAAATAGATGGCAGTTGTCTGAATAGCTCTGGCAAGACAGAATAGGTTTTTGTTTCAAACACTAGCGCGAAACAGTTGTAAAAAAACTCGCGAGCAAAAAATTGCCAGTACCATTTTGGCGAGTTCTTAATGAACATAAAAATGTGATTCTTGTAATTAAATTTTAAAATCCAAGATGGGATTTTTCTGTGATGCTTGATAAACGCCCAGACCTTTTTGTAACCACCAGGACTGGCGGCCGCAGTTCGGCCGTGATATCCAATCGCGCTTGGTACAAACTTGCACCTCCAACCGGCATTAACCATGCGCCAAGACAGGTCAACATCTTCCCAGTACATTTCAAAGTCTAAATCAAAATATTCAGTGCGGCCGTCGGAACGCAAATACCTCACCGATTCCAAAGCGCTACGGCGATACATACACGCTGCGCCATCTACGGCAATTAAATCTAATTTGGTGTCGAATTGACCAGTGTCTACTTCGTGTTGTCCCCGGCTACGACCCCGACCAGTTTTGGAAATAATTACTCCGGTCGTATCGAGCTTGTCGATTTTTTTATTTGTAGCAAAGTCATATTGGAAAACTTTACCGTTCGCCGCACCGACTTGAGGATCCTCGAATACTTTTACCATCTCCTCTACATAGTTCGGTTCTAATATTAAATCTTGATTTACCAGCTGATAGAACTCAGCATCAGTCTCTTGATCAAACACCAAGTTGTGACCACGAACAAAGCGAAGATTTTCGCCAGGATCAATAATTCTCACTTGTGGAAAGTGTTCCTCTATATATTCTTTACCACCATCTTCATTGCCATTGATTACAGCTACTACTTCTATATTTGGATGAGTCTGAGCCAGCATTGCCGCAAAAGACTGCGGGATATACTTCATCCCATTAAACACTGTTTGAACCAAAATGACTTTAAGCATGTGTATATAATAGCAGGCCATTGACTTTTAGCCCACAAAGAGTAATATACTAGTTGTTACAAAAAAAATCTGCTCCCAGGAGGACAAGTATGATGTGTGCATTTTGGAGGATCTTTCAATTCGCTTTTTGGCCTGCATTTGTCGGTATTATAATTTGGAGCCTTACTCTAAGTGTTCCTGAGTACAAAATGCTGAAGTACGATTTTCACATGAAGGAAGCTCAGAAAGAGATGGCTTTCACTCGTGTTGGTAACGAAAAAACTACCAACATAGATGAGACGCTACAACACGTCTCCAAAGCGGCGGAGCATTACGAGTCCGCATTGTACTATGCGATGACAGAGCAAGATACTACTGCCGTCATCGAGAGTTCGCAAGACGTGGCTGACTCATTCGAGGGCCTCGTCAAAACCAAGATGGCCGAAGCCGCAATGCTAGGCGAAAAAAAGTATATTGCTAAATACGAAAGTTTTGGCAATCAACTCTCAAAGTTTGTGGATCAGTTAAACAAAAGTGACCCACGAACCAAAAAGAAAAAATAATTCTGGCTCGACACGCAACCTCTTGAAGGCAACCTCCCGGTTCGCCTTCTTTTTTTAATCCAAACCGTTTGATATACTAACCATATGAAACTACTTATTACTGGTGGAGCCGGATTTATTGGCGCAAATTTTGTGCATTTTTGGCGCAAAAATCATCCTGATGATCAATTAACAGTTTTAGATAAATTAACATACGCGGGCAACCTAGAAAATTTGGCTGGTCTTGAAGGTGAATTTACTTTTATTGAAGGTGATGTTGCCGATCCTGAAATAGTTAGACAGGCTATGACTGGTGTTGACTGTGTGGTACATTTTGCGGCAGAAAGCCACGTGGACCGAAGCATTAACGATCCATATATTTTTACACGCTCTAATGTATTAGGTACACACGTTTTGCTGGAGGCGGCGCGCGAATTAAAGGTAGCACGATTCCATCATGTTTCGACCGATGAAGTGTTTGGGTCAATTCCGCTTGAAGAAAGTTTTAAATTTAATGAACTGTCCCCTTACCAACCAAACAGTCCTTACGCGGCGAGTAAAGCTGGCTCGGACCACTTAGTGCGCGCTTACGGTGAGACATATGAGTTACCGTTTACAATTAGCAATTGTAGTAATAACTTTGGGCCTTACCAACACGCGGAGAAATTTATCCCCCGCTCTATTATTCGCCTTCTCAACGGTCAAAACATTCGCTTGTACACACCTGGCAGTCAAATTCGGGATTGGTTATATGTTGATGACCACTGCCGTGCTATTGAAGCGATTTTACTCAAGGGTAAATTGGGTGAGACTTACTGTGTAGGTGGCATGACCACAGAAATTAGCAACATCGAGGTGGCTAAATTAATTTTACAACATTTAAATTTGCCCGAGTCGCGGTTGGAAATGGTGACCGACCGACCGGGGCACGACGTAAAGTACGCTGTAGACTGGACCAAAATTAATCAAGAATTAGACTGGAAGCCACAAGCTGACTTTCAAACTTGGCTCGCCACTACAATTGACTGGTACAAAGCCAACCAAAAATGGTGGAAGCATCAAGCCGAAGAAACTGAACAATTTTACGAAGCTAAAGGTGAGAGTGTTGTAGCCGACTCGAGCATGTCGAACGACCTCAGCAACTCAGATTAATAATTTATTGAAAGTTTAACAAAGTGTCTGATAAAAACTATTACCAAAAAGCTGCATCAATTTACGAAGCCGGCTCGGATTTTATTGATGAAACTACACTAGAAGGCGTATTAATTATTAACCGCCCACTCTTCGGTGATGACCGCGGTTTTTTTAGAGAAGTTTTCCGTAAGGAAGATTTAATAAAGCAGACCGGTTTAGAAATAGACTTTGTGCAAAGTAATCATTCTCGCTCCCCTAAACATACTTTGCGCGGCATTCATATTGCACCGTGGCACAAGTTAGTTACATGCGCGAATGGTTTAGTTCAACAAGTTGTTGTCGATACTCGTCAAGACTCCCCGACTTTCGGTCAACACATTTCTATACTGATGGGGGAAGATAATTTTCGCAGCGTCTTTATTCCTGCTGGTTGCGGTAATGCATTTTTAATTTTAAGCGACACTGCAGACTACACTTATTCCACCACTGACTACTGGGCACCTGGCATGGAAAAAGATTTACTATGGAACGATCCAAAATTGAACATTGAGTGGCAAACTCAAACGCCGCTTGTTTCCGAAAAAGATGGCAACAACCAAACTCTTGCCGAAGCCTTCCCAGAAAAATCTAAACAGCTCATATGACAAAATATTTAGTAATCGGCAGTAAAGGCACTTTGGGTTCAGAATTTGTACAGCAACTCCAATCTTCAAGCGAGAATGAATTGCATGTTGCCGACAGACCAGAAATTGATATCACCGACTTTACTGCAACTAAAATCTATATTACCGAAATAGGACCAACTGTAGTAATAAATTGTGCTGCATATACTGATGTCGATGGTGCGGAATCAAACTATGAAACAGCACTACAGTTAAACGGCGAAGCAGTAAAATACCTTGCTGAAATTTGCAACGAAATTAATGCGACACTGATACATTTTAGTACCGGCATGATCTTTCCAGGTCTTAATCCAGCTGGATATAATGAAACGGATTTACCGAAGCCAGTAAATAAATACGGTGAAAGTAAATTAGCAGGCGAGCAATACTTACAAGAAATTTGCCAAAAATACTTTATAATTCGCACTGAATGGCTATATGGCAAACCTCTTACCGAAACAGCCAAAAAAAGTTTCATCGAACTAATGATAGAACTAGGAAAATCTGGTACAGTAAAGGCAGTGATAGACGAAATCGGTAAACCCACATGGGCCCGCGACCTAGTGACAGCTACTGTTGGCTTCATTAGTTCAAACCAAGAATATGGGATCTATCATTTAACCAACGAAGGGCAAGCTTCTCGATTGGGTTGGACTCAAGAAATTTACAACCAGCTCAAAATGGATGTTAATATAGAATCAGTTTCTGGAGCTATATTCCCTCGTCCCGCACCACGACCCCACTTCGAACTTTTGAATAATAACAAAATGCCCAAAATGCGCCCCTGGCAAGAAGCTTTAAAGGAATATTTGGCAAATGAAACTAATTGAGATGATTAAATATTTTTTAAACTAACATTATGAAAGGTATTATTCTTTCCGGTGGTGCAGGTACTCGCCTTCGCCCACTTACTAAGGTTACATCTAAACAACTCTTGCCGATTTACAACAAACCAATGATTTACTATCCATTGGAAAAATTGTTGAATGCAGGCATCAAAGAAATTTTAATTATTGTCGCACCAGACCACTGTGGCGATTACATGAAAGTTCTTGGTAGTGGTAAAAACTTTGGTCCAGGGGTCCGCTTTACCTATGAAATTCAAGACTCACCCGATGGCCTAGCACAGGCTTTCATTTTAGGCGAAAACTTTTTAGACGATGGCGACAACGTTACCCTTCTTCTCGGGGATAACCTATTTGATGCAGAACTAACTGATGCAGTAAAGAATTTCCAAGGTGGTGCTCAAATTTTTGTGAAAGAAGTCCCAGACGAAGACCGCACTCGTTTAGGAATTGTAGAAATGGATGAAAACAAAAATGTATTGAGTATTGAAGAAAAACCAGAGCAGCCGAAATCATCTTACGCTCAAACTGGAATATATATGTACGACAAACAAGTGGTTGAAGCAGTGAGAAATCAGAAGCCATCCGCTCGCGGTGAATTAGAAATTACCGACCTAAACAACTGGTATCTAGAAAAAGGCCAACTGAAAGCCGAAGTACTAGAGGGTGAGTGGATTGATGCTGGAACATTCGAAAGCTACTACCAAGCCAACCAATGGGCATACAACAAAGAGAATAAATAAAACAAAAAAACTGCCAGATGGCAGTTTTTAAATTGTAACTTTAAATCTTTGTAATTTCGATTTCTGTGAAAGCTTGGCGATGACCGATTTTCTTGCGGTACTTAGACTTCGCTTTGTACTTTAAAACTTCGATTTTCTTTCCACGCCCTTGCTTCAAAATTATACCCTCTACAGTTGCGCCTTTTACTAAAGGCTTACCAAGGTTATATTCTGAATCAGAAATAGTAGCTAGGACTTGATCAAAAGTGATCTTATCTCCAGCTTCACCTTCTAGCTTTTCTACATGGATTTTCTCACCTTTGGCAACCAAATACTGCTTTCCGCCGGTGGCAATAACTGCAAATGACATAATATGCGTTTCTTAAGTTAAAATTAATACCCTAATATTCTACCTAACCTTAGGGTTTTTGTCAATAAAAA
>CAZLAR010000004.1:21965-28551 GCA_964557735.1 uncultured Candidatus Saccharibacteria bacterium
CCATAAAGAATTAGCGCAGTAGAACGTTGAGAAAAACCTAGATCGATTAATTTAAAATGAATATGCAAACGGTCGCCGCGGAATGGACTCTGGCCAGACATAAGTCGTTGAGCAATGACCCAAGCGACATCGAGAATAGGAATCCCCATAACGAGCAAAGCTGTTGCAATTTTCCCGCCCAGAATAACAGACAACGCCCCAAGGACAAATCCGATGAATGTACTACCACCTTCGCCAAAGAAAATTGTTGCTGGATGAAACGCGTACACTAAATAGCCTGCAAGCGCCCCGGCTAAAATAATTGCAAAGCTAGCGGTAATAGGCTGACTAACAGTTTCGCCAAGAGAAAGTGCAAACAAAGTCAGCCCGGCAATTAACCCAATGCCAGCCACTAGGCCGTCGAGGCCGTCGAGAAATTTTGTGGTAAACATCATACCGTTCATCCAAATGAAAATAAAAATCGCAGAGGCCGGAACGCCCAAAACTTTAAAAGCTAAACTAATGGTACCGCCAAACGGATTGCTTAGGAAAGTAATGCCGACCCCGATACCCGCAAAGATTACAATTAACGCGGCGGCGGCGGGGAAAACCCACAGCACGTAGGGTGGAAGTTCATACTTGTCGTCCAAAAAGCCGCCGAGCATTAACACACCGCCGCCGCCTAATAGCGCCAGCACAAATTTTAACGGAATAATATTTGGATCAAAGTATAAACTTGTCCCAACGTAAAACAACACAGTAATTGCAAAAGCTAAAAATACAGCCAGCCCACCAAGCTTGGCTACAGTTTTAGAATGCAGATTACGCGGGGGTCGAGGCACATCAACGGCACCTACTCGAAACGCAAACTTTCGAACAAGCGGAGTAAACGCTAGCGCTAAACCGCCAGCTAATAACGCATACCAAATATAGGTCATGCATCACCTTTCGTAATTTGTCTTGGATGCGGTGACGGCACGTGAGTATCTTCACGCGACTCCGGCATCCCTTGCATCTCATCCATATCCATCGCTGTCACCGCGCCCTTGCGAGACTTTGGCGTAACGAAAAATTCTAAGTACCAACCGAACATTAAGCGAGTTTGTGCTTCAATAGCCGGCAAGCTACCAAAGACCAGAGAAGTAATTGGCACTAATACCCATTGCAAGTACATCATTACACTGCGCCAAATACTATATTTCTTTGGTCGTGGTGGGAGCAAAATTAAATTAATGTACACACTAAAAATTAAAAAGCCAGTGGCTATGGTCATTAGTGTGCGGGTTGCATGTGGCAGGTTATAAGCAATCACGGTATCTGTAAATTCGGGTCCACCAATGAACAATGGCATCCATCCCAAAGTAGTAATTAAAACACTAGCCGTAGCCCAGTTAAAATCACCTTCAACATATTGATACAACTTATACATTCGATCCCAAAACGGTGCTTTGCTTTTTAACAATGCCGGAACCAGGTGTGGATAATATTCCACATTGTATGCCCAACGCTTCTTCTGCTTGTACTGATTTTTTAAAGTCTGCCAGAACGTATCGGCCATACAAGTGTCGAGAGACACCGGAATAAACAACGGCACCACTTCGTAATCCCCTTCGTAGTGCAAATAACATTGCCAAAAAATAAACCCATCTTCATTGATAATGTCTTTTTTCCAAAAACCGACATCACGCAAGGCCTTTAGCGTCATAGTATGAGACGCAAAAGTGCGCAGTCGGTCTGGTCGTGAACTCTCTGTGAATTGCCAAAAAGAATTAGAAACAGAGACTACGCGGATAAATGCAGGGCTATCCCAAATATTATTGTTGTAAACTGCAATTGGTTGATAACTATGACGATAAGGCTTTTCGCTCGTTAAAAACGAGTACATTACCCTAGCAAAATACTGTGGATGTACAATCGTATCGCTATCTAAATTAGAAATTAAAACCTGTTCTTCGGCTATACCCAGTTCTTCTAGCTTAGGTAAAATAGATGCCACCGCATAACTAGCATTAGCACTTTTCCCTTTGATTTCATTTGGCAAACCGTCTGGGTGAGTAGCAGAAAACATTTTGAAAAACTTATTCTGAAACTTTTCAATCATTGCTCGCGCAGTCACTTGCGCTTGTTCACCAGCTCGTTCCTCCGCCGCTAAAAGCAAAATCATTTTATCGTGTGGATACTGCACACTGCTCAGTGCACCAATAGTCGATGTTAACACTTCCTCAGATTCATCAACAAAAGGGACTACAATCACGTGATAGAAATCTGTATATGGTTTATCAATAACGCCATTATGCGATGATCTCTCAATTCGATCTTTTTCTGTTGAGTAAAACTTTCGCTCTATAGAATTTTTTGAATGTTGAGCAGATTGCTGGTAATGGTCAAATAATTTATTGCGGTCGTTTAACATCTCTACTAACAACAGCCAATCCATTTTCACATACGCGCGAAAACGTCTATAGCTAGAAATTAAGTGGATAGAAGTGTTCATGGCTTTAAGTAGCCAATACAAATCGAAACAAATGATGAATACCGCCGCCCAAACCGGCTTCACAAATGAAAGCACTATCGCACCTAAAAAAACGACCCAAAACGAGAGGCCTGGTAACACTTCCCAAAATCGTTCTCTCTTAGTGCGTTTGCGGAACATGGTTCAATTTATAAAATTTAAAACTAATATAACTTAACTGACTTGAAATAGAAACAACACAGCAATAAACAAAAACAAATTCACTATAGCAGCAACTAGCGCGGCTAAAAATGGCAGTAACGAACGATCAAACTTTTGAAGTCTAGTTAAAGCGTAATTAACGCCACCAATTAACAAACCGGTTAACGGAATTTTTAACAACTCATACTTGTTACCAATTTCATTTACGCCAACAATGACGTTATAGCGCAGTGCCACAGAATCTGGAGCACCCCGCATTTTGAAATACACCGCAACGAGTGTTATAATAAAAAGGACAATTGCAATGCCCCAAGTTCGTTTAGTTAAGCTTTCGTATTGCATAGGAATCTGAACTTTCGTTCCAATTATACCAAAAATGACACCAAAACAAAAATGGCTCCTAGCCAGCGTGATGATCCTTGCAATCGCTTTTCGCTTTTATCAAATTGCCGTCATGCCAGGCGGGCTATTCCCAGATGAAGCGGCCAACGGTTTAGATATTAATTCCATGCAACAAGGCGACTTACAGCCTTTCTATGAGCGCGGCAATGGCCGTGAAGCTCTGTTTTTTTATATGCTTTGGGGTAGCGTTGAAGCATTTGGTAAAGGACCTTGGCAACATCATATTGTTTCTGCTCTTGTGGGAGTAATCGGTGTACTTGGATGTTTCTTAATCACTCAAAAATTATTTAGTATATTCGGAAAAAAGAAAAATGATGAAGACGATGACCAGTCTGGCGCAATTGCGGTTAAAAGCCGTGCAACTAATTTAGCCCTGTTAGCATCGTTTTTCATGGCCGTGTCCACTTGGCACGTTGTACTTTCGCGCACGGCATTCCGGGCAAACTTAATCCCAATGTTCGCGGCGTTCACTTTTTACTTCGGGCTTCTCGCTTTTAACGCGCGCACTCGCGGTAAAAGATACTTCTGGTCGATTGTAACTGGTGCTACTTTCGCTTTAGGTTTTTATTCATACATTGCCTACCGAATTATGGTGCCGTTAATCGCTGTGGCAATTCTTTGGCCATTGTTAGTAGATGTTTGGCAAACTCCCCGATTCCAAAACATTAAAAAGTATTTCGGATCGTTCATTGCTCTTTGTTTAGCATTTGCGGCGTTCTTTGCACCCTTGGGTTACTATTTCTATACTCACGCCGGATCGTTCATTGGCCGTAGTGGCCAAGTTTCGATATTTAACCCAGAACTGAATCAAGGGAATTTGATTGGGACTATAATGACCGTGTTTACAAAAAGCATTGAAGCATATTTTTGGAACGGTGATTTAAACTGGCGTCATAATATTTCTGGTGAGCCATTTTTGTCTATAATTATTTCACCGTTCTTCGCCATTGGTTTAGTTGGCGTAACGTTACTAGCCGTTCGATATATCTTTACACCACTAAAAAATAAACTCGATTGGAAATATTTTCTCATGGCCGGCTGGTTCTGGGCGATGCTCATTCCCGTAGTTACCACTGCAGAAGGAATCCCTCACGGCTTACGCGCCATTGGTACAATTCCCGTAGTCTTTATGATGACAGCAGTTGGTCTTATGTGGGTTATGGACTTAGCAGGAAAAGTTGTACGAAAGTACTGGCCGTTACTCACTGAAGCTCAACACAAAGTTTTAAATTTTGCTTTTGCTTTAAAGACAGTTGCGTTCATTGTAGCGCTAATTCTTCAGGCCTACTTCCTCTACTTTGTTTACGCTGCCAATAGTCCAGAGAATTTTTACGCTTTTCGCTCTGACTTAACACCAGTCTCTCAATATCTCAAAGAAAATGGCACTAAAACCGATACTTACCTTATTCTAGACAAGTTTTCCATTCAAACTGTTGATTATCTAACCTCCGACCAAGGCCAGCCATATCATCACGTCGACCCAGAACGTTCCTGGCAACTGCAGGATTTAAAATCAGGAGACAAAATTGTGTTTACTCAATCTAGCGTGTTCGATATTAAAAAGTTCAAAGTCTTTCACCCGGAAGCCAAGTTAAGCATTGAGCAACGTAATAAATTTAATCAAACTGTAATGGCTGTGTACGTCATTCAATAACTTTTCAAATGATTCAAAAAATTAAATTTCATATCTCCAATAATCTAGCTCTGTTTGGTATTGCTATTGCCGGCACCTTACTTCGTGTTTGGCACCTGACTTCTATTTCTCTGTGGCATGACGAAGCATTCTCGGCATTACTAATTAAATACTCTTGGAGTGAGATGATGATGCGCATTGGCTTGGACGTGCACCCACCGATGTATTACATTTTCTTACGTGTTTGGTCATATGTTTTTGGTCATTCTTTGTTCTCATTACGAGGCATGTCGGTGTTGTTTGGTGTCGGAACAATCGTAGCCATTTACTTCTTTGTAAACTACGTATTTCAAAATAAAAAAGCAGCACTCATTGCTGCTGCGTTAGTGGCGGTGAATCCGTTTCAGGTGCAGTATGTTACCGAAGCGCGTATGTACACAATGGGTGCATTCTTTGCCATTACTGCTGCGTTTGCATTAGCAGCCGCACTTCGTACCCAAACACTGCATTACGCAACGGTGGCCAACGAAGTTTTGCGTGCAGAACTAAAAAAACGCTTTCTAGAATATTATTTACTCTTCGTCATTTTCAGCGCTATTTTAATTTACACACACTACTACTTGTTGTTCATGGTTGCCGCCCTTGGTGCTTATGCAGTTTTATATTGCATCATCCACTTCCGGACAGAATTTAAAAAATATATTTGGGTAGTACTTTCTGGTATTCTAATTTTAGTTTCATTCTTGCCATGGCTAAAAGTATTTCTATTTCAGTTTAAACAAGTTGGGGCCGGTTACTGGATCCCCCCTATGGATCGTTGGAGTATTCCGAGCACATTGTATGAATTACTAATCCGCCTACCGAACCCAACCAACTGGATGTTTGTACTAGTGGTACTTCTCACCATGTACTTAATAGTCAGGTTCATATGGAAGCAAAAAGAAACCGAGAAATGGCTTGTTCTTGCAGGATTTTTAGCACCATTTGCTGGAGCCATTCTATTCTTACTCCTAGCTAAACTACAAGGCAACTCGAGTTCAGTTTACTTAGTGCGCTATTTCATCTTTTGCTCTTCTTTCTATTTAGTGATTATTGCTATATGGCTAAGTAATTTTAAGATCCGCCAAATTGGATTATTACTAACGGCTATACTGTTGGTAGTAAATATTTTCTCTGTCTGGAACTATTGGGATGTCCTTCAAGTACAAACTAAACCTGGCATGGCCAAAGCCAGCGAGTTTTTGACTGCCAACGTCGAACCACAACACAAATTGTTTGTAGGTAGCAGTTTTGAGTTCTTTAACTTCAAGTATTACAACCGTACACCAATCAAACCATTATTATTCACCAATGGTAATTACACTCATGACTTACCACACTTTGCTGGTACCGCCATTCTCACTGATGAGGACTTAATCCTCAACTTTGCTGACGGTGTTATACAAGGAGACGTAGTCTGGTTAGTATGGACGAATGGTTTTGGTGGAAGCAAACCCAACGTACCGAACAATTGGGTACAACTCGATGAAAAAGGATTTGCTGAAGTACGCCCATACGTAGGGACTTGGGTAATTGTTACCGAATATCGAGTAAACTAACCAAAAACGAAAAATCTCTACCACCCGAACATGTCTAATGATGTGTTCGGGTTTTTATTTGTTACAAACAGTATTAAGCAAGCACACATAAGCGCGACTAGGGATGCGCATGTCGATGTATGAAAGCTGAGCGTAGCGTTCTGGGGTCGTTTGAGAGAGTAATAAATTCAATCGTTGAACCAAGATCGCTGGTTCTTCTTTAGTATCAATAATTACTTTAAAGGTTCGGCGTTGGTCCGTGCCTTTCTGAAAAATAAGATCTAGTTCATCGGCGTTAATTGGTAAACTGACCTCTACTAC
>CAZLAR010000004.1:28651-35339 GCA_964557735.1 uncultured Candidatus Saccharibacteria bacterium
TCTGAAAAATAAGATCTAGTTCATCGGCGTTAATTGGTAAACTGACCTCTACTACGGGCAGTTCCTCGAGAACTACTGGTTCAGGTACCGGCGCAGGCGCTTGCTCACTTTCTAACGAGCCATCCGACGGAATAGGATCTACAGATACCAAAGCTTCTTTAGACGCCAGGGCATCTTGCTGGGTTTCTAAAAGCTCTTGCTGATCCTTTAATTGCGGAATTCGAATGCTAAAATAAGCTAAAGTGGAACCATTAATACCACTAACAAATTCCTGTATCTGAGTCATGTAGTCAACTGTGTTGTTAGAAAAGAACTGTTGTAGCTGATTCTGTTCCGATGTCTGAGTGTTAATTCTTGCGCCCAGGTCAACTTTAATCATATTTGGATTCTTAGCCTCTGACCAAGCGTCACGATTTAAACCTGCAACCCCTTTGAGTAATCCATCATTGTAAACATCAAATACCGAATCCGCGCTCCGCACTAAAAATTTTTCATATTTAGACTTTAGAGTCACTGTCAGAGTCTTCTGCTCAAAATCTTTATTGATACCTACGATAGAGTCCACTGCGGCAAGACTCATCACTATTTCCCGAATTCTATCTTTACTCAAAAAGAAAAGGTTTCGTTGTGGATTATAGAAAGGGGTCTTGTTTAAATCATCTGCAATCGCATTTTGCACTTTCTCGGTATCGGATTCAGATAGCCCTTCCACTCTAATGGTTTGTAAGGATAAAAAATTTGGTGCATAAATCAAATAAACTGCACCTAAAATTATGAGTCCTAAAAAAATCTGCTTCCAACGACTACCTAAACCAATATTATTTAGAAATTTCTCAAAGCCACCCTCGGGAATAGGGCGAGCGGTTCGTTTAAAAGTTCGAGCTTCCTGCAATTTTTGGTTAAACTGTCGATTTTGAAAACGAACTTTAGAATCTACTTTTAATTTTTTCTTTTTAAAAAACATTTTTGTTTCTATTACAATGTAGCTCAGTCCGCAATTTAATTATCCATCCATTTACCATACTGTCTGACTAAAAAATGATTTGCAGCGGTTGGTTCGGCCAAAAGTTCTTTCGTAATTTTTTCCATGCGCGCTCCTTGCGAGCCCTTAATTAGCACAACACTTTCTGGTTCTATAGAGTTTAGGACTGTTTGCGCCGCTTCGTCGCTTGTATTAAAAGATAAAACTTTTTCCTGAGACATACCAAAAGCAACAGCCGACTCAGCAATCTTTTTTCCTAATTCGCCTACGGTGACAAGTTTGTTTAAATTAAAAGTTTGGACAAGTCGGCCGACATCGGCGTGAGCTTGATCACTATCATCACCAAGTTCAAGCATATCGCCCAGTACTGCAATTTTATTTCGCTGCGGAAAACGGCCCAACAAATGCAATGCTTCGGTAGTCGAAAGTGGCGCAGCGTTGTAGGTATCATCAATTAAAATTGTGCGTTTAATACCAGCTAAAATGTTCGAACGCCCCGGCATAGCCCTATAATTAGCCAAGCCCTTCAGAATTAAATCTGTTTCCACTTCCATAGCCTCGGCAACTGCTACGGCAGCTAGAATGGCGCTTTCGTGAGCAGTGCCTAGTACTGGCACGGTCACTTTAATCTGGCGTGTGGGGGTTTTTACTGTGAGTCGTGTAGCTGGCGGGTTTTGCAGTTGTTCTTCAACTGATTCTAAAATAACTTTCGCGGTAGATTGTGCGTTAGAACTACCGCTCGCTTTTCCGAACGACAACAGATGCCCTTGAGTACGTTTGGCTTGCTCTGCAACGTGAACATCGTCTGCATTAAATACAAACGTGCCATTGGTTGGCAAACTGGCCGCCATCTTACCTTTTTCAAAAGCAATCGCTTCTTCTGATTTAAAAAATTCTTTATGTGATGCACCAATAGTTGTTAATACCGCGATTTGCGGTTTTACTATTTTCAAATATGCATCCATATCGCCGGGGCGGTCTATACCATATTCCAAGACAAGCAACTTCGGATAGTTTTGCGGTAAAAGCCACACTGCAAGTGCATGTGAGAAAATTCGCAGCCAGCCAATTTTGTGCGCTAGAAATCCGCTGTCTTCGTCTAAACCACGCGCGCCAATAATAGTTAAGGGAATGCCGATTTCGTTGTTATAGTTTTTTTCTGGCTCACGCAAAAAATATTTTGCCGAAAGAGACGCGGCAATTGCATGGCGCGTGGAAGTTTTACCTACACTGCCAGTAATACCAATTACCATTGGTTGATACTTAGCAATTATTTTGCGCGCAAAAAACGCGAGCAGTTGATTTATCTTTTCTTGATTGAACACAAAAAGATTATTTCTTCTTAATTACGTCGGTACCGACATACTTTTGCAGCACTTCCGGAACTTTTACACTACCGTCTGCTTGCTGATAGTTTTCCAGCAACGCGATCAGAATACGAGGACTAGCCACTGCCGTGTTATTTAAAGTGTAAGCATACTTAATTTTTCCTTCAGCATCTTTGTAGCGAATGTCTAAGCGACGCGCTTGCCAATCCGTAAAGTTAGAGTCACTATGAGTTTCCCCATAGCTACCACGGCCTGGCATCCAAGCTTCGAGGTCATACATTTTGTATTTGCCAGCACCCATGTCGCCAGTACAAATATTCAACACGCGGTAAGGTAGCTTTAACTCTTGTAAAATTTCTTCAGAAACTTCACGTAATTTTTCTAACCAAGCATCTGCTTCATTCATGTCGGCTTTACAAATTATTACCTGCTCAACTTTTAAAAATTCTTTAACACGATACAAGCCTTTAGTATCTTTACCATAACTACCAACTTCGCTGCGGTAGCAAGCAGAAATTCCAGCAACCTGAATTGGCAATTGGCTTTCTTCTAAAATTTGATTTGCATAATACCCAATTAAACTTGGCTCGGATGTGCCAGCTAAATACTGCTTTTCCTTTTCCGCACCTTGCTCAGCACTTTCCATTCCAGCTGCATTTGCCACCTGATAAATTTCCGAACGTCCTGCCGGAAAATGACCGCTACCTGTTAGCGCAAACTCACGTACTAATGTTGGGGTTTGCATTAAAGTAAATCCTTTGGCACGTAACTTTTCCATGGCATACCACATTAACCCTTGGTGCATCAACACAAGTTCGTTTTTCAAAAAGTAACCCCGGAAACCAGAAACTTCTGTACCGCGTTCTACATCAATTAAATCTAAATCTTTTCCAAGCGTTACGTGGTCTTTAACATCAAAGCTAAATACTGGTGGAATGGTCGCAATTTTGTCTGTGTCTGTTGGATCAACTTGACCTAGCTCGGGTGACCAATAACTCCAAGGTACATTTTCGCTGTCATCTTTACCAATTGGTGTTTCTGGAGAAGGAATGTTGGGTACCAACAACATCATGTTGTTGTACTCGGCTTCAATAGCGCGCAACTTTTCGTTCGCTTCAGTGTGATGCTTGTCCATCTCCTGCATTTCTAAAAGTTTGGCCTGCTTGTCTTCTTCGCTCAAAGATGGCATTTCTTTTGAGAACGCTTTTTTAGTCGCTTGGAAACTTTCAGTTTCTTGGAGTAAGTTACGACGTTGCTGGTCTAACTCCAAAAGTGCGTCGAGGTCTAAGTCCACACGTTTGTCTGTAATTGCTTTTCGTAAATTGTCGACGTTGTCGCGAATGTATTTTATGTCTAACATGGTTATGCTTTTACTGTTTGCTAAATTCTAATAATAAGTTTTTATCAATATCTGATCCCCACTCCAAAGCTTCAATTTCATTGTAAGTGATAAATCGTAATTCAGAAATCTTTGGATCCTGCGAAGGATTGAATAGTTCCCCGCCTACTATTTTACAGATATAAACTATAAATATACATTGCCATTCTGTATCATCCGCTTCGACTATCCAAAACTGAGTAAATACTTTTGGATATAAAGATATAACTTCCACGTCAAATCCAGTTTCTTCTTTCACTTCTCTCACAATGGCTTGTTCAGGAGTCTCATCTGACTCAATCTTACCACCAGTAATTTCCCATTTGTTATGCTTCTGGGGCCAACCGGGCTCATTGCGAACCTGAGCCAAAACTTCTCCGTTATCATTCTTTATCAAAGCCATAACCACTGGAACTTGAATCTTCTGCATAGTAGTTTATTCTTTAGCTTTCATTGGTGGGAAAATCACAGTTTCGCGAATGGCGCGGTCTGCCCAGACTGAGAAGTTGCGTTCGCTAATACCAAATCCTGCTGCAGGAGGCATACCGTATTCCATAGCTTCCATGTAATCTTCATCCAGCATTTGAGCTTCTGTATCGCCAGCATCACGCAAGGCCATTTGATCTTCAAAGCGCTTTCGTTGGTCTATTGGATCGTTTAACTCGCCGAAACCTTTACCAAGTTCTGTGCCATAAGCAACAATTTGCATACGTTGCACTACTTTAGGATTATTAGGATCACGCTTGGCCAATGGTTCAAGTTCAATTGGTTGGTTAACCAGAAAAACAGGTCTGTCAGTTTTAATGTTAGTGCGAACCTTTTTGAAAATTAAATCAATAACGCGACCGCGCTGTGCAAAATCTTCAAACTTAATGTGCTGTGCTTTAGCGTAATCTTTTAGTTCATCGTCTGAACAAGATTCTAAGTCGAGTCCGGTGTGTTCTTTGAACAAAGCAATGTAATCAACTTTTTCCCAATCACCCGACCAGTCACAAGTGACACCACCAGAAGTAATTTCCAAAGTACCGAAAGTGTCCTGTAAAATTTGCTGATACATTTTTTGTACGAATTGCATCATCTGGTCAAAGTCAGCGTAAGCCCAGTAGAATTCCATCTGAGTGTAGTCTTGCAAATGAGTAGTAGAAATTCCTTCGTTACGGAAGATGCGGCCGATTTCAAAAACTTTTTCGTAACCAGCAACTAACATTTTCTTCAACGGTAGCTCTAAAGAAATACGCAAAAAGAAATCACGGTCGAGTGCATTATGATGAGTAGTAAAAGGTTCTGCTTCTGCCCCACCAGGTGTACCTTCAAGAATTGGCATTTGCACTTCTAAGAATTCATTGTCTACCAAGAAGCGGCGCATGCTTTCCCAGAACTTTGCTTTTTTTACAAATAACTCTTTTGTTTCAGAGTCCATCAAAATATCTAGATAGCGTTTACGCAATTTGATTTCTGTATCTTCTAAGCCATAGTGTTCACTCGGCAACGGTCGCAAAGACTTAGCCAACATTTTGTAATCTTTGGCTTGCAAGGTTTTTTCACCAGTCTTAGTGACAAACAAAATTCCTGAAGCTTGCACGAAGTCGCCTAGGTCGAAGTTGTCGACAAAGAAAGCAAAGCGCTCTTCGCCTATGTCATCTGATTTTATCAAAACTTGAATTCGGCCAGAACCGTCATCAATATGCAAAAACAGCAGCTTGCCCATGCCACGCATAGAACGCACGCGACCAACTAAGGTTACGTACTGCCCCTGAAGAGCATCAAACTGCTCCAGAACCTGCTCGTTTGAGTGGGTGCGCTCCACAGTGCTCGGATATGGTTCCAGGCCTGCAGCAACCAGATTTTCTAGCTTTTTCTTGCGATGATTGATAATGTCGTCCAGTCGTTCGTTCATGACTATATGTTCTTTTTAGGCTAATTTAGTCCTTAAATTATACCAAATATTAGGGATGGGCGGTACTTGACTTTTAGGCTTAAAATGAGTATAGTTTAATCAAATTACAAGCAGGGAGATTCTACAAAAAACAGACCTACGGGAGGAAAGTCATGACAAGAAGTTTTTTAATAGAAGATGGAAACAATGCAAAAGCAAGAGAGAAAAGAATAGAGAGAGCGGTAGTTACAGCAGCGATTATCTTTCTAGTTATCCTCATTGCAATTACGGCATACGGGTTATATGGTCTATCTGCAAATCGTGAAGCTCGCGTGAGCGATGCTCAAAAACTTGCAAAATCCCACACCGACATAACATACAATGTCGTGTCTGGTTTTAATGAAAAAACCGGAAACAAATTTTCGATAGCCATCGAAAACCCCCTCATCGAAGGTTCTTGGGAAACATTTGACCCATGTACACCTGAACAGAGAATGCTAAAAATCGGTGACAAAGTCACCTTTATTTACAGCGAAGAGAGTTTGATTGGCAACAAGGGTATTGGAATACCTAGCTGTTACCTGATAATTTACCACCGAGCGAATCCGTATCGGTAAAGCAACACCTGTGAGCAAATTAAAAAGCGAAACGCTTATAATCGTTTCGCTCTTTTTTATCCAAATTTTATCTCGCATTTACTTGCACTAGACTAATCAGCTAATTAATCCCAACGATCTCGTATTCTTTTTCACCAGCTGGAGTTTCAACTGTGATCTTGTCGCCATTCTTTTTACCTAGCAATGCCCGACCAACATTCGACTCATTAGAAATTTTACCTTCGAGTGGATTTGCTTCGTTGCTACCAACAATCGTGTAAGACTTTTCCACGCCATCAACTTTTACTTTAATGGTAGAACCAATAGTTACTGTGTTGTGCTGGGTAGAAGCAGTAATAATTTCCGCATTCTTGATCATGTCTTCAATTTCCATAATTCGTCCTTCAATGAAAGACTGCTCTTCACGAGCTTGTGCGTAATCTGCATTCTCACTTAAATCACCATGAGCAGCAGCTTCGCGGATGCGTTCAATCACCTCTTTACGCTTGTCATTAATGAGATGCTTTA
>CAZLAR010000005.1:0-30426 GCA_964557735.1 uncultured Candidatus Saccharibacteria bacterium
TCCCACGGATTTAAACGCTGGGCTTTCGCCCAGCGTCGGTTTCCATCAGGAATTATTGCAATGTGTTTTGGGATACTCAAAATAAATGTTTATTACTAATTAACTACTGGCTAAGTTCATAAATGTCTGCCGGTTTGATTTGTTGAATCTGTTGAACTGAACTTCCGGAACCGGAAAGGACTGACTTGAAAATAACAAAGGTGACTAGACATGAAATTACGGTTAAAACTACGCACACAATTGCTGAGCTTTTACCGTCGGATTTGTCACCAAAATAAAACATCGCAGCAAAAAGCAATCCCACCGGTGGAACGCCTATGGAAATTAAATATGCCCAACGCTTCATTTTAGGAGAAATCCGATTTTGATCTTCCTGCTCTAAAGCGCTCATTAACAACGCAGAAGCATCTATATTGTCATCCTTCGCGAGTGTAGCATATTCATTTACTAATTCTTCAAGCTTTTGTTCGGACATTTTGTACTGCTATTTAATCTTAAAAAAATAGAATACCTTTATTGGTATTCTATCATTTTTTAGAGCTTAAATAAACTTTAGTTAAATAGGAATTTGCGGTTGCGGAAGGCAAGGAACCCGGCCGTTAATAGCCCTGCAAAACTAAACGGTGCCCATGGATTTACCCCTGTAGTAGGTGCTACAAAATTTGTTGTCGAGCTATTCGTTGACTCATATGCTACTGTGCTTCCTATGGGGCGATTTGAGCTTTCACTAGTAATTGTAAAATCAGAATTATTAGAAACCATAGAACCAACTCCAGAAGAATATCCACTAGCATCATAACCAGTGGAAGTGCTTTGAGTACCAGTCCAATCACCAAAAGGGTTTGATGCTTGTCCAGAGTTGTTTACACCAGTCCATGAGCCAAACGTGTTAGTAATATTTGTACTAGAAGTATCGTTCGATGTGTTAGTAGTAGCTGAGCCTCCTACCCAATCTCCAAAAGGATTCGACACCTGACCGGAGTTATTCACTCCTGTCCATGTGCCAAACACACTGTTTGTTGAAGTAGAATTGTTAGTGACTGTGTCAGAATTATTTACACCAGTCCAAGTACCGAAAGCATTATTATTTGTTGTAGTAGTTTGATTAGCATTATTAACCCCAGTCCATCCAGTAAACGGATTACTAGTAGCAGAGTTTGTTGCAGTAGCGTTGTTCACGCCAGTCCAACCCCCAAAAGGATTGCCACTAGTAAACGAAGTTGACCCAACATTATTATTACCAGTAGCACTAACATTCTGTAATTGATTCATACAAATAGATACTTCATCAAAATAGACGTTGTTGTCGTAATTTTCCATTTCAATCAACAAACCATCAGTGGCAGAACCAATGTTAGCAGCATAGGCGTAGGCACGAGTGACGTATCCGGATGCTCCACAAACATTAAATTGATAGAAGATAGTTACTGTTGTTTTAGCGGGAACATTAATTTGCATTCCACCAGAAGTTAAACTTCCTTGGGAGCCTGCGGGAACTCCACGTAGTGAGTTCTTCACGTAAACAACACTCCCGCCAAGTTCATCACGGACAACAGCTGCAGTGTTGATAGAGGATTTATTTTTTACTTCAATACGCACTTCAACAAGTTCGCCAGTGCGAACTCGAATCTTATCGTGATACTTGTCATCACGGCCAATGCGGCGAGCCTCTTTAGTGATCTCTAAATCACCATTATGCTCACCAGAAGTGCCATCATTATAGCCATAGCTTGAACTACCATACTGACCATTGTATGAACCAGTGGATCCAACACCAAAAGACCCTAAAATTCCAGATAGAAAATCAGCTTTCGCCTCTGTTGGATTAGTAAAACTTCCTAAGAATATAAGGGTTATTACTGCTACGCTAATGAGTTGTATAAATTTTGGGTTCATTGATATATATTATCTTATTCAGATTGATTCAGCATCATATCACTTTTTAAAGGTTTTGTCAAGAGCCAAAATGATTAAACTGGAAGTAAAAAAGACTACCCAATCAATTTAGATAGCCAGCCATGAGATATGGGTCGATTGTGAAATATGCTAGTTTAAGCTTTAACAGCTTTAGCCACTCGAGGAACTTTAAGTTTAAATATAGCGCTTTTTGCAATAAGTAACAGTTGATTTAGATGTGCAATTTTCGTCTCAAAGAACTCACGATTAGAGTCTTCTGCACGATCCGTGGTTTTAGTGGACTTAATTTTCTTTGCAAATACATTAAGTTCTTGTTCAAAATCCACGAAACCCAATTTTCCATTCACTAAACTAAGCAGCATAGTAACAATACTATCTTCTATTTCCGAAAACTCTTCACGTAAAGTTTGCATTTCTTCTGTAGCCAACTTCTCTGGAAATTCTTCTGTATGGTATTTTCGTAGTTCTACGAAGATTTTTTCTTTGTCGATAGCGCTCATATCTATGCGTAATTTAGCAATTAATACTCTAATTATACTCCTATTCGCAATAAATAGATAGAGCTAACTTTTAGTCAGTGGCGGGAGCTATTACAACCGCTGGGCAATGGTGGTGTCTTCAAATTGTTCTAAAATTTTCCAAGTTTTTGTGTCACCAAGTTCTGCAAAAAAATGATCGCTAGTTTTACTCTTCAAATGGTTGTTGGCTAAGAATAAAATGCCGCCGCGCTTAAGAAGACGCTTATATTGCGGAAGAAATTCATAATGAATTTGGTAGCCGTCGAAAAAGATAAAGTCGTAACTCGTTTGCATGAGTGGCATAACAGTTTCTGCGAAGTCATTGATAATCGAGATGCGGGCGCTGACTTTTTTGTCTACGAAGTACTTGCGCGCAGTTTTGGCATGCTTTGGATCTTTTTCGATTGCATCTACTTTTACTTTTGGGTCTGCTAGAGTCATGAGCACAGTCGTGTAACCAACACCTGTACCAATTTCTAATACTTTGCGTGGTTTGTGTGTAATTACATATTCAACAAGCTTCTCGCCTTGCGCGTATGGGTGCGCACTACACTGATGATCTTCAACATGTTTGAGCGCTGAAGCGTACAGCTTAGGGACGTCGAGGGTGTTTGGTTGTGGGTCGTTGTCGGACATAAAAATAAAATTAATCTAATAGAAACTAATTAGCCTGGCTCAAGTATAAAGTATACGATACTGTCTCCCCTTTTTGGAAAAACAATTTCACAATAGAAGATTTCTCTGGAATAAAAGTATAACCGATTTTCATCATTGGGCGAACGTAGCTTTGGATGTATTCATCAGGTGTCACTAAAACTAGAATCTCAAGCAAAGATTCGGTTTCGTTAATTAGCTGAACTTCAACCAACTCTTCTGGCTCAAGCACCGACTGAATAGCAATTGATTCTGTTTCAAATTTTTGAGTCATAGTTTTGTAATTCAATAAATTGCTTGTATCGCGCGTCCATGTTGTGAACACCTTTTAATTCTGTAACCAGCGGTTCTACTTTCACCAATAAAGATTTGGCTTTCCCCGCTTGATCATTTAAATATAGGCCGTGAGCTTCCCTCATTAACAAACCACTCTCAATGATCAACTTGTGAAAGTCACGTAGTTTGTCTGAGGATTGTTCAAGCAATTCATGCGCTTTTCGGAAAAGCGGCTCGGCTCTATCTACGTCTCCGCCATAAATTATAGCCTCAGCTAAATGCCCTAAGTACTCTGCTTTTTCTTCATTCGTCGCTACTGGGTCAGAACTAAGTTCATCAAACGCTTCCTGATATTTTTCTTCTGCTTGCGTATAATCTTTAACATCCAAAGAGTATTCCGCGGTGCGCATTTGCACCAAAGCCAAGGGCTGACCATGAATATTATTTTTCTCTGCCAAGCGGAGCCCAGTCTGGGCATCCATGTACATCATTTCTAAAAAGGCTGGATTGTTCGTCTGCTTGTACATTCGATTATAAACTAGAAGATGATGGCCTAGCCCGTTAATCGCTGCCGCATAGTCGCTGGTCTTAAGAGCTTCAATGATTGCTTTGTCAAAACATACAAGCGCAGTTTCAAAATCATTACGTTCACGAACTATTTCGCCTTGTTCTATCAATTTTTTAAACTTATTTTCCATGTGATTATTGTCTATTTTCTTTTAAAACTCTCGAGCTATACAAACCCCACAACAAAGCAATTATAACGACGATAACCCCAAGCCCTAAAATTAAATGACTGATTGTCTCTGTGTGCCTCAGCCAACCTAATGAGAAAAGCAATTGATTCCAATCATGAGTATCTGTGTCGCCGGTTAGTAATGGAAGTTGCATCTTCAATGCATCTCCTGCATAAACTGAAATATTGAATAAATTTAAACCTAACCAATACAATAACAAGCTAGCGGAATATTGTTCGCGGTTGATCGCAAAATAACCTATGAAAACTGTAGGTACTATTAATTGTAGTAAAGTACCTCCGAGGATAGTTAGAAAATATCCGAATATACTAAAGACTATGTGGCCTGCTTCGTGGTTAATTAAATTTACGTAATCGATGAAGTGCCACGAATCAAGACTACTGAAATAGTATATGCAGTACAGGAAGCCTGCAATGGTAATAATTGTTTTCCGATTCATACAATAAGTTTAACAAAAAACCGCCTTTACAGCGATTTTTGTTTGGCAGGGGCTAAAGGAATTGAACCTTTCCTAAATCTTTTGGAGAGATTTGTGCGAGCCGATACACTAAGCCCCCATACCTAAAATAATTTATAGTAACCGGTTAGGGCTGTAAATATTTTACTATCGCCGTAATTAATAGAAATGCAGCCCGGATAATTCACTCTGATTCTCTTGCCGGAGTTGGGTTTCCTATATATCGAAATGCGATGTAATGGTATTTTAGTGATCTTTGACCAAAAAATCAACTGCTTTCTTTCATCGTGATATTCATGAATATGTAGCCTAGCTCTAAACTTAAGTTCACTAACAACAAAAGAGTCTCTGAAAAGTGACAAAAAGGTTGCGATTACTTTGGGGTCAGAATTAATGAATCTTAAATCTTTCCTTGTCTTCGCCCCTTCTCCCCAATACAAGAATGCGCATAACAATCTTTTTATTGTTTTATTTAATGCGAGACTAGCAAGGTCATCTTTTACGATTTGTTCTATCACATTATACCTTACCGTCAGCCTTCTCTTTCTTTCAATAGCGCCTCTTTGACGGGCTTCCACGCTTCGTCTGTCAATCCTATGCTTCGCTGGCATCTTCATCTCTACATCTCTTACCCACACAGAAGCAGTACTTTTTGCTATAAGCAGTATTGTGGATATCTGTTTCAGAGAATACCCCGACATTCTTAAAGAAATAGCTTGTTTTTTGAGTAAATCATTATGCATACTTCATTGTTGCATAATCCAGATAAAATCCTGATCAAGTTTTTCTAAAGTTTTGGTAAAGTAAAAATAAAACCGCAGTGAGCGGATTTTATTTCTTAGTCTCTTTGTGAGCGGTCTGCACGCGGCAGTGCTTACAATACTTTTTGATCTCTAGACGCGCCTGAGTGTTTTTCTTGTTCTTCGTTGTAGCGTAGTTCAAGTTGTGACACACGGTGCATTCTAGATCAATACGGTTATCTTGTGACATAAAAATTCTTAATTCTATTTGATCTGACTAATATGCTTTTCTGGAGCCGGCTGTCGGACTCGAACCGACCACCTACGGTTTACAAAACCGTTGCTCTACCGGATGAGCTAAGCCGGCACAAGGGCCCTCTTAAAGCTCCAAATTAACTTTAAAATTCTAACATAATCACTTGCAAAAGTCCAGCCTGAGGAGTACTATTAAATTGCTCACCGATTTACATTTTCTTGAGCGCGTATAATAACAATACGGAGGAATAGTAATACTATTCAAGGGGAACGCAGTTTTACCACCCTAAAAACAGGGTGAACTGCCCACCGATCTTTCTAGATCACAACTTCCCTATCGCAAAATTTCACTTATACTTTGAGTGATTTTTTATTTTTCAGCAATCTACAGTATTGCCAAAACCTTCATAACAAGGTAAACTTCAATTTGTATCGAGTTAAATAGATGGGTCGATTGGGGAGCGGTCAAACCCTAGAGACTGTAAATCTCTCGGCTATATGCCTTCGCAGGTTCGAATCCTGCTCGGCCCACCAAAAAAAAATACCTTAACGGGTGTTTTTTTAATTCTCAATAAAAAAAGTGTGGTACTGTCATACCACACTAAAACCCTGCTACCTTACTTCTAGTATCAACTCCGAAAGTGGAATAGAAAGCTTCAAGCGATCCATTACACTGCTTGGCTCGCCCGGCACTGCTTCCATGATATTATAAGGTATCACCTCACAGATATGAGGGAGATCGGATTTAACTAAATACCTAAAGAATATCTCGTGTAGCACGTCTTCTTCAGATAAACCATTTGCCTCAATTATACTTTCGTACGAGTGTGGGCTCGGAAGCCAATCCTGAGAATGCCAAAATGCAACAAAAGCTTCTGTTGGATCTTCGATTACAAAATACTTTTTGTCTTCTTTAATCCTTTTAATTCTTGCGTTGTGCAAAATTACGTAGATTCTTTCGAAAGAGCCTTTTTTGTACCACGGTATTTCAATGCGACTACGGTGCGAAAGAAAATCCTGGACATCAGTACATAAAAATATATCTGGATCCCATAATAATCTGACTTGATCCAAGTACGAATAATAGCCTAGATCTCTTGCTCGTTGACTTAGATTTATCATAATTCCTCCTTTGAGAGGATTATAAAGAAGCGACAATATTAGGTCAACAAAAAACAACCCTCATTAAAGGGCTGTTTCCTGGAGCCGTTGTGCGGGATCGAACCGCAGACCTTCTCCTTACCATGGAGATGCTCTACCAACTGAGCTACAACGGCGTAGTGAGCTGATAAAGCCGTTGGCAGAAAAGATACCCAGCAAGCCTTACACAACTCAAATAGTTTACTCTTTTTTATGAATATTTTCAACCGGTACTGTGGACTTTCCCTTCGATTCCATTTCAAAACGGAAATCAGCGTACTTCTTATTACCCGGATCCAACTCTAACGCAGCGTCCAATGCTTTCACTGCCACTTTCCATCGTTTTACGCCTTGTGCAGAAAGCGCCAAGTTGTAAAACCGATTCGGATGACTAGCGTCTAACTTCACGGATTGCTCGTACGCCGCTTGAGCTTTTGCAAATTGTTGATCGTGCAAATTGGACAGACCAAGCTTTGCAAAGTAACCGCTGTTGGTTGGGGCATGTTCGGTTAAGTATTCATACACATTTGCCGCATCTTCATACTTCCGCGCTTCAAGGTAGAACTGACCGAGCTGGTCGTAATAGACCAACTCTTTCGGATGCCGTTTAATTAGCTCGATGTAATAATCTTCGTTGCGAGCAATGGGCGGCTTTGTTTCCGACTCTTTATCTTTCTTTAAGATCCGTTTGAAGTTGTAGTTAATCTTCGGCGTGTGTTTTAAACCTTTAGCTTCCAAAACAAACTGCCAAACTTTATGGGAAACAATTTTCCCTGCGGAGCGAATTTTAGAAGCCGCTTTGGTCGGCAATCCTTTTTCGGCCAGTACTTCACCAACTTCTGGACCATCATCAGCTAACTTGTCTTCTCTATGCTCACCGACCGCCTGAGGTAATTTTCTCATCACCAAAATAATGACTCCGAGGATTGATAGAATCAAGATTAAGTTGGCGGCAAGATTGTAAGGCATGAGCTAACTTGATATTAATTTGAACAACTAGTTACCGAGCATAAAACGAGCGAACCGACGAACTTGGACATTCTCTCCCATCTTAGCAGTACTTTCGGCAATTAAGTCAGAGATCTTCTTGCCGCCATCTTTAACGAATGGTTGTTCCAGCAAACAAGCTTCTTCGTAATATTTCTCTAATTTACCTTCCATCATTTTAGCAACGACGTCTTCAGGCTTACCTGAACCTGCAGCTTGTTCTTTATAAATTTCCATTTCTTTTGCCACTACTTCTTCCGGGACATCTTCACGGCTCACATACAAAGGATTAGCAGCAGCAATGTGCAAAGCTAATTCTTTTGCTAGAGCTTTAAAGTCATCGGTACGACCAACGAAGTCAGTTTCGCAGTTTAGTTCGACTAGAGCACCGATACGGCCACCAGCATGGATGTAGCTCTCTACAATACCCTCTTTAGCCAAGCGATCAGATTTCTTGGCCATTTTAGCTACGCCCTTTTTACGAAGCAAATCTAAGGCAGCATCTTTGTCATTATTAGCTTCAGTTAAAGCCTCTTTCACATCAATAATGCCGGCTCCGGTTAACTCACGTAGTTCTTTAATTAGATTGTTGTCAGACATAAATTTATTTTCAATTACTTATCTATTTTTGCGACAATTAAGCAGCTTGCGCTGTCGCTTGAGGGGCTGCAGCTTGAACTGTTGCACCAGCTGGAGCAATAACACGACCTTCTTTTACAGACTGTGCCACAATAGATGTGATCAATTCAATCGCTTGAGTCGCATCATCGTTACAAGGAATGGGATAGTCAACGCCTTCAGGGTTTGAATTAGTATCTACTAAAGCAATGATAGGCACTTTCATTTTACGAGCTTCTGCAAGAGCAATGTCGTCGTAGTTAATATCAGCAATGAACACAGCTTGAGGAATACGCTTCATATCTTTCATCCCTGCGAATAACTTTTCTAGCTTTTCAATTTCGCGTTCCACTAGTAAACGTTCTTTTTTAGTGTAACGGCTTTCTAGTTGGCCACTGGCTTTTAGTTCTTGTAGCTTTTCTAGCTTACGAACTGTTTTTTGAATGGTCTTGAAGTTGGTAAACGTTCCACCCAACCAACGCACGTTAATGTATGGTTGACCAGCGATTTCTGCGTTTTTTTGAATGACGCTGCGAGCTTGACGCTTAGTACCGATGAACAAAATTGTTCCGCCGGCTTGAGCAATGCTACCAGCAAACTCAACAGCTTTAGTAAGAGCACGGCGTGTCTTTTCTAAATCCAAAATATGGATGTCGTTACGCACCGTAAAAATATAAGGCTTCATTTTGGGGTTCCAACGGGAAGTCTTGTGCCCAAAATGGGCGCCGCTTTGGAGTAACTCTAAAAGAGTGATATCTTTCATGTGTTATCCTTTCTCTTCTATTTCGTCGATCGCTTTGATGCCAGACGGCCACCAAGGACAGGATAACGTACGAAATATGTTAATTAATTACCTCTGGATTCTAACATCTATTGACTAAAAGTGCAAGTATAGGTATAATTAGATGAAATTGGAAAAATACTTCATTCGCAGAGTGCGCTTTCGTCCGCTTCCTCGCTTCGTTCCGTAGCGGTGCGGCGCTAGCAACCCTCAGCTCACGAAGTATTTTTCCAATCAAATTAATTAAACCTGCTTTGTATCGCTCTACATAAAGAGCCCAAGCAAGGCGAAGAAAGGTTCCCTATGAAAGACGGTATTCACCCAACATACCACAACAATGTGGCTGTAACCTGCTCCTGTGGCAACAAGTTTACGACTGGTTCTACAGTAGAAGCAATTGATACTGAAATCTGCAGCAAATGTCACCCGTTCTACACTGGTAAGCAGAAGTTACTAGATACTCGTGGTAATGTTGAACGCTTTAAGAAGCGTGTTGAAGCAGGTAGCAAAGCTCAAGCTACTAAGGTAGAAAAGAAGCCTCGCAAAGCTCGCAGCACAACCGCTACTGCAAAAGTTGTTAAAGCGAAATAGTTTTTGAAAAAAAGAAGACCATCGATTTTATTCGGTGGTCTTTTTATAAAACTTCTGCACACTTCATGTTTTATCGACGCCTTCGTCGAGACGGTGGTTCATATCCGGTTATTTTCGGCACACTTTTTAAATCGCGGAGACTTAGCCAAAGATTAAGCGCTTCGTTGACTATCAAAGTCTGGGACAATCCTGTTTGTAACGCAGCAGCGTTAATAACGAGCATGGCCTCGCGTGTTATAAACTCATCCGCCTTATGCTTCGGTTTAACTCCGAGTATTTTATTCTTTACTTCGTCCAATAAATTTCCCATGGCTTTTTCCCCCTAACTAACTGATCTAACATCATACCAAACAGTAGCAACTTGCACAAACCCCCCAAAAAACCTACAATTACTGAGTTATGAAACCTGGATTTAAGAAAATTTTAGAAGAGTATCAGGCGCTGACCGAGCAGATGAGTTCGGGTGGCGATTTTGATATGGCTAAAGTTGGACGTCGTCAGGTGGAACTTTTGCCGACTGTTGAGAAAATTCAAAGCCTGGAAAAGTGCGAAGCACAAATCGAAGAGAACAAGCAATTACTCGACAGTGATGACGAACAAATGCGCAATATGGCTGCCGAAGATATTGAAATGCTCGAAGGTAAAATTGTTGAACTGACTGACGCAATCGAAATTGATCTGATTCCCAAAGACGAGCATGATGATAAAAACATTATTATAGAAATGCGCGCCGGTGCTGGTGGCGATGAGTCGACTTTGTTTTCTGCGGAAATGTTTCGCGCTTACGGAAAGTACGCCGAAGTAAACGGTTGGACCGTGCACATTGTCTCAAGTTCCAAAAGCGATGCTGGCGGTTTTAAAGAAATCATTTTCGAAGTAAATGGCCGCGCTGGTTCTAACTCTAGCAACGGCGGGCCGTATAGCAAGTTTAAATATGAATCAGGAGTGCATCGCGTGCAACGCGTACCGGAAACCGAAAAGCAAGGGCGCGTGCATACCTCTACTATTACTATTGCGGTAATGCCTGAGTTGAAAGAAAAAGATTACGCCATAGAGCTAAAGGACTTAAAAATTGAAGCTACCACTAGCTCTGGTGCCGGTGGCCAAAGCGTGAACACTACATATAGTGCGATTCGTATTGTGCATATTCCAACTGGGATTGTTGCCACTTGTCAGGACGAGCGTTCGCAGGCGCAGAACAAAGAAAAAGCGTTGGCCGTGATTCGTTCGCGCGTTGCTGCTTACTATTCTGAAATTGAAGAGAAAAAAATTACAGACAGTCGCCGCAGTCAAATTGGAACTGGTGACCGTAGCGAAAAGATCCGCACATACAACTTCCCACAGGACCGCGTCACTGACCACAGAATTAACCAAAACTTTAACCAGATCAACCTAATTATGGAAGGTCAACTAGAGCCAATTATTTCTGCGCTACAGAAAGCTGATTTAGAATTACGTAAAGAATTTCTTGCCAGCTAATTCTTTTGTTGATGACAATATCAGAAGCTCTAAAAAAGCATTCGCAAATTGAAGCCGACTTACTCCTTGGCCATGTTCTAAACAAGGGCAAGGAGTTTTTGTATATGCACCCAGAGAAAAAACTAACTGCATTACAACAAAAAAAGTTTACGGAGCTAGCGACGGAACGCAAAAAAGGCGTGCCTATTGCCTATCTCCTGGGATATAAATACTTCTACGGTTTGAAGTTTAAAGTCACGCCTGACGTCTTAATCCCCCGCCCAGAAAGCGAATGGCTAGTAGGAAAAGTTTTAGACCTTTGTAGAACAATGGCCAAAGCAAAAATTTTAGACGTTGGCACAGGTTCTGGCGCAATCGCTGTTAGTATTGCAAAGAACAGCAAGGCTAAGGTATCTGCCTCAGATATATCTTCCAAAGCGCTATCAGTTGCCAAAATAAACGCCAAAGCAAACAAAGTAAAAGTTAACTTCATCAAAAGTGATTTGCTTAAATCTGTAGCCGACAAATTCGATATCATTATTGCCAACCTCCCCTATGTACCAATTTCGGACTACAAAAAACTACGTGAGAATTTAAAGTATGAGCCAAAGCATGCTTTAACTGACAGTACAGACGAATTTAATCTGATTGTTGAATTTATTTCTCAACTCCCAAATCACTTAAACCCTAACGGAATAGCCTTGCTAGAAATTGACCCTAAAACTATAAAGGTTAAAATTCCAAGGATTTTCCACAGACAACTGATAAAAGATATTAGAGGATTAAACCGATTCCTCATGCTGACTTTAAAGTAATTGACTTACTTCACTAATTCCACTACGATACGATTATTACTTTTTAAGGAGAGGTGAAATGAAAAATATGTTTTTAATTCCATCCATAATTTTAGTGGGTGGAGCCGTATTTACAACCCTGTTCAAGATTCAACAGAATGACACCGCAAGCGGTATTAGTCTGTTATTTACCATAATTGGTGGCGTGTGGCTTGCTATTGATGTACTTGCACGGATAAATACTCCAGCAAGAACAACAGATAGTCAAAAATAAAGCTAAAAAAGTTGAGCTAAAAAGCCGTCAAGCTATATGCATGACGGCTCTTTTTTATCTCAATATTTACTTTATAGCGTTGTGCTGAGTAACAAGTTATTCTTTCTTGTCAGCTTTGGTATCACCTTCAGTGCCTTCAGAGGCAGCATCTGGTTCAGCACCGACAGCAGCAGCTACTGCAGCAGCTTCGTCGACAGTTGGAGCAAGTTCCGCTTCTATATCTCGTGGAGGCTGCACGGTAGCGACCATTTCATCAGCTTCAGCTTTAATTTCTACTTTGTCGGAAACAATTAAATCTTTTACAAGAATTTGCTTTTCAAAGTTATCAAGAACAGAAATATCTACATCAAATTGATGAGGTAAATCGCCTGGCAAACATTCGACTTCAACTTCGCTCAAAGCTTTAACTAAAGTACCACCTAAAGCCTTAACCGCGTGAGATTCGCCAAAGAATTCAATCTGTACAGTCGCGGTCAACTTTTCGGTCATCTTAACTTCGTAAAAGTCTACGTGTATTGGCTTAGTAGACAGATAGTGGCGTTCGACGTCTTGAATTAGTACATTGCGAATTCCGCCCTCCGGTAAAAGCAACTCAATAATAGAGCTTTCACCAGCCTTGCGAAGTACCTTTTCGAACTCAATTTGATCCACACTCAAGTGAACATTCGCCACATTGTGCCCATAAAGCTCTACCGGGATTAGTCCCTGGCGATAAAGAGGCTTAGCAGTGCGATTATTTGTTTCGCGGTTTTCAGTTTTTAACTGGACTTTTTCCATGTGTAAATTTCCATATCTAAATTAATACTTAGCAATTCTATCAAATTACTGAGAATTTGGCAAGGGCCGAGTAAAAGACCTAGTGAGCCTTTAAAGCTTTAATGAAATCACCATTAAAGGACTTTAAAGTACTGTGAACCATGATACAATCGTCTATATTTAGAGACGGTAATTCGTTAAATTTGTCGCTATCATGACTAGTTAAGTCAGTTTTAGCAATAACCGTAAAAATGTCCGGACCGTTGATGTCGATATTGAACATGACCGAGCTTTTGCATTTTTGACAATCTGAATGAATTAGCAAACGTGCATCGGCAGTATATTCGTCGTGGTCGCTATCAATAACTTTAATGTTCGAAAAATCATATTTAGCATTGCAGACTGGGCAATGTAACATAAATCCTAGCCACGATAGTACCTTTTTAAGATCAATTTTTTTCATATCTTCTATAATAACTTAATTCAATTATACACCTCACGCCTAGAAACGCAAAGCTTTTGATTGCCTCGCCACGTTTTGGACTATCCCCAATGCAATACAAGTGACGAGTAGCGAACTACCACCGTAGGTCATAAACGGTAATGGAATCCCTGTCACTGGTAGCAAACCAATATTCATCCCAATGTTAATGACAACTTGAGCAACGAACAAAAAGAGTATGCCCCCAGTAATGTACATGGCTAAATCGTCGCGAGCGTACTTCATAATTCGCAGTAGGCGCCGGAACAACAGGTAGTATAAAAACAATAAAACCCCAGAACCGAGAAAACCGATCTCCTCTGAAGCCGATGCAAAAATAAAGTCAGTTTGTCGTTCAGGCAAAAACTTTAGCTGACTTTGTAAACCGCGACCCAGGCCACGACCAAACAATTCACCACTACCGACAGCAATGATAGCTTGGCGAACATTGTATCCTTTCCCTTTTGGATCTTTGTCTGGATTTAAAAATACCTCAATGCGTTTGTGTTGATAATCTTGAAGGACAAAGCGCCATGCCACCCCCGCAAAAATGAGGCTAGCAATAATAAATATGATAACGTATGATTTCCGCAGTGGACTCAAGAGCATTAGCCCGAACCAAACTGCCATCACAATAGATGCAGAGCCAAGGTCTGGTTCTAGAAAAATTAGTACAGCTGGAACCGCTGCATACAAAAAAGTAATTAAAAAGTTTTTCCAAGAATTTATTTGACCTCGCTTAAGATATAACCAACGAGCTAAACCAATACCAACAATAACTTTAGCTAATTCTGCCGGTTGTAAGCGGAAAAATCCTAACTCAATCCATCGCGCGCTTCCCCGCACCTGCACACCAAATACTAGCAAAAATAACAAAGCTGCAATTAAGACTAAATACGCTACGCGGTTTAACTTCGACAGTCGATGATAGTTATAGAAAGCAAATAAAAAAAACAGTGCTACTCCAATTACAGAAAAAGTTAACTGTCTATAAAAGATTTCTAAAGTTCCTCCAGACAAAGATACAGCATATTGTAACGCCAGACCTATCAAAAGCAATAAGCCGCTGACAATGAGCAGCGGCACATCAAAATATTTTAATCTTGCGAAAACCTGTGGCATAAATAATATTTAGAAGATATTTTCATCTGAAGTGCTCGGAGTATTCGGAGAATTTGTTTCTACCGAAATGTTTTGCGGATCTAACGTATTTGTGACTGGAATGACCTGAACTTTTTTAACTTGGCTCTTATATAGCCCTGGCCATAATTGTTTATAAGCACGGCGGCCAAATGGTACTAATCGAGACTCGTCACGTTGACTTACGCCAATGATCTTATTATCTTCACCAAACAACAAGAAAACTATTCTCGCGGTAGAAATGCGGTATGGGCTATCGTTAATAATAGAACCTTCAGCTATAAATGTTAATGGATTAGCTTCATCGTAAAGCAATGGTTCAGAGGCACTTAGCTTTACTTCGGGAATATTTAATTTCTTTTGCCAATTGATATTATCAAGTTTAACAGAACCGGTACTAACTTCACTGGTACCGCTTTCTATTTTTGGAAAAGTTAAATATTTCTTTTCATTCGGTAGCAAAAATAATGTCCCTGTTAATTCGGAAACAGTTTTCTTATCAGTAGACTGGAATGTAGCTGAATATGTGATACCTGTCGCAGCCAAATCCAAATTCGGATTTGTCACCAAGACCACTCCACTATATGTATTATTAGGATTACGGATTATAGTCATCGCTCCCACTACTGGTGTCTGAGCAGTATTAAAAGCAGCTTGAGCGGACAAAGCTTCGCGTCCATAACGCATGGCTAAAAATTGCTCTGTGCCGATACGCGAAATTAAATATAGCGGCACAATACTAATTGCCACGCCCAAAATTAAATTCCTTTTCAAATTCGGTAAATTGTTAAACTGCCTAACAAACGAAAAACCACCTTCTTCGGCTCCTAATAGTGCTCCCTGAACGTTAACTTGAATTGTCTCTTTTATCCCAGCCATGCGATTGTGTTATGATAAATTTAACTTATCTTGATTATATCAAAAACTAGGCTCTAATCATAATTTCCTCAATAATTCAGCTCAATGTTTACTCATTTGCACTGCCATTCTCATTACTCACTCCTTGATGGGCTTTCTAAGATCCCTTCTTTAATTGAAGCTGCAAAAGCTGATGGCCAAACCGCCATAGCTATTACTGATCATGGAGTAATGTATGGTGTTATTGAATTTTATAATGCTTGTAACGACGCAGGTATAAAGCCTATTATCGGGATGGAAGCATATATCGCTCCGAGAGCTATGAGCGACAAAGAGGGTAAAAGTGATGCGGACTATTACCATATGACATTGTTAGCCGAAAATTATGAAGGCTATCTCAATTTAATCAAACTGACTACCATTGGCCATGTAGAAGGTTTTTACTACAAACCACGAATCGACTTAGCAGTGTTGCGTAAACATGCTGGTGGAATTATTGCACTTTCTGGCTGTCCACGAGGACACGTCCCGAGAGCTTTAGCTCAAGCAGACCCAGCGGCCGCTGAAAAACAATTGCAAACTATGTTAGACATTTTTGGTCCAAACAATTTCTTTTTAGAACTACAGCGAAACGCAAACCCAGGTCACGATGAGATACAACCAAACGAAAAGTTAATTGCATTAGGCAATAAATTCAACGTCCCAGTAGTTGCAACTCAAGATTGTCATTATATAGACAAAAACGATGCCGAAGCACAAGACATTATGGTTTGCATTGGTACTGGTAAAACTGTCGAGGAAACTAAACGATTAGACATGCGTGGCCACGATTTAAGTCTACGGAGCCAAGCAGAAATGGCTAAAGTGTTTGCTGATGTTCCAGAGGCTATTACCTCTACTCAAATTATTGCTGATCGTTGTAATGTTGAGATTCCTCTAGGACAAAACCTTTTCCCTAAAGTAAAATTACCCCCTGGTAAAAACTCTGAAGAGCATCTGACCGATACGGTCAACTCTTTAGCTCCGGCCTTGTACGCTGACAATTCTGGAGTGATACCAACCGAAATTCAAGAACGCATTGACTATGAATTAGATATTATAAACTCAAAAGGATTTGCACCTTACTTTTTAATGGTTGCTAACGTAGTAAAAGGCGCCCACGAGATGGGTGCAATTACAAATACTAGAGGTAGCGCTGCTGGTTCGATTGTTGGCAAAATTTTAGAAATTACAAACATTGACCCGCTCTACTATGAACTACCTTTTGAACGCTTTTTAACGAAGCATAGACCTACCCCACCAGATATTGATTTAGACATCGCTGACGATCGTCGTGACGAAGTCATCGCTTGGATGACCAACGAATACGGTCATGACAACGTTGCACAGATTATCACTTTTGGAACTATGAAGGCTCGCGCGGTAATACGTGATGTTGGCCGAGCTCTCGCTATTCCATACGGCAAGTGTGATCGGATTGCCAAAATGATTCCTCTCGGCAAACAAGGATTTGAAATGACTTTAGAAAAAGCCCTTGGGTTAAGTATCGAGTTCAAAACCGCTTACGATACAGATTCTGAAACAAGACGTTTAATTGATATTTGCCGCAAATTAGAAGGATGTGTTCGTCACGCTTCTATTCATGCTGCAGGAATTGTCATTACCCCTACTCCACTAACAGATAACATCCCAGTACAAAAAGAACCGGATGGAGACCGCTACATTACGCAGTACGACATGTACGCTTTAGATGAGAATGCTAGTAATAATGCAGTCGGTGCTATTAAACTCGACTTACTTGGAATTCGCAATTTGTCGATTTTAGAAAAAGCGGTTCGGCTCGTGCACATTCGACATGACTTGAACATTGATATTGGGAACCTCCCCCATCCTGACCCTAAAACTTTTGCCATGCTTTCCAAGGGATTAACTTTTGGGGTGTTCCAACTCGGTTCTTCGGGCATGACTCGCTACTTAAAGGAATTAAAACCTAGTACTATTTTTGACATTTCGGCAATGGTTGCGCTGTATCGTCCTGGCCCAATGCAATTTATCCCAGATTACATTGCTCGTAAACACAATCATAAACTAATTTCTTTTTTAGATCCCGAGCTAGAGAGAATTTTATACCGAACTTATGGCATTTTGGTTTACCAAGATGACCTTTTAATTATTGCTCATGACCTTGCCGGCTATACCTGGGAAGAAGTAGATAAATTCCGAAAAGCTGTTGGTAAAAAAATTCCCGCAGAGATGGCGAAACAAAAAGAAAAATTCATTAAGGGTTGTATGCAAACTTCCGGTTGGAGCGAACAAAAAGCCAATCAGATTTGGACTTGGATTGAACCATTTGCTGCCTACGGTTTTAATAAATCTCATTCGGCTAGTTATGCGCTAGTCGGCTATCAAACTGCTTATATGAAGGCCAATTATCCAGTCGAGTTCATGGCTGCGGTAATGACTTCGGAAAGCAGTGATGAAGAAAAAATTTATGCCGCTGTGGAAGAATGTAAAAAAATGGGGATTGCTGTGTTACCTCCAGACGTAACGGAAAGCTACGGCGATTTTACAGTCATAGACGAACACACAATTCGCTTTGGGTTACGTGCTATTAAAAACTTAGGGTCGGACGTTGTACGTAAAATTATTGATAGCCATAAGTCAGGTGTAGTATTTGAAAGCCTAGAACACTTTCTCACCGAGAGTTACACTAAAAGTTTTAACAAACGCTCTTGGGAAGCATTAGCAAAGTCTGGTGCACTAGATCGTTTTGGAGATCGTGCTCAGCTACTGGCCAGTACGGAACATGTTTTAGACTTTTTGCGCGACCAGTTTAAACAAGATAACGTCGGGCAAACCTCCCTATTTGGCGTAAGTCTACAAGTTGGGAAATTAAGATTAAAAACTGATACCCCTCCAGCCACAATGCAAGAGAAGTTAGGCTGGGAAAAAGAACACTTAGGCCTATTTGTGTCTGCACATCCTTTGGATGGCTACCGAGATGTTTTACAGGGCTTTACTGCGTTAAGTAACATGACCAACATCCGTGACGGCCAAAGTGTTACCATTGGTGGAATTATTTGCAAATTCAAACGAACCATAACCAAGAAAAATGACCCAATGGCTTTTTTTACTCTTCAAGACTTAACCGGGACTACGGAAGTATTAGTGTTCCCAAAAATTATGCTACAGGCTCTACCTTTTTTAGACTTAGACCGAATTGTGCAAGTGAAAGGTCGAGTCTCCGATAAAGATGGAGAACGTAAAATTATTGCCGAAGAGGTGAAAGATATTGTCAGCGACGAGCTCTACACAATGGCCCTTTCTGAAATGGAAAAGAACAAACAAATTGTGATTCATATGCAGCATATACAAAACTCAGAAGCACTCAACCAAATTAAAGAACTACTCGTAGCCAATCCAGGTAATGTGCAAGTGTATTTAAGCGTCGGCCAAAATGGTTCCGGGCAGACTATCAAGACTCAGTCGCAAATTCGTATTAGTCAAGATTTACTACTTAAATTGCGCAAAGTTCCTGACGTAGTAACTATTACGGACTCTATTTCGGATTCTTAGGCTTCTAAGCTTGACAAGATTCTTAAAAATCAATATGATTTAATTGTCTAGAGCATTTCCTCCCGGATATGGTCTGTCTATCCTCCAAGGGGGCGAGCCTGTTTGTCACGGCAAGCTCGCAAGCTCAACTTTCGAGTTGAGCTGCAATTATACATAAGTTTTTGCTTGGGATATCGCCCCAGGCAAGAAGTATGAACGTAAAAATACGTTCTCCGCTTTCCGGCTGATTGTTATGATTAGCAATCAGCCGGCTTTTACAAAATTTATACGAGGATAAAAATTGACTCACCACTTGAGTCACAACAGCCAGCCAGCGTCTTCTCTTCAAAAATTCAAGCGATTTTAAAAGAATCAAACCTACTTGAAATTTCTGCTGATAAATCGCTGGCTCTTTTCTTTCTACAAATTTTTGACCAATTTTGAAAATCAGCTATAATTAATGGGTAAGCTAAGCGCAGATGCGACTACCAACCGCGGAGCTTAGATGAATTAAATAAAAAGTCCCCATTCCAATAGTTGGGATAGGGAGAACCGGGACGGAATCGCCTAAATAAAAATGGCCCTGGAAATTACTACTTGAATAATTAGTTCAAGCGCTAATTTCCAGGGCTGTATTTTTTTACACAGAGCAGTAGTTAAAAGATTGAAGCGGATCTTTGAGAAAGTCGCTTTAACCTTTTGTTGTCAAAAATGTCGTTGGATTGGTTCCACGGCTTAGGTAAAACCATTCCGCTTCCTGGACAACTACTGCAATCTTTGTGATCAATACTGTCGTTTGGACAGCGCAATAGCACTCCAGGTGGATACACTGAGGTATCCAAAATCTCTGCGCGGGGCATATTAAACCCTGTATCTGGCATAAATTATTTTATCTCCTTTGTTTTTTACGAGTAATTATATTAACGAATTTTAACATAAATGTCAACACCAAACGAAAAACTACATAATATCCGTCACTCGCTGGCTCATCTTTTAGCTAGTGCTGTGCTAGAAGAATTTCCTGATGCTAAACTCGGCGTAGGTCCAGTAATTGAGACTGGGTTTTACTATGATTTCCTTTTGCCTCGACCACTGACATTGGAAGATCTGCCAAAGCTTCAAAAGCGCATGCGAGAATTGGCAAAATCTAAATTGGCTTTTGAGCGCCAAGAAATGTCTTTTGCTGATGCATCAAAATTCTTTGGCGACAAAAAACAACTATTTAAAGTCGAGTTAATTGGCGATATCGAAAAATTTGGTACATCCAAAGCAGGTGCCAGTGACGCCGCCGACCAAGCAAACACCAAACTTGCAGCAGAAGCCAACCCGAACGGCACAGTGAGCCTTTACCAAACTGGCGAATTTATAGATCTATGCCGAGGTGGTCACGTAGAAAATACTTCTGAAATTGATCCTGACAGTTTTGTTCTAGATAAAATCTCGGGAGCATATTGGCGGGGTGATCAAGCAAACCCGCAACTACAGCGAATTTACGGATTAGCTTTTGAAAACAAAGAAGAGTTAGTGGCTCACATTGAACTGCGCTCTGAACTTGAGAAGCGGGATCATCGCATAATTGGCCCGCAACTTGGATTATTCTTATTCCACGAGTACGCTCCAGGCATTCCGTTCTATCAACCGAAAGGAACTATTGTTCGCAATGAACTCGAAAAGTTTGTTGATGAAATTTCTTACGGCAAAGGATACAGCGAGGTTCGTTTGCCTCAACTATTCGACTCAGAACTTTTTAAAACTTCTGGGCATTGGGAACACTACAAAGATGATATGTTTACTTTACAATCTGAAGACAAGACTTTTGGATTAAAACCTATGAACTGTCCCGGTCACATGTTGTACTACAAGCAAGGATTATATTCATATAAAGATTTACCATTACGTTTAGCAGAAAAAACTACGCTGTATAGAAATGAGTTGTCTGGCACACTTTCTGGCCTCACCCGCGTGCGTGCATTTGGACAAGATGATTCGCACATTTTTGCTATGCCTGAGCAAGTTAAAGATGAAATAGCTAGCCTCCTAAAAAAAGTTACTGCAGTTTACGAAGTATTTGGAATGCAAATTGAGCAAGTGACAATTGGTACTAAGCCAGAGCAGTCACTCGGCACAAAAGAAGAATGGGATCCTGCCGAAGCAGCTCTAAAAGCAGCCCTAGATGAAGCTGGTTGGCAATACGAAATTGAAGCTGGCGATGGTGCTTTCTATGGACCGAAGATTGATATGCGCATTAAAGATGTGTTAGGTCGTTACTGGCAATTAGCCACTATTCAATTAGACTTCCAAATGCCACAACGGTTTGGCCTTGAGTACGTTTCTAACGACGGTAGTCGCCAGACTCCAATAGTTATCCACAGAGCAATTCTTGGTTCATTTGAACGCTTTATGGCTATTCTAATAGAACAATATGCTGGCGCTTTTCCTGCCTGGCTTGCTCCAATACAAATCGCTATTGTACCGATCTCCGAGAAGCAAAATGAGTTTGCCGAAAAAGTATTGGGCGAGATTCAATCTCAAATTCCTAACGCCCGCATTGAACTAGACACACGTAGCGAGTCGATGGGCAAACGCATTCGCGAAGCCTCTAAACAAAAAATTCCATACATTTTAGTTGTTGGTGATAAAGAAATAGAAGCAAACTCTGTTTCTGTTCGTGGCCGGAGCGACGAAGATTTAGGCACAATGTCAATTTCTGAGTTTATTGAAAAAATCAAACTAGAAATAACCAATAGAAAATAATTTTCGACCTGCTTCGCTTTGAAAAAACTTTTGCACAAAAAAATCCCCGATGTGGGGATTTTTTTAAACTTATTAAACTTTATACAGTCGGCGTAGACACAGGAGCTTGAGGAGTACTGACAGGTGCTGGAGCAGAGCCCATACCACTTTTAGCGCGCTTTACATCAAGGTACAAAGAATATTGATACAGCAAAGCTAATGGAGTTAATACCAAGCTAACAACATTTTGCACTAAAGTGCCGAGTTGCAGTCCTAAGATTGCTTGGCAAATACCGCCAATTACAGCGGCAATTATCCCAACTACTAAACCAACAAGGATCAAGCGACCAAATACAGCCCACCAGTAACCAGTAACGTACTCTTTACTTGCTTTAACTGCATCCATCCCTGACTTACCTTCTGCGATAACAATGTACATTGAGAAGCTCAGCCAAACACCGACAATGATTCCTGGAATGACAAGTAAAATGAATCCAATAATAGTAAAGACCCCTACTAAGATTCCAGTAATGATCATTGGCCAAATAAATGGCTTGGCAGCTGAATATGCTTGACCCAAAGTCATCGGCTGATCTAGCTTATGAACTTTGTTTAGCAAAGCAGTAGTACCCCAGATCATACCAACAATATAAATCACTGTTGAAACAAGGAATAAGATTCCATAGGTACCAGCGACTTTCATACTGCTGCCAACTTGTAAACTCGGAGTTCCTAGAAATAGGAAAATGCTCTGAAGATACAAACCAACACCAGCGACTAACATAATCGGCACTAAAGAATTAAAGTGCTTCTTATACTGCTCGAAGGCTCCTTTGAGCAAATCGGAGACAGATTTTAAACGATTTTGTTCGTTCATGAGTCTAATGATTAATTGTCTTAATTATAGCAGGTTTTTTATTTTTTGTTGATAAGCCACCACGCAAGAATCTAGGTTAAAATCCTCACACCGTTTTTCGTAACAGTAATAGTATGTTCAAAATGCGCTGCTAGGCCGCCGTCATGAGTACGAATGGTCCAACCGTCGGTGTCGAAGAAGATTTTTGGTTTCTTCTCGCAAACCATCGGTTCAATTGCTAGCACCATATTTTCTACTAAGACAATCCCCTTGCCTGGTTTACCGTAACATGGTACCGAAGGGTCTTCGTGAACAGCATAGCCAACGCCGTGACCAACTAAATCTCGTACTACTGAATATCCAGAGTTCTCGACCGTTGTTTGTATAGCATAACCAATATCACCGATTGTGTTGCCCGGTTTCACTACTTTAAGAGCATTATCCAAACTGAGTTGAGTGACTTCCATTAACTTTTTTGCAGCGTCAGAAGTTTTACCAACTCCAACCGTAATTGCTGTGTCGGTGTAAAGCTTTTTGTATATCATACCAATATCTAAGCCGAGTATGTCGCCATCCTGGAGAATCTCATTTGCGGAAGGAACGCCGTGCACCACTGCATCGTTCACCGATGTACAAAGACCAAACAAAAATGGATTTTGTTTACTGCCATAACCAATAAAGCTCGGGCGGCCGCCGGCTTTCTTAATTTCACTTTCGGCAAAATCATTAATTTCTAAAGTCGAAATACCGGGCTTAGCCAACGCGGCCGCCCGTTGCAAAATGTCCCCTAAAATCTTGCCGCCTTCGTTAATCGCCTCAATTTCCTCTGGGGTTTTAGTATATCTAGGTTTTCCGTTTAATCTGCTCATTCATTTTCTCATTAACTTTATATATTTCGTTGTAATGTTTTAGATAAAAATCTATCGCTTTTTGAATGCGTGCTCGTACTTGAGTCCGTGTACCAACGCCATCAATATTCGCAAAAGTATACGTATTTTTAAAAAATTCCACAACTTCGACAATATTCTTTCGGTAATACTTAGCACGGTTGTGTAGCCCTGCGACACTATCGTCTGCTCGCTTATTAAATTTAGTATTATAGTAACCTTTACGATTTTTAATTCTTTTAACTACTTCTTGTTGTGGAATTCGTAAATACAAAACCAGTGGATTAGCACGTTTAGTATCTTTAAGCATTTTGCTAATGAGTTTTGCCTCACCAACCATTTTTGGATGGCCATCAAATAGTATTCCCTTAGTGGGCGGAGTGTGTAAAATAGTCTTTTTGTTGAGCTCCCGAACAATCTTCGTTGGAGTTAAAATCCCACGATCATTATTCTTCTTCATAACTGCATCGGCAACTTTGTTTTTCTCCCTTAACAATGTTAATTCACGACCCATGTCGTAATCATACATCTTGTACTTCCTTGCAAAATAAGCAGCTTGAGTAGCTTTACCAGCACCTGGGTCACCAAGAAGAATCAAATTCAATAGAGATTTTACTGCCATACCTAACTTTCAAAAATCTTATTTATCCGCTCAGTAATTTCCTCTACAGAACCTACACCATCAACAGTATGCAAATCGCCTAGACCTTCCATAAACTTCAAAACTGGCCGAGTTGAAGTGTCGTACAAATCCAATCTAAAATTAATTTTTTCTGGAGTATCATCTACACGAAACTCATGATGAGCTCTTTCCAGCAATCGTTTTACCGATTCTTCACGTGGTACATCAATATTGATCGCACCAAACTTAGTGTATCCATTTTGTTGTAAATAGTGAACAAGGTGAACCGCTTGTGGGACTGTGCGAGGCACGCCGTCAAACAATATTCGTCTATGCTTAATTACTTCTGGGAGCTCAGTCTGCAACACCCGAAATAACTCTTCATCTTCTAAGAGTTTACCGTCATCAATGAGTGATTTAACTTTTTGACCGAATGGGGTGCTCTTCTTGGCTTCCTCTCGGAGGATACCACCCATCTCCCAATAAAAATAACCAAGCTTAGTAGCCAAGGCCTTGCCCTGAGTACCTTTACCCGACCCTTGAGGTCCGATCATGAAGATAGCGTCATATTTTGGAGTTTCCATTGCTGTAATTATACAGATTTCCCTTATTTTCCGCAACATTAGCTATCTTTATGGTATAATTTATATGAAATAAGGATACCAAAATCAAAATGAATCAAATATTTCTTGAACTCACAGGTATATTAATTGTTGCCGGAGTCATAGCATACATTTTACACTTTTTCAAGCAGCCAAGTATCATCGCTTACATAATTACAGGACTGTTAATCGGGCCGTTTAGTTTGTACCGATTACAACATGGTGAAATTCTGCATAGCCTCTCGGAAATTGGAATTACCTTGCTATTGTTCATGGTTGGCTTAGACTTAGATATTTCTCAACTTAAAAAAATTGGCAAAGCTGCGGTTATTGCTGGAATTGCCCAAGTTATCTTTACTTGCGGAGTAGGCTTTGGAATTGTTACCTTACTTGGCTTTGACTTACTGCCAGCCATTTACATTTCCTTAGCTCTAACTTTTTCTTCTACTATTATTGTCGTCAAACTACTATCTGAGAAAAAAGATATGCAAAGCTTGTATGGTAAGTTAGCAGTAGGAATTTTCTTAGTACAAGATATTGCTGCAATTTTAATTTTAATTTTAATTGCCGGCGTAACTGGCAGTAACGACGCTATTCTTAATTCTGGCTCGATTGTGGGTAATATTGTGTTGACCTTAGCTAAAGCATTCATGGTTGCGGTTGTGGTAATTTTCTTGAGTCGTACAGTTTTTCCAAAACTTATGCAGTCCTTAGCCAAGTCAGATGAAATGCTTTTGCTTTTTTCATTAGGCTGGGCACTTGGCTTAGCGGCACTTTTTAGTTCTCCACTAATTGGCTTTAATGCTGCCATTGGTGGATTCATTGCCGGCTTAGCTTTGGCAAATACCGGCGCGCACTATCAAGTAAGTGGCCGAATCAAACCTTTGCGCGATTTTTTCATCATCATCTTTTTTATATTTTTAGGATCGCAGTTAGTATTAAACCATATTGGCGCAGCTTTAGTTCCAGCATTAATACTCACAATATTCGTACTCATTGGAAACCCATTAATAGTTACTATTATCCTTGGTCTACTTGGTTACAAGCTTCGTACGTCCTTTATGACTGGTGTAACTGTTGCTCAGATTTCAGAATTTAGTCTAATCCTGATGGCCTTAGGTCTTTTAGCAGGCCACGTGACAGAAACCCATGTGACGATTGTCACTTTAGTAGGTATCTCAACAATTGCGATTTCATCTTACGGGATTTTATTTTCTAACAAAGTTTATGAAGCCGTTATTTCCAAATTAGTACGCATTTTTGAACGAAAAAAAACTCTTTCGAATAAAGAACTCGGCGGAATAATTTACAAAAAACATATTGTGGTGGTTGGGGCACACAGACTCGGTAGTCATTTAATTACATCTTTGCAAAAGAACAAAGATGTCCAATTCTTAGTGATCGACTTTAATCCAGATGTAGTCAGTCGTTTTACGAGCCAAGGAATCCCGGCAGTCTGCGGAGACATTGCTGATCCGTACATCCAAGAAATCGCCAGTTTAAAAGACGCGCATATGATTGTCTGTACTATCCCCGACTTTCACGATACGTTAGCTTTATTAGAGGCTGTCCGAGCAAATAATAGAAAACGTACACTGCTAATTGTCGCGGCCAGCGACGAACAAGAAGCTTTAGAGCTTTACAACAAAGGCGCCAGCTACGTACTACTTCCTCATTTTGTTGGAGGGATGCATTTACTAGACGTAGTTGAACATAACACCGATTTTAAAAAACTCCACAAGCTTCGCGACAAGCATCTAAAAACTCTCCATAAAGCACTGGCTGTATAATTAGCCGTCTGATACAATCCATCTATGACTCTAAATCTCTACAACACCCTAACTAAAAATATTGAGGTCATTACACCGGCGGACGGCAAAACCATTCGTTTATATACTTGTGGTCCGACCGTGTACAACAACGTGCACATTGGTAACTTGCGGGCATACATTATGGCCGACTTGCTTTACCGTACTTTAAAGTTCGGCGGCTATGAAGTAGAGTACGCCATGAATATTACCGACGTAGATGATAAAACGATCGCTAGCACCATTGCCGAGTTCGGCGCTGAAGCAAACGTGGAAGATCTTAACACTTTTACTACCCGTTACATGAACGGTTTCTTGGAAGATTTAAAAGCAGTCAATATTGATGCATCAAAAATTAAAATGATCCGCGTCTCCGAAGTTATTCCCCAAATTCAAGACTTCATTTTAGAGCTTCTAGAAAAAGGCTTTGCTTACCAAACTGATGATGGCGTGTACTTTAGCATTGAAAAGTATCAAGCGCAGTTTGGCGACTACGGTGCGTTGGTCGGGGCAAAGTTTTTGGAAGGTAAAAAAGTTGGCGCGCGGGTTGCAGTTGATGAATATGAAAAAGAAAACCTCAGCGACTTTGCCTTGTGGAAAGCTCACTCGCATGCAGACCGAAACATTTTTTGGGAGCATCCAGTTTTAGGCAAGGGGCGTCCAGGCTGGCATATTGAATGTTCTGTCATTAACAAAGTCGCTTTCGGTAAGCATGCCATAGACCTGCATACCGGCGGCGTTGATTTAATTTTTCCGCATCATACAAATGAGATTGCTCAATCACAACCGCTTGGTGAATTTGTAAAGCACTGGTTCCATTCTGCTCACTTACTGGTAGAAGATGATAAGATGGCGAAAAGCAAACGCAACTTTTACACCCTGCGTGACGTTGAAGCTAAAGGTTTTTCAGGAATGGACTTACGCTACTTATACTTACAAAGCCACTACCGCACTCAACAAAACTTCACTTGGGATTCTTTGGAAGCTTCTAAAACTGCTTTGCAGAAATTAAAAAGTAGTGGCGCAAGCTCTGGCTCCCACACCAGCGACCCCGCAGAAACAACGACCGCCGAGAATTTCGCAGCATCACTTAACAACGACTTAAACACTGCACAAGCATTAGCCACAGTTTGGGAACAAAAAAATAACCTCGCCAAATATGACGAGGTGTTAGGACTCAGACTTACTGAAAAAACTACAGTAAAAATTCCTAACGAAGTCCAAACTCTGCTAGACCAACGACAAACCGCACGCGACAACAAAGACTTTGCAAAATCCGACGAACTCCGGGACGAAATTGCCAAGCATGGCTTTGAAGTTAAGGATACCAGTGACAGACAACAAGTTAATCAGATCTGAGGATTAGACAATATTTTTAGCCTTTAGTCAACCCTACCCTCTCGCCAAGAAATCAGCTACAATGGATAGACTATGGCGACTACACAAAACAACTCAACCCACAGCTCTATAGACCGGCTCCCGCCCCAGAATCTCGAGGCTGAGACCGCTCTTTTAGGTTGTTTAATGCTAGATCGCGACGCGATTATTAAAGTGGCCGACCAGCTCATTCCCGATGACTTCTACGACTACCGCCATCGCATTATTTTTGAGTCAGTTTTAGAACTTTTCACCCGGAATGTGTCTATCGACGTTCTGACAGTTGCAAACACTGTTGAAGAAAAAAAACTGACAGACAAAGTCGGCGGTTCTTCTTACTTGGCGACGCTCGTGAACTCCGTCCCTTCTGCCGCACACGTTACTTACTACGCAAGCATTGTGCGCAAGAAAGGAACGCTACGCCGTCTCATTCAGTCGGCTGGAGAAATTACTAACTTAGCCTTTGGTGAAGAGGGCGAAATTGAAACTATCTTAGACAACGCTGAGCAAAAACTTTTCAATATTTCTCAAGGTCACTTACAGCAAAACTTTATTCCAATTAGCGCGGTACTGCACGAAACTTTTGAACGCATCGACTTGCTTCACAAAGATAAAGACCAAGGTCGTCTTCGTGGTCTACCAACTGGCTTCTTTGACTTAGACAAAAAACTTGGTGGTCTCCAAAAGTCTGACCTAATTATCCTGGCGGCGCGTCCTTCCATGGGTAAAACTTCTTTGGCCTTGGACATAATGCGCTACGTTGCTGTGCACACCAAAACTCCAGTGGGTATATTCTCGCTCGAAATGAGTAAAGACCAGTTAGTTGATCGTCTTCTTTCCGCACAGACAGACATAGACTTCTGGAAGATTCGTACAGGTCAATTAGAAGATGAAGATTTTGAAAAGCTTCAAGAAGGCATGGGAATCTTAGCTGACTCACCTATCTTCATCGATGATGCAGCTGGCGGTAACATTATGGAAATCCGTACCAAAGCCCGCCGTCTTCAAGCGGAACACAAACTCGGCCTGATTATTGTTGACTACTTACAGTTAATGGCCGGTCGTAATCAGGAAAACCGTGTGCAGGAAGTTTCAGAAATTTCTCGTTCTTTAAAGATCTTAGCCCGCGAACTCAACGTTCCCGTTCTTGCACTGTCGCAGTTGTCTCGTGGAGTAGAAAGCCGTCCAGACAAAATGCCGCAACTTTCTGACCTTCGTGAATCTGGTTCCATTGAACAAGATGCTGATATCGTTATGTTCATCTACCGAGAAGATATGTACAAGGCTCCCGGTGAAGCTGATACCGGCGTAGCGAAAATTCTGATTAAGAAACATCGTAACGGTCCGACTGGCGACATCGATCTTTCGTTCGAAGGCAGCAAGACTACTTTCAGCAACCTTACTTCTGCATTCGACACCAGCCCTCAAGCTGTTATGCAAACTCTTGAAGGTACCGACGAAATTTAAATTCTTGAAATAAAATATATAAACTGTTCATGCTAAAACTTCCCACCTCTCTTGAACGCGTCATAAACGAATTCGGCAAACTCCCTGGTATTGGCCCTAAAACAGCCCAACGCCTCGGCTTTTATCTTTTGAAGAAAGATTCACTGGATATTAACTCTTTGTCCGACGCTGTACGAGCACTAAAAACTGATATCACTTTTTGCGGCCAATGTCACAACATGGCCGAAACTGACCCTTGTAGTATTTGCGCCGACACCAGCCGCGACCGTTCTATAATTTGTGTAGTTGAAGAACCGCTCGACGCTATTGCTTTAGACAAGACAGGCCAATTCAAAGGCGTCTATCACATTCTTGGTGGAGTCCTAAACCCAATGGAAGGGATTGGACCTGATCAACTTAATATAGCGTCCCTACAAAAACGAATTGCTGACTTAGGCGCAAAAGAAATAATCATTGCCACCAACCCAACTCTTGAAGGTGAAACCACTGCTATGCACATCTCAAAATTCTTAAACGGCACCGATGTAAAAGTAACGCGCATTGCTCGTGGCTTACCAATGGGTGGCGACTTAGAATACGCCGACGAGATTACTTTGTCTCGGGCACTTGATGGCCGCCGGGAATACTAGATCAGACAATTTAAAAGACCAAATCAATTATTTGCTCACTTAGCTTCGCCTTCGACTGTCAAAGTCTCGGCTCAGATGCGTTCGCATAATAAAGATTTGGTCTTTTTATACTTTTAATCAAGAATTACGGGAGTCACGAGCACAATAATCAATTCATTATTTCGGGTAACTCCTAAAGTTACAACATCGCCAGGTGTAGCGCCAGCAAGTAGACTTTCTAGTTGAATTTCATCAGTGACTTTTTGATTATTTACAGAAGTAATAATATCGCGCTTGAGCAATCCACCTTTAGCAGCAGGGCTCGCCACCACAACGTCAGTCACCTGCGCACCAGGAGAAAGCTGCACAGCCCGCGCCTCGGTCACAGACAAATGTTTATAACTAAACCCGAAGCCTGGCCGAATGACAGTTTTATTATCTCTAAAGAAGTTACTAGC
>CAZLAR010000006.1:0-12897 GCA_964557735.1 uncultured Candidatus Saccharibacteria bacterium
TTATCTCGTAAAGCCTTGAGAAGCTTAATGTCTGTTTCAACTTTATCATGCTCAGTTTCCAAAATCAAGGGGATGGCCAACTTTTTTTGAGAAAGAAACTTCAAAATTTCCTCAAAGCCCTTTTTGCCAATCATTCCGTCCCCAATATGCTCGTGGCGATCCCTGTGAGAAGCAAACTCAACTTTAGAATCGTTTACATGACACATGCGAAGATACTTAAATCCAATGATTTTATCAAAACTTGAGAAAGTTTTCTTAACTGAAGCGGCGTCTCGAAGGTCATATCCAGAGCCAAATGCGTGTTGAGTGTCGAAACATACTCCGCCAAAGCCTTTGTGGGATTTTATTGGGGCCATTAATTCAGCAATTTCTTCAAAAGTGTCGCCAATGACTTCACCAGCACCAGCTGAAATTTCTATAAGTAGCTGGGTTGTGCCCGTATATCCATCGAGGACTTTTTTCATACCTTCTTTGGCTTGCTTCATGCCTTCTTTTTCACCAAGGTCTTTAAAGCTGCCTGGGTGGAACATCACGAACTTGGCGCCAATCTGGCTGCCGCGTTCTAAGTCGGTGCGCACTAAATTTATAGAACCGTGAAAAGTGGATTTCTTAGCAGATCCAAAATTTAAAATATATGGGGCGTGAATTACACAACTTTCAATTCCAGCTTGCGCCATCCCGTCCTTAAATTCTTGCGCGATTTCTTGAGTAATGGGTGCAACTGCCCCACCTTGAGGGCTTCGTGAGAAAATTTGAAATGTTTCGCATTCGAGGAGCGCGGCGCGAGCGGGAGCATTTTGAAATCCCCCCGCGATAGAGACGTGACAACCAATTAAAGGAAGCCCGGCTGTAGGCAATGCAACTTTTTTAATACTCGCTTTTTGCGCATCGGTTACCGTAGCATTAGAAAGTTTGCTTTTCTTTTTCGGTGCAAAGCGCGGCGCAGGTTTTGCGACAACTTTTTTTACAGCCATAAATACTAAATTAAATCTTGCTAATTATTTTCACAAATTTCTTGTCACTACGGTACGGTCCAATAATAGCTAATGAAGTTTTGGCAGATGTAAATAGCTCATTGGCAACAGCTTGAACTTGCTTTGCGGTCACTGCGTCAATTTCGGCAAAAGCTTCAGCAGGGCTTTTAGTTTTCTTGCTGAATGCAGATTGTTCTAAATACCAATCCAAACGCGCTTGATTATCTTCTAAATACAAAGTCGTACGACCTTTTAAATATGATTTGGCTTTCACAAGTTCTTTGTCATTAACTGGGATAGTTTTGATATCCTGCAATACTTCGATTGTGACCTTCAACGCTTCTTCAATATTAGTCACGCGAATGCCGGCACTTATGTCGAACACACCAGTATCTTGATACTGAGAATTTCCAGCGCGTACATAGTAAGCTAAGCCGCGGCGCTCGCGAATTTCGCTAAACAACCGACTGCTCATTCCCCCACCTAAGATTGCTGAGAGAACACCGGCAGCAGCGTTACGCTTATCATTTACGTCATAGGCCTTAAAACCTAAATTAAAATGAGCTTGTTTGGTGTCTTTGTACTCAATTCGAACGCGCGGCGCTCGTTGCGAGTCTTTTGCCTTAGGCCATTTTTGCCACTTTTTTGCAGGCAATTTGTTAAGATATTTAGCAATCAACCTGTTTAAAGCCACCCGATCGTACTTTCCAGAAATTCCTAAGAGCATATTACCTGGCTGATAGTTCCGCTCCATGTAGCTAGCAAACATTTTCTGCGTAAACTTCTTTACTACCTCTGGGGTACCAGCTATATAGCGTCCCAACGGATCGCCCTGCCACATGACTTCCTCCAAAATATTACCAACATTGATGCGCGGTGTGTCTCGGTACATGTTGATCTCTTCTACGATTACACCTTTTTCGCGTTCCAATTCTTCTTTGTCGAGTAGCGGGTTAATTAACATGTCTGCCAACACTTCAAAAATTAAAGCTAAGTGTGTATGACGGCCCTTGATGAAATATTGAGTATGTTCCTTGCCAGTGTTAGCGTTCATCTCTCCACCAATGCCATCTATTAATTCTGTAATTGCCATTGCAGACGGATACTTCGTAGTGCCCTTAAACAGAAAATGTTCTAAGAAGTGTGAGATGCCATTTTCCTTGGCGGTCTCGCTGCGGGAACCAGTCTTAACAAAAAAATCTACAACCACGCTCTCGGCGTCGTTGCTTGGCACTTCAATAATCGTTAATCCATTTTTTAAAACTCGTTTGTGGTATTTCATTCAGTAGTTTAGTTAATTCTTTTCTAATTGATTCTGGTAGAAATATAGTTTTCCAAATCATCAATGTTAATTCGCACTTGTTGAGCAGTGTCGCGGTCGCGAACTGTTACTGTGTTGTCTTCTAACGTGTCGAAGTCCACAGTAATACCGAACGGGGTGCCGATTTCATCTTGGCTGTAATAACGTTTTCCAACGTTGCCACGATCGTCCCAAGCAACCATGAAGTGCTTGCTTAACGCGTCAAAAATACCACGTGCTTTTTCTACAAGCTCAGGTTTATTTTTTAATAATGGAAAAATCGCTGCTTTGTATGGCGCTAGTTTTGGGGGAAGAGCTAACCAAACACGCTTTGCATCGCCTTCGCCTTCTTCTTTATAATGGTCAACAAGAACTGCTAATAAAGTGCGGTCTACTCCCCAAGTGGGTTCAATTACATGCGGGACATATTTTTCATTTGTTTGCGGATTAAGGAAAGATAAATCCTCACCAGACGCCTTCATGTGATTCTGTAAATCAAAATCACCACGATATGCTAAGCCATAAAGTTCTTTAGTTCCAAAAGGATAGTCATATTCAAAATCTAAGGTACGTTTGCTGTAATGCGCGCGGTCAGCTTCTGGTACTTCCAGCTCGTGAACGTTGTCCATATTCAATTGCAAATCATCACGCATCCACTTAATCATTTCTTCTTTCCACGCTTCAAAGTGAGCATTCCAATCTTCGTCTGATTTTGGCACTGGAATGAAGTATTCAATTTCCATTTGTTCAAATTCACGAGTTCGGAATACAAAGTTCCCTGGAGTAATTTCGTTTCGGAAAGCTTTTCCAACTTGAGCAATTCCAAAAGGAATAGGCTTGCGCGAAGTCTGCTGGACATTTTTAAATTGTACGAACATTGCCTGCGCTGTTTCGGGGCGGAAATATGCAACGTTAGTTTGTTCCTCTGAGGGACCAAGAAAAGTCTTTAACATTAAGTTAAACATTTTTGGTTCAGAAAAACCGTCAGGCTTACCACAACTTTCACATTTCGCAGTGACATCAATTTGATCCGCACGGAAACGCGAATGACAAGCTTTACATTCAACCAAAGGATCTGTAAAAGTCGCCACGTGGCCAGAAGCTTCCCACACCTTAGGGTTCATAATTAAAGCGGCGTCGATGCCAACCATGTCTGGGCGTTGCTGCACAAAACGCTTCCACCACAACTGTTTAATGTTATTTTTTAATTCAGTTCCCAAAGGACCGTAGTCCCAAGAGTTTGCTAGCCCACCATAAATTTCCGACCCTGGGTATACATACCCACGACGTTTGGCTAAACTGACAATTTTATCCATCTTTTCTGGTGCTATATGTTCTTTAGACATAAAGAAATTATAGCAATTTCAAGCTAATTGAGCCAGTGAATAATGGTTTCTTTCTGTTTATTTTTATTAATAGTGACAATTTTTTGAGAACGGCGATCGAACACTCTCCATTCGTCCTCAACGTTAAATACTATTTCGGTCTCGCTTACGTCTTGGAGCTGTATATAGTTATTCTTAAAATTCATCGGATTATACTGGTCGTATAAATACACTTCTTCAACTTTTGAATTGCCGATTGAAATGTCTAAAATGGCGCCCGGTACGACCGCGATCACATTGCTATCGTCCTCCCACTGCAATCCTAAGAAAATACGCAAAGCGGACTTTTCTGCATTATTGTCGTATCTTAAGTTTTGATAAACTGTTTTAGTTTCTTTAGTCTTAAAATTATAGGTGCGAAGTTCAGTTCCAGAAGTACAGGCGTCATAATTGTCTTTGTCGCGCGAAGCTTGGTCTGGCTGCTCACAATGAGTGTATAACCATTTGTCTCCATTCGGACTTAACGTACCGCGCAAAAATTCCATCTGGTTTTTCTCTGCCACAGGCATCACTTTCACCATAGCCCCAGTTGCAACATTCACTTGATAAATATCGCCCCAAACTCCAGGGCCATCTCCACCTAAGCCACTTACAATCAACTCTTTGTCATTGTCTCGCCAACCTAACACAGAAAAGCCTTGATACAATCCCAGTTCAGTTTTCTTGACCAACTCTTTTTGTTCTTTAGTTTCAAAGTTGTATAACCAAATTGCGCCACCGCTTTTACCGTTACCACTTCCTTCGTAGTTACGCGCATAAGCTAGCCACTTTTTATCTTCTGAAATTGCAACATTACGTAGCATAGGATTTTCTGCCAATTCAAATAGTAACTCAATTTTCTGAGTGTTGGCATCTAATAAAAACAGTTTGCCTTCAGCGCTGCTCGCTAAATATGTATAGTCACCCATTGGCGTTAGCACATCAAAAAACTTTTCTTTCGTTTCTAAAATTTGCTTGTCTTCTGAAGTAGCATCTGCCGAATACTGGTACAACCGAGTGGTTTTTTCTACACTACTATCCCCTTCAGTATCTGTTGCTAAATAAAAACTGGTACCAGCTTTAATATTCGGTTCTTCTTTTTGTGGCGTTGGCTCAGGTGTGACTACTGGAGTAGTTGGCTGGCTTAACATGGCATACGCAATCCACGCGCATGCAAGCACCACTATTATTACAAGCGGGATAGCGATGTACTTAATAGAGCGACGACGCTCAGGAATTACAAACTGCGCGATTGGCTTAACTTCGTTGTTGTTTATTTCTGGCATAGATTTATATATTTATTAAGTTCTGTATTTAGTATACCAAAGCCAGATAAAATCCACATAAAGTTTTTAGGAATTTCTTTGGTTTTAATTAAAACCAAAATCGCTATTTTGCCGCGTTTTGTTCTTTAACTGGCGTTATATCGCGGAAGTCTTTAAGCATGTCGTCGAAGTAGTCGAACTCAATAGCTTTGCGAATTTTATCCATTAAATTTAAGTAAAAACGCAGGTTGTGCATAGTTGCTAAACGCTCCCCTAAATTTTCACCGCTCTTCATTAAATGATTCAGATAGGCGCGAGTGTGGTTAAGGCAGGCATAACAGTTACAAGTCGAGTCGACTGGTGTAAAATCTTCTGCATATTTAGCCAGGCGGATGTCGATGGTTTCATAGGCTTCGGTGCCGTCTTCGTTGCGTGCCGATACATAGAGACGCCCATGCCGCGCCTCGCGCGTTGGAATAACACAATCAAATGTGTCGCAGCCTTGCCCAACAGCTTGGACAATATCGAATGGAGTACCAACGCCAAGCAAATGTTTTGGTGCTTCTTCGGGCAAATGAGGAATAGCGTAACTCACGGCTTTCATCATTTCTTCGTGAGGTTCGCCTACTGCAACTCCACCAATAGCAAAACCTTCGAAGCCAAGTTCAACCATATTCTCTGCCGACTGCTTTCGTAAATCTTCAAAGCTGGCACCTTGCACAATGCCCCACAACTTTTGCCCTGGGTTAACTGGATCGCCGTCGGTAATTATTCGTTTGTGCTCTGCGACCGCGCGTTCCGCCCAACGCTTGGTTAACTCAATCGATTCTTTACTACGCCCATGCTCAAATGGAAAACCTGGAAAGTCGTCTAAGATTAAACAAATGTCACTGCCTAAATTTGCTTGAATGTCGATGGATTTTTCAGGTGATAGAATTTCTTGCTTGCCATCCATGTCGAATTGGAACAACACGCCTGCTTCTAACACTTTGCGCATCTTTGCTAAAGAGAAAACTTGGAATCCGCCGGAGTCTGTAAAAATAGGTCCTTTCCAGTTCATAAATTTGTGCAGGCCACCGGCTTTGTAAATTAATGCATCACCTGGGCGTTGCCATAAGTGATATGTATTTGCGAGCACCATTGTCGCGCCCCAAAATTTAATTTCTTCGCTGGTAACAGTTTTAATAGTCCCCTTTGTACCGATAGGTAAAAACTGCGGTGTAATTACATCGCCGTGCGCAGTATGAATAACGCCCATGCGTGCACGGGTGCCACCAACTTTTTTAGTAATTTCAAAATATTTTCCTTCTGATTTGTTGTCTGTAATTTCTGACATAGGTAGACATTATAGCTTTTATATAAGCAAAGTAAAAGGGTTGGTGAATCTTTATTATATCTTGACCGAAACTTTAGATTAAATTTACATAGGTTTTATGTAGCTTATGTAACACTTAACACAACATTATTAATTGACAAAGCCTATGGTATTTTCTATGCTTAATTTAACAGACAAGCGCTTCGAGCAACTTGCAGATATATTCGCTGATATAGCTCTACTTATAACTGCGTCGACCATAATCCCTTCGATTATTTATGCTTTCCATCCCGCACAACTGATTACTGGAGTGATAATTAGTTCGTTCTTTTGGTTTTATAGCCTTAAAATAAGTTAAATTTATGACAACACTTTCATATATTCATATAGGCATGGGTGTGATAGTCACACTACTATATTTCCTAGTTCTTAAACCTGCTAAAGAACAAAACGACAAGAATAAAAAGCAATCCTAACTAAAAGACACCGTACGGTGTCTTTTAAAATTTTTCTTTTATGCTATTTAAGACCGATTAGCTCCAGTTGGTCTTGGACTGCGTTGCGGGAAACCAGGTCTGCTACCACCGCGTCCACCGCGATCATTGCCGCCACGACCGCCGAAGCCGCCACTTGGTCGGCCACCGCCGCTACCACCACGATCACTTCCACCACCACTGCTACTTTGCGCAAGTTGTTCAGCAGTTGGTTCTGGAGCGAATGGTTTGTGAGTTAAGTTAATACGGCCCATGTCATCAATTTCTTGAACTTGAACTTTCAAGGTATCGCCTACAGCTACAATATCTTCCACTTTGTTCACTCTGTAATTTGCAAGTTGAGAAATGTGCACCATTCCATCTTTGCCAGGCAAAAGTTCTACGAATGCACCGAAGTCCATTAGTTTTACAACCTTACCATCGAAGACTTCACCAGGCATAATTTCACGGACAATGTCTTGGATCATCTTAACTGCTTTTTCGCTTGCTGCTGCATCAACAGAAGAAACCATTACAAGACCACTGTCTTCGATGTCAATTTTAACACCAGGGCATTCAGCAATAATTCCATTGATGACTTTACCGCCACTACCAATAACTTCGCGGATCTGGTCTGGCTTGATCATAAAGCTAGTAATGCGAGGAGCATATTGAGAAAGTTCTTTACGTGGAGCGTCTAAGGCTTCCTTCATTTTAGAAAGGATGTGCATGCGAGCTGGTTTAGCAGCAGCTAAAGCTTGCGCCAAAATGTCTGCAGTCAAACCTTTAACTTTAATATCTAATTGAAGCGCGCTAACACCCTTTTCAGAACCAGTAACTTTAAAGTCCATGTGACCGTTAAAGTCTTCGATTCCAGCAATGTCTGTTAACACTTTAAAATTGCTTGGATTACTTTCGTCCATAACTAGTCCCATGGCAACGCCACCGATTATATCTGTGATTGGAACGCCGGCGTCCATTAGACTCAAAGATGAACCGCAAGTTGATGCCATTGAAGTAGAACCATTACTAGACATAGTTTCTGAAACCAAACGCATTGTGTATGGAAAATCTTCTTGCTTAGGCAATACAATTTCCACAGCGCGTTCTGCTAAAGCGCCATGACCAACTTCGCGACGACCAGCACCACGATTTGGAGACACTTCACCTACTGAATAACCTGGGAAGTTGTAATGGTGGATGTAGCGTTTTGCGCGGCCTTCGCTTGGATCTTCCATACCGTCTAACAATTGTTCATCACCTTTACTGCCTAAAGTTGTAACTGTCAGCACTTGAGTTTCGCCGCGAGTAAACAACGCAGAGCCATGAGTACGGGGTAACACGCCAACTTCAGCAGTAATAAGGCGAGTTTCATCCATAGCACGACCGTCTACACGGCGACCATGTTCCAAAATTTGCTTTTGCATGTACTTCTTTAGAACTGTGTCGATTGCTAAGTAAGCATCTTTTGCAACATTTACACCTTCTACTTCTCCTAGCTCTGCTTCGGTAGCAGCAACAATTTCCTTTGTTAACGCTTTAGAATTAGCGTTACGGTCAAACATGCTTTTCACGTACACAGCAGCTTCAATTTTCTCCGCAGTAAGTAACTCTTTAACTTTATCCATTACAGCGTCTGCAGGTTTGATTACAATATAGTTTTCAGTTTTTGGTTTACCAACTGTTTTCTTGAATTCATCTTGGATTTCAGCCAAAGCCTTCAAAGAAACTTGAGCGACCTTGATCCCCTCTACTATATCTTCTTCAGGAACAAGATTAGCCCCAGCTTCAACCATAATAATATGTTCAGCTGTACCACAAACAATTAGATCCATTTCAGAAATGGCGCGTTGTTCGCTGTTTGGGTTTGCAACAAATTCACCGTTGATTTTACCAACGCGAACTGCGCCAACTGGACCGTCGAAAGGAATATTGGAAATATGAAGTGCCATGGAAGCAGCATTAACTGCAATCATGTCTGGCTCGTTTTCGCCATCAATAGAAAGCACTGTGGTAACAACTTGCACGTCGTTACGCATGCCATCTGGAAAGAGTGGGCGAAGAGAACGGTCAATAACACGACCGGTCAGAATCGCTTCGTCTGTTGGACGTCCTTCGCGCTTTACCCAACGACTACCTTTAATTTTCCCTGCAGCATATAGCTTCTCTTCATAGTCGACTAATAGCGGGAAATAGTCTATACCTTCGCGCGGGTTACTATTTAAAACTGCAACTGCCAACACGACAGTATCACCAACGCGAGCAAGAACTGCTCCGCTAGCTTGATTTGCTAACTTGCCAGTTTCAAACTGCCAATCAGCTCCTGCAATCTTTGCAGAAATTTTCTTTGTATCCATAGATACCTTTCGCTTTGCTCCTGATGCAAGCGACCAAAAGTGCAATGCTCGAGGTAAGGATCTAGAAATATCTATCATCTCAACCAGAGCTGACGCTACGTTTTCTCAAAAATGCTTTTGCATTTTTGGAAAACTGGGCGCAGATGGTTTCGCTGATTAAATATTTCTAGATCCCCTCAAGCGTTCCACTCTTGGAACTTGTACGGGAGAAAGCTTAATTATTAGTTAATTGTTAAAAGTTAATTAGCTTAGTTAGTGGCGTTTACATCAAAATCTTTAAGAAATGCATCTGGATCTGGAGTGCTGCCAAACAATAAATGATGAATGTTATCTTCAAACATATTCTGTGGCTTAGACATGGATGTGGCTTTTAACTTCATCCAATGTTGCCAAGCTTTTTGGAAAGAATTATATTCGTCTGTGCCTTCTTCACCAAACTGTTTGTAGATTACGTCGTATTTGATTTTGTTTACGAGTTCAATAAACTGTTCGCGGTCATCCATACTAATGTGTCCTTGCGAACGCACACGCTGTTTGATCTGTTCAATTTCTGAATTAGCCAGAAGTTGATTCACCACCTCTTCGGCAACCTTAATCCACTCCTGTTCAAATTCTTCTGGTTCCCATGATGCTTGTTGTGTCATAAAACTATATCAAGCCTCACGCGTTTGCATGAGGCTTGCCGATCTTTAATTAGAATCTCTCTTTAATTTCAATTTGTCTGTTAACTTTTCGTAGCGCTTTACATCTTCACCTTTTAAGTATCGAAGTAAACGGCGGCGGTTACCAACCATCTTTAGAAGTCCGCGACGAGAGTGATTATCTTTCTTGTGAATTTGCAAGTGTTCACTAACTTGCTCAATTTCTTTTGTCAAAACCGCAACTTGGACTTCTGGAGAACCAGTGTCATCTTTGTGAGTTTGGAACTTACGCATGATCGCGTCTTTCTCTTTTTTGGTCAACATATACTTTGTCTTTCTCTTCACTACGTGCGTGAAGTGCATTCACGACACCAGCAGTATATTCTGGCGCGTACAGTTAATTTATATAGGGATTATATCATTTTAATTTGAGTTTGTATAGGTTGACATTTTCATAGATTTGTTGCATTCTAATATATCCGGAAAAGCCGGCATTCTAAAAAACGAAGGAGGCATAACCGTCCGACAGATATCCGAAAGGTAGGCTGTTCCGACCGTTATGATAGTTTGTATGGGTAAGAAAAATGCTGATATGCATCCGATGGGTAACTTGTTCCCTGAACACGTCTCCATCATCGGTGGTTGGTTTAAATTTGTTATTGGCATGCTATCATTCTTGATTTGCATGAGCGCTGTATATTTTCTAGGTCCTGACGGGTGGTACAAACAAATCACTCTTCAAGTTCTAATCATCTTTTTACTCCTAATCATTATGAGGTTATTGAGCGATCAGTGGGCTTGGTCGTGGATTAAGGAGTGGCGTCAAAAAAACCCTACTCCTTATCAAGTGGCTTTCTATCTTGACGGAGGAAAATTAGAGACACTTGTCTCTAAAAGCATTAAGAGGTTAACAAGCAACCTAATTGTCGATGAAATGCTCATTCTTCCTCTTAATATGCAAGATGGGGAATTGATCATTCACGAAGATGATGGATTTATGCGCTATCGGGTGAAAAATGTTTCCCGACGAGACAAAATACCATTGATTGTAATAATCCAAGAACCTCAAGAATTTAGTCCGGCTAGAAAGGAATTTAGGATTACACTTCCGGCAGATATTGCCTTGCAAAATGCACAGTACATGAATCACGGGCTTGATGAATTTCTTAACCAAATTGTAGAAAAAGGTCGAGAACGTGAAAAATTGCTTCTCATTTCGATACAAAAGAGTGTCGAAATCATTTCCAATTGTACTAGAAAAACTAGGCCTATGCATGAAATTAGGGAACAACTAGAAGCCCGCCTTAATGATCAAGGTCTACTACTAATTGATTCGCCATGGTGCGTAAAGAATCGATTTTAAATTTTTAGGATTTTTAGGGAAGAGCAACCGCTTTTCCCTTTTTTTTACCCTAATTTCCACCTTGTCGCACAATCGAACGTTTTACGTCGCGCGTTTATGATATAATCTAGGAAAGGTTAACAACCGCGTGCATAGCGCATAAAACCATGCCCGAAACCAAAAGCCAAACAAAAACTACTAAAGTCCAACGCACTGCGATTGAAAAGAATATCCAGGACTTTTTAGAATACTGCGAAATCGAGAAGAATAAAAGTCTATTAACTATCCGCAATTACGCCCACTATCTCGCCCGCTTTGCCGCCTTTACCAAATCTCAAGGCATATCTAGGCCAGAAGATATTACTATGGATACAGTTCGCTCGTATCGCCTCTTTTTAAACCGGTACACCAACGAAGACACAGGTAAGGCGTTAAAAGGCGTTACGCAGAACTATCACGTCATTGCAGTGCGCGCTTTTCTAAAATATTTATCTAAGCGCGACATAGACTCCCTTTCCGCCGAAAAAATTGAACTGGCCAAAAGCCCAGCGCGTGAAGTCGAGATTATGAACAACGACGAAGTAGCGCGAATAAAAAAAGCTGTGAACTCAGAAGATAACGAAATCGCTCGCCTGCGCGACGCGGCAATTCTCGAGCTACTCTTCTCCAGCGGTGTACGTATTTCCGAGTTAGTGCAATTAAAACAATCGCAATTAAATTTTGAACGTGGCGAATTTACCGTGCGCGGTAAGGGTGATAAACTCCGCCTAGTATTTATGTCAGACGAGGCAGTAAAAATGTTACGCGCGTATTTAAAAAAACGTGACGACAATAGCCCTGCCCTCTTTGTAAGTCATAGCAAAGTTGGCAACAACGTAACCAAACAAATGGAATCGATTGGAAAAAAGTCTGATCAGCATAACGCTGCCGGCTTAACAGCACGTAGCGTGCAACGATTAGTGCACAAATATGCTAGCCTTGCGGGAATTATGCACAAGGTGACACCTCACACGTTCCGTCATAGTTTTGCGACTGACCTTCTGCAAAATGGTGCCGACATTCGCAGCGTGCAGACTTTATTAGGCCACGCCTCTATTACTACTACTCAAATCTATACCCACGTTACCAACGACCGCTTGCGCGAGGTTCATCAGAAGTTTCATAACAAAAAATAGTACTCGAAAGCGCTTGACGACTTGCAGACTTAATATATAATAAGGCTTTGTAATAGACTGCGTAGAAATCACTGGAAGGAGGAAAAACTGTGAAAAAACGATTATTGGCGCTTATTGTAGTGGCTGCAATTGCTTTTTCTGTATACACCGTTGTAGTGAGGCCACAAACTGCACCACAAGCTCAAGCAGAATTAGATCATCCCCGGAACGACGAATCACCCCGGCAGTCACGTCAGCTGAAATTCAAAAACTTTACATTTGGGCTCAACAAATACGAGAGTCCCAATGGACAAACTTTGATCGAAGATGGAGTATTCGGAAACACGACGACCGTTACGACAGAATGGGAATCTAAACGATTCGGCAAATACGAGATTGAATTCAAAGGAAACATTACCACTCCAAGCAAGGGAAATATTTTCGAAACACATTCAAGCTTCGGAGCTTCAGTTACAAGAAAGCAAAAGCGATTCGACGTAGCAGTTGTTGGCCAGTACTTTCGGTCTCAACATTTCTCTTTCGGGATTACCGGTCTCGAAATAAGCAAAGAGTTCACTGTTAAAAAAATAGTGCGCCTAACTCCGTTTGGAAATGTGAGCTACTACTTTCCAACTGAATCGAGCAACAATCACGTAACGCCTGGCTGGGTGCTACGCAATGGGATGAAGACTGACTTTGAATTTAAAGAAAT
>CAZLAR010000006.1:12997-23123 GCA_964557735.1 uncultured Candidatus Saccharibacteria bacterium
ATTAATAATCGTCGCATACGTAAAGTACGTTTTAAAAAAGGCGGACAAAAAATGTCCGCCTGGCCCAATTAGCCTAATAGCTTAACTATCCGGCCAGTAATTTCCTCCGTGATCTCATCAGGCGTTCTTTCACCATTTACGAGGGTTACCAAATGTTGGTAGCGATGACAAGCATAGTCGTACCCTTCAATAACTTTTCTATGGTACTCATCATTCTGACCATCAAAAAAGTCCCCTGCTTTTCGCTCCTCATCTCTTGCAGCCCTTTGATCTACCATACGTTGCTTTGCTACTTGCAAAGCAACATTTAAATAGAATATCTGTTGGGGCAGATGACTACCCACAGCAACCTCGCACATCTTTCTAACGTCGTCGACGTTTAAACCGCCTGCGAACGCTTGATAAGCGATTGAACTAAAGAAGCACCGATCTGAAATCATCACCCATCCCTCGTCACATCGCGGTGAAATTATACATTGTAGCAGATGGGATCGACCTGCATTGAATAAAAATAACGACGTGAGAGGATCAGTTTTTTCATAATCTTCAGGGTATTTCACCATCTGCCTGATCTTATCACCTAAAGGTGTTCCGCCAGGTTCAATGGTAAGATGAGCGTCAATACCCAAAAATCTCAACCTCTCCACCACCTCACGTGCTTGAGTTGATTTACCACTACCATCCGGACCTTCAATTGCAAAATATCTGTCCATTATTATGCCTCCATTGGATTTTTATTATCATAAACAGTTAAATTGGGTTGGTCAAATCAAAAAGAATCAGTATAATTAGCACTATGATAAAAGGATTTTGGAAAAATTTACCCAAACCAATTTTTGCGCTCGCACCAATGCACGACGTCACTGACGCCGCTTTTCGTAATATCATTGCAAAGTACGGTAAGCCTGATGTGTTCTATACAGAATTCGCTTCCACTGAAGCATTAATGTCCGAAAAAGGTCACGACAAAGTCATTCACTACTTAAAATTTTCCAAGGTTGAGCATCCAATTGTGGCGCAAGTGTTTGGTTCTAAGTCTGAAAAATTTTACGAAACAACAAAACTAGTCGCTTCTTTAGGTTTCGACGGCATCGATATTAACATGGGATGCCCAGAAAAAAATGCAGTGAAAGGTGGCTCTTGCGCTGGACTTTTCCATACTCCAGACATTGCCCAAGATTTAATTCTTGCATGCAAACAAGGCGCACAAGATTACGCTGCCGAACACGGTACCAAAGAAATTCCTGTATCAATTAAAATTCGTATCGGCGACACCAAAGTCGACTGGCAAAACTGGATTGGCGCGTTACTAAAGGCTGAACCAGCGGCCATTGCCATTCACTTACGCACTAGAAAAGAAATGTCAAAAGTTCCAGCGCATTGGGAAGTCATGCCAGACATTGTTAAGTTCATTAACGAAAACACTACATCAGAAACACGACCGCAGATTCTTGGTAATGGAGATGTAATGAACATTAAAGAAGCGCAAAAAATGATTACCGAAACTGGTTGCGACGGTGTCATGCTTGGTCGCGCAATTTTTGGTAATCCCTGGTTGTTTGCAAATGCACGCAAAGACAAACAACCAACTCCCCCATCTTTGGAAGAACGTCTTGCTGTTTTACTCGAACACACTAAACTGTACGAGAAATACTTTGCCGGTACAAAAGCCTTCGACATTTTGAAGCGTCACTTTAAAGCGTATGTTGCTGGGTTCGACGGCGCAGCAGAACTTCGTGCGCAAATGTTCGAAACTAAGTCTGCATCAGATTTAGAAACAGTCATTAATAACTTTTTAAATTCCTCAAAAGCAAAGCCATAAACAGACTCTTGCAAAATTCACTAAAATTCAGTACACTATCGTAGTATTGATTCAAAAATTTGCACCCGTAGCTCAGCTGGATAGAGCGTTCGCTTGCGGAGCGAGAGGTCATAGGTTCAAATCCTGTCGGGTGCACCAGCCTAAAAAGATAAAACCGCCGCAAGGCGTTTTTTGTTATACTATATACAGTTATTCAAACATGGCCCCGTAGCTCAGTTGGATCAGAGCAGAGGACTTCTAAGCCTAAGGTCGCAGGTTCGATCCCTGCCGGGGCCACCATCAAAAAATTTTCAAAAATCAACAAACCAAACAAAAACACAATGTTCAATCCTACCCATATTATTTTTCGCTCCAAATGGTTTTTCGTCCTACTAATTGCCGTTATTTTTGTTGCTGGTTCCGGGTTAACCATGTACGTATTCTCTTTTGTTAAAGAGACTAATCTAAATTCCCTGTCTCGTGGTGCGCAAACCATAGCTTCTTCTATTGATGCTAGCGAAGTCACAAGCCTAACCGGCACCGAAGCCGATATAGAAAATCCAGCCTACTTAACTCTAAAGTCTAAGCTCCAAAAAATCCAAAGTGTAGAAAATGATGTCCGTTTTGTCTATATGACTGGCCGCACAGAAACCGGTGAGTTCTTTTTCTTTGTCGACTCGGAAGATCCTGAATCCGAAGACTATTCCCCACCCGGCCAAATTTACGAAGAAGCTGACCAATCATTTGTAGATGCTTTCACAAGCGGAGAACCAAACATCACTGGTCCAACTTCAGATCGTTGGGGTACTTGGATTACTGCCCTCGCTCCAATTACCGACCCTACTACTGGCAAAGTCATTGCTACGGTTGGTTTAGACATTGATGCATCTGGGCATCAACGATATGTATACACAAATACAGCCATCCCCGCTCTAATTACTTTACTATTGTTAGCGCTGACTATTGTTGGCCAGAGAATTAGCAAACGAGAACAACAAATGGTGGAATTAAAATCTGAATTTGTTTCTATTGCTTCTCACGAACTTCGTTCGCCACTAAATGGGATTACTTGGGCGCTTAACAATATTAGTAAAGCCTCAAATTTAACACCGGGCCAAACTAATACCATTTCTGAAATCAAAACTACTGCGGGAAATTTAATGGGTAACATCAATGATATTTTAAACGCTTCAGCCATTACTGGTGGAAAACCAACTCAACTTCTTTGGGAAAATATTGATATTGCCAAACTACTTAGAGCCGTGGCAGAACAACAACTCTTAGTGGCCAAAGAACGCAACATAGAGATTAGTTTGGAAAAATTTCCGATCGGCAGCCATATTCTTAAAGCTGATAGAGAAAAACTAAAGCGTGTTTTCAGTAACATCCTTTCTAATTCCATTAAATACTCACAACCAAATTCCACTGTAGAAGTTTCGTTCGTTCAAGCTGGTGATGCATATTTAATAAATTTCACCGATCATGGTATTGGTGTGCCTGTAGCTGAGCAAACTAAAATTTTCAGCGGTTACTACAGAGCAAAAAATGCCATGCAATCTGGGGCGACTGGCACCGGTTTAGGATTATATTTTGCTCAAAAAATCGTTGAATTACACGGCGGTAAACTTTGGATAAAATCTGAAGAAAATATGGGTGCCACTGTGTTTGTTCAATTACCGATTACAAAAGGTTAATAACCTGCTAATATACCCAATACATGCAAGAACGAGTCCAAAAATTTCTTAGTGAACAAGGGGTAGCTTCTCGGCGTAAAGCCGAGGAGTTTATTAAGTCCGGCCAGGTCTCAATTAACGGCCATCGCGCAAAACTGGGCGACAAAGTCGACCCTGCCACTGATGAAGTAAAAGTCTACGGCAAAGTAGTCAGTACCAAAGGCCACAAACAAATTTATATTGCGATGAACAAACCCAAAGGCGCTGTCGTCAGCAAGTCCGATACTCACGGCCGCAAAACTGTGTTCTCTTTATTACCAGAAGAATTGCGAAGCAAAGTACACAACGTAGGCCGCCTCGACTTCGACACAGAAGGGTTGTTAATTCTTACTAACGATGGCGACTTAACCCAGCAACTGGCGCACCCAAGTTTTGAACATGACAAAGAGTATGAAGTCATTCCCGACGCCGAACCAAAACCTCAACAGTTGGAGAAGTTACGAGAAGGAATTGAGTTGCCAACCGGAATGACTCGTCCTGCCGCAGTTAAACAACGCAGTGGCAAAGTGTATATTATTGTACACGAAGGTAAAAAGCGACAGATCCGCCGCATGTTCGCTGCCGTAGGTTTAGGGGTGATGAATTTAAAACGTATTCGGATAAACAAACTTAAGTTGCCTGACATTGCTCCTGGCGCTTACATTGAAATTAAAAAGTCTGATATTCTATGAGGTCATCTATGAAGCTGGGTATGAAATCTTTTTTAAAAAAATTTCTACTACTAATAGTATTAGCTTTAGTAGTTTCTATTGGTGTTTGGAAATATTTAGGTCGCACTTCTGAACCAGCGCCACTTTCCCCTACCGCGGTTACTTATGAATCCCCGCGCGGATCTTCCAACAACACCAACTCCTCATCCGAAAACGAAAGCAAATCACTTCCATCTTCTCTATTGGTTAAAGTGCCTTTCACACCCCAAGCGCCAACAGCTAATTGGGACGAGTTACATAACGAAGCTTGCGAAGAAGCTAGCGCCATTATGGCTCACGCTTATTTTGAACAAATTAAATCGTTGCCACCAGAATTTGTCGAGCGCGAAATTAGCAAACTAACCGATTGGCAAAACCAAAACTATGGCTATCATTTAAGTATCAACACTAATGAGGTGGCTAAAATGATCCGAGAAGTCTACGAACTAAAAACTGAAGTCGTTCCGATTTCTGAACAGACAATTAAACGCGCCCTGGCCGACAACAAATTAGTAATATACCCCGCGAACGGCCAAATGTTAGAAAACCCTTTCTTCAAACAACCAGGACCAATCTATCACATGCTCGTAATTACTGGCTACAATGAGAAAGGATTTATTACTAACGATCCTGGTACTAAACGTGGCCAGGACTATCAATATTCCTACGACATTTTACGAAGCGCCAACGGTAATTGGGACCACAACGCACATGAAGTTGACCTGTCCGACAAGAGAATTATCATCGTCTCGCAATAATATTTGCTTAGCTCAGAACTTACCAAAAAATCTAAATCACCATGAAATTACTTTTCAGTTACTTAAAAAATTATAAAGGGTTGCTTGCAGCGGCCTTAATTTTGACGACTATTAATCAGGTCTTCTCTTTATTGGATCCGCAAATTTTTCGGATCATCATAGACAAATACGCAAATAACTTTGCTACACTTTCCCCAAAACAATATTTTCAAGGAGTGGCCTTGCTATTACTAGCCACAATGGCCGTGGCATTTATTTCGCGAGTAGCGAAGAGTTTTCAAGATTACTACACCAACGTCATTACCCAAAGACTCGGTGCTAAACTATACAACGATAGTGTCACACATTCATTTTCACTTCCCTACGCCGTGTTTGAAGACCAACGTTCCGGCGAATTTCTTTCTAAACTAACTTCTGCTCGTAACGACAGTCAAAAACTCATTCAACTGTCAATTAACCTTCTATTCTTCGGTGCTATTGGAGTAGTCATTGCCATTGGATACGCGTTCTTCGTTCACTGGAGTATTGCCGTGGCCTACATTGTCATTATCCCGACTTTAGGATTTGTGACTTTTTGGATTACCAAAAAAATAAAAGACGCTCAAACCGAGATAGTTAAAGAAACTCAAGCGCTTGCTGGTAGTACCACAGAGACGTTACGTAACGTAGAGTTAGTAAAAAGCCTTGGCTTAGAAGGCCAAGAAATTAATCGACTTAACGAAACTAACGAAAAAATTCTTGATCTCGAATTAAAGAAAGTACGTTTAATTCGCACTTACAGTTTTGTACAAGGCACCATGATTAACGGCCTGCGCATGGTTCTACTCCTTCTAATGCTTTGGCTAGTCTATACTGGTCAAATTACGTTAGGCGAATTCTTTACCTTAATGCTGTATTCATTCTTTGTTTTCAGTCCGCTTTCCATGCTTGGTGATGTGGCGACAAGCTATCAAGAAACTAGAGCGAGTTTAGAAAAACTCGAAGAAATTTTAAAGCAAGAAAAAGAAGAACACCCCCAGAACCCTCAAGCCGTAAATGACATTAACACCATTAGTTTTGAAGATGTAACTTTTGGCTACGGAACTAGCGATACTAATGCTCTAAAAAATATTTCATTAACAATCGAGTCAGGAAAAACAGTGGCGTTTGTTGGTCCATCTGGTAGCGGCAAGTCCACTACTATTAAATTAATAGTCGGCTTATATCACCCAAATAGCGGTAGCGTTAAGTTTAATGGAATTTCTGGCAAAGAAATTGACCTAATTGCATTGCGAAATCGCATTGGCCTAGTTGCTCAAGAAACCCAACTCTTTGCTGGAACAATTCGCGAGAATCTTTTGTTCGTTAAGCCAACAGCGACAGACGAAGAATGTATTGAGGCGTTAACCTCTGCAAGTGCGAATACTTTAATAGACCGTGGCGGCAAGGGCTTGGATACAAAAATTGGTGAAGGCGGATTAAAACTTTCCGGTGGGGAAAAACAGCGCTTGGCAATTGCACGCGCGTTGCTTCGTAATCCAGACATCCTGATTTTTGACGAAGCTACTTCCAGCCTCGACTCCATTACTGAAGAACAAATTACTAAAACAATCAAAGATGTGGAGAGAATGCATCCTGAACTAATTCGTATTCTTGTAGCACATCGACTTTCCACAGTAATGCATGCTGATACAATCTACGTTCTTGAAAAAGGTAAACTAGTTGAACAAGGCACTCACGACGAACTGCTACTGAAGAACGGTTTGTACTCAGCGCTTTGGCGACAACAGGTTGCAAGTGGTGAATAAAAAAATAGCGCCAGCATATGCTGGCGTTTTTATTTCTTCTGCTCTTTTAGGGCTTGCAAGTCTTCCATCAACTTCTTCATGTCGCTTTGTAATAAGTTTAAAGTTTTCATTGTGGCGGCGTCGTGTAGATCGTTTTCGTCTTCATCTTTTTCAATTTCGTCCACGTCTTCTTGGATCTCATCGATATCTTTTTCGATGCCTTCCACATCTTCCTGAATTTCATCAATATCTTTCTCAATGCCTTCAACGTCTTCAGCGATCTCTTCAATATCTTCTTCTACATCGGCCAAACTCTTAGTGTTCTTGTTCACAGACATTTGAATAAACAAAGCAAGATAAATCGCTTCCAAAGAAACGGCAGTAGTCAAAATTAGCAAAACCGAATTAAGCGGCGCACCAAACAGCACCAACGCAAACGCAGCAATAAAAACAATCGTGTGCACAACGATCGAAGTAGTAGACCCCAACCAAGACGTAAATCGCTCGGCAATGGTCTCCGTAGTATTTAAAATTTTCTTGTGCTTTGCTGCCATATCAGTAATTATAGTATCTTTGCTATAATATAGCTATGGAGCTACCGACTCACTTAGCCGGCCTGAAACAAAATTTTAAAGGCGAAATTACAACCAAAGAAGCAGACATTGAACACTACAGTCGCGATGCGAGCATTTTTCAAATTGCCCCACAAGCCATTGCCTTCCCAAAAGATATTGCTGATATCCAAGCGCTTGTTAAATTTGTAAGTGCGCAGAAGGCTGCTCAACCCGGAATTTCTTTAACTCCGCGTGGTGGTGGCACCGACATGACTGGTGGTAGCATCAATGACTCGATTATTATAGACACAACGAAATATTTAAATGTCATTTCCAACTTAACTGATGACAACGTCACTACCGAACCCGGCGTAATGTTTCGTGACTTAGAAATACGACTTTCCGCAAAAAATAGAGTTATGCCAGCCTATCCAGTTTCTAAAGCCTGGGTAGCGGTGGGCGGCATGGTTGGTAACAACTGCGGTGGTGAAAAAACTTTCCAGTATGGTCAAGCGAAAGACTTTGTAGAAGAGTTGGGCGTAGTACTAGCTGACGGCAACGTTTACACGATTAAGCCACTTACCGAATTGGAACTGCAAGCTAAGATGGCTTTGCAAAACTTTGAAGGCCAATTCTATCGCGACATTTTTAAACTTATTTCCGACAACGTTCGCCTGCTTCAAGAAGCCAAACCAACTACATCTAAAAACTCATCAGGTTACTATTTGTGGGATGTGTGGGATGGCAAAACTTTTGACCTTACCCAACTATTCGTTGGCTCTCAAGGGACGCTTGGGATAATTACTAAAATTAAATGGCGGATTGTGCCAGTGCATCGTCACAGTCGTTTAGTGGTGTTCTTTTTAAAAGACCTCAAACAGCTCGGCCAAATCGTGACTCATGTTAACGAGCTTAAGCCAGAAAGTTTTGAAATTTTTGATAAACACACATTGCGCTTAGCTATTAAGTACTTGCCGGAAATAGTCAGCAAGATGAAGGGTTCAAGAATAAAAATGTTCTGGCAATTCATTCCAGAAATTTGGATGATGATTCGCGGTGGTCTACCAGAAGTAGTGTTGCTAGCGGAATTTACCGGCGATGACGAGGTCTCAGTAGAAAGCCAGGCCCAAGACGCTGCACACAACATTCAAGCTCATTTTAATTTACCAACGCATGTTGCAAAAGATTATAACGAAGCCCAAAAGTATTGGACCATTCGCCGTGAAAGCTATAACTTACTGCGCAAACACAATGCCCGCAAAATCTCTGCGCCGTTCATTGAAGATATTGTCGTACACCCCGACCAGTTACCGGAATTCATGCCTAAACTTGATGCGATCTTAGCTAAGTACCCTGACTTTGTTTACACTATTGCTGGTCACGCTGGAGACGCCAACTTCCACATTATTCCCCTTGTAGATGTTTCCGAAGAGAAGCACCGCCAGCAGATCATTACTATGAGTGACGAAGTGTTTAAATTGGTAAAAGAATATAACGGTTCCATGGCCGGTGAACACAACGACGGCCTTGTCCGTGGTACATTCTTGCCTTACATGTTTGGCGACAAAGTGTTTGAGTTATTTAAAAGGACCAAACAAATATTTGATCCTTTAAACATCTTTAACCCTCACAAAAAAACTGAGGCAGACTTAACTTTTTACGCTGAGCACATTAAGCATCAGTAATTACTGATACTAGAAGCTACTCGAATCACACCGACGACGACAAGTTGTATCTCGCGTTGTAGTGGTAGAAGTAGCAGATCGCAAACTTGTACGACGCCCACCCATACTGGTAATTACTGCGCCACCCTTAAATGCAGCAATGTCGTAACCACCGCGCCACCAAGTTTCAAAGGCTACTAGTTTACTCGAAACCTCGGAGCCTGTCATAGAAAACATTTTTACATGTGGGCCACCAGTGGCAGCAGGGGCTACTACAATTTCATTGCCAGTCTTGGAAGTACTAGCATCCCCTACGCTTACTCGCAGACCTACGGTAAAGGTACCATCATATGCGAAAAATTCTTTTTTAAGTGCACCGTTCTTATCCCAGACTTTCACGTGTGGTCCGCCGCCCTTACCTGGCACAGTGACAAATCCGCCATCAAACCCTGCAACATCTAGACCACTGCTTAAGCTGGCGTCATAAGCCATCAACTCTTTCGCAACGACTGGCGCGGTAGTTGCATCGCTCTTTACGGTCCAAATTTTTACATGAGGCCCACCGGCACTCGCAGGGGCTGTAACAACCTCCCATTTGTCATCACTATCAATATCAGAAGCAGAGACTCTTATGCCACCGTAAAAGTTCATACCGTACGCAAAGAATTCTTTTATTAACGTGCCGTCAGCTTTGAATACTTTAACGTGCGGCCCACCGCCAGGACCTGGTGAGGTAATGATTTCATCAACGCCATTATCGTCTATATCTCCCACTGCCACATCAACACCACCAGTAAAGCTAGTTCCGTAAGCATAGAACTGCTTATTCACTTTGCCATCTTTTTCCAAAACTTTTACTAACGGACCGCCGCCGGGACCTGCGCCAGTCACATATTCGATCGCGGTGTCTTTATCTAAATTACCAGCGGCCACATTGGCGCCGCCGCCAAAGTCATCATATGGTAAAAGTTCATTACTCAGTTTTGGATAGTTAGTGACCGGTGCAGTAATTTTAGTTGCGTTCTGCAAACTTTGGAACGGACTAAATGGTGAACCATTCAATCGAATTTCAAAGTGTAAATGTGCACCAGTAGTTTCCGCATTACCGCTATCACCCATATAACCAATTAGCTGACCTTTTACAACTTTATTGCCTTCTTT
>CAZLAR010000006.1:23223-28673 GCA_964557735.1 uncultured Candidatus Saccharibacteria bacterium
TAAACACTTGCCAAATTAATAATTATGTGTTAAAATAAAAAAATGAAAATACAAGAACCTAATGTAGGTATACCTAGCAGTAATGCTAATACCTCTGGTGCAAGGTTCGAGAATCTTGGTATCGCTCCGAAATTACTTGAAATTCTTTCACAACACAAATTTGTTACGCCCACCCCTATTCAAGAGCAATCTATCCCCGCTGCCCTAACCGGTAGTGACCTGATGGGCATCGCCCAAACTGGCACTGGAAAAACTCTTGCATTCGGAATCCCGATGATCCAACGCCTCGCTCAAAGCGGCGGCAAAGGAGAGATCAGAGGTACTGGACTAGTCGTCTTACCGACTCGCGAACTCGCGTTACAGGTAAACGAAACTCTTAAGAAGATTGGGACACCAATCGGATTAAAAACTGCAATCTTAATTGGCGGCGAAGCGATCGGCCGTCAACACACTGCGCTTAAGCGTGGTCCACATATTATTATTGCTACCCCCGGTCGTTTAATTGATCACTTAGACCATAAGACTGTCGACCTCTCTAAAACTTTAGTCTTAGTACTAGATGAAGCTGATCGCATGTTAGACATGGGATTTGCTCCACAGATCAATAAGATTCTAGATAAAGTTCCAAAAGGACGTCAGACTCTTTTGTTCTCAGCAACTATGCCTGCAGCAATTGTTAAAATTGCTAACACCTACATGAGCACCCCTCTTCGCATTGAAGTGGCTCCTGCTGGTAGCGCAGTTAAGTCTGTTACTCAAGAAATATATTTCCTGGAACGTGGGCAAAAACTTCCGTTGCTCAGCACTATCCTAAAGCAGTACAACGGTAGCATCTTAATTTTCTCTCGTACCAAGTACGGTGCTAAGAAAATTGCCCGCGACGTTCGCGCGATGGGTGTGACCGCTTCAGAATTTCACTCTAACCGAAGTTTGAACCAACGCCTTGAAGCCTTGAAAGGTTTTAAGCTTGGTAACTATCGCGTTTTAGTAGCAACTGATATTGCTGCTCGCGGAATCGACGTGACTGGTATTCAATTAGTAATCAACTATGACTTACCGGATCAAGCCGAGGACTATGTTCACCGCATCGGCCGTACTGGCCGTGCGAGCATGACCGGACATGCTATTTCATTTGCTACTCACGACCAACGTCGCGACGTAAATATGATCGAGCGCCTGATTCAGAAACAATTACCAGTGGCAAAGCTACCAGAAAGTTTACCTCATATTGCTCGTAGTACTGAACCGGAACGTGAAGACCGTGGGCGTAGTGGCGGACGAAGTTCGAGTGGTGGTCGCAGTCAAGGTGGTCGCAGTGGATCGTCTAGCTATGCTGGACGTTCTGCTTCAAGTGCTAGACCTAATTCACGCCCTAGTTCTCGACCAGCCAGTCGTGGCTACGAAGGAAGCAAACCACGCACCTATACTCCTTCTACATCTACAACTTCAGTACCAGCTCGATCTGGTTACGTACCACGTCCGACAGCAAGTCGATCTGGTTACGTCCCCCGTCCTGCAAGTGCCAACTCAAGGCCTACCTCAGCTCCAAGTCCTGCTGGGGCTCGTCCAGCAAGCCGTGGATATCAAGGAAAGCATGGCGCGGGTTCAGCCCGACCTGGTGGTAACAGCCGCCGCAAATGGTCAGACTATGAGCGTGGTCGTAAACCAGCACCGGCATCACTTAAGAAAATTTCTCCGAATGCCAGTGGCTTCTATATTACTCGCAAAGTAAATCCTGAAGACGAGTAAATTTTCTCACTAAATATTTAACTTAAAGCCCCGTCTCTAGCACGGGGCTTTATTGTACTTACTATTCCTAACAACTATTTCAATCGGATTTTAATCGCGTTAAAAATGTTTAGCACTGTATCCCAAATACCAAATACTTTTACTTTTGCACCAGTATTAACTTCGGCTAAAGCAGTTGCGTCACCATTCTGATCAACAACCTGAGTATCAGCGTCGGTATTTACAGTTACTGTTTCACCGCTCTTGTTCTGAATTGTAACAGTTGTGTCTGTAACTGCTGTTACTGTACCCTTTTCTTTTGCAAATTTTGAATTCATTGGCATGCTGTAAACCACACTAGCAGTTACAACACTATCCACTTTAGTGCCAGTCACGTGTACTCTGTCACCAACTGCAATATCACTTAAAGTAATTACTGCACGCGGAATTTGAATAATTTTTGCAGATTCAGTATTAACAGTTAAGGTTGCATTATTACTCGATGTGATAGTAAAACCAGTGCTACTCACAGCGGTTACTACACCGTTGTAAAATAGACCTTGGTATAGCCCATGATGAAGGCCGTTATCATCTTCGCCATCATGGCGGTCTTCACGACGGTCTTCACGACGGTCATCGTGGCGATCCTCACGACGGTCTTCACGACGATTATCATCATTCATCTCAATCTGGCCGCGGTCATCATTCTGTGTATTATCTTCACCACGGCTAGCCAAAACTAGTGCTGGGGTGCTCATTGCAAACAAAGACATAATTGCTGCAATAGTAAATGTTTTCTTAAACATAATTGCCTTTCTTTTATTTAACTTACTTTTCCCTCTTGCTGAATACATCGTGCCAACATGGGCAAATGTTTCAATGGACGGGATAAAAATAAATTTGACTTAAATAAGCCGTGTTTTGTCATCAAATTTTTTAATCAAATAATGGTAAACTTATAGTGAAACATATTAGGCTCAAAAATCGATAAACAAATTGACGAGAATATACATGGATACAGATCAAATTAACGCTCTAGTTAAACAAACTCAAGCCGGAGACCAAGCTGCATTTGCAGCTCTCTACGACGAGTTCGCTCAACGACTGTACGCGTACATTCGACTTAAAGTAACTGACACCGAAAAAGCCGAGGACATTCTCCAAGATGTGTTCCTAAAAGTGTGGCAGGGTTGTCGGAAACTTCAGATCAAAGATCTTAATTTTTCTGCCTGGCTTTACAAAGTTACGGCTAATACAGTCAATGATTTTTATCGAAAAAAATATCGCGAGCCACAAACGGTCCCCCTCGAAGAAGCTAAAGAGGTGGCCGGTCTTGACGACACTGCCCTTAATGCGAGCCGAGGACTTGAGAAGCAAGTTATTAAGCGAACCTTGGAAAAACTACCTGATCATTACAAGGAAGTAATTGAGCTACGTTTTTTGCAAGACTTTTCTATATCAGATACTGCCGAAATTTTAGGTCGCAACAGTGTAACGGTTAGAGTCTGGCAACATCGCGCAATGAAGCAACTAGAAAAGTTGTTTCAGGAGTATGGCCAAAACCAATCAACTCAAAAGGATAATATATAAACCATGAAAGAAGAACTAAAACAATTTTATAAAAAATATGTTGCACGCGATAATGACATCGCGCCACTTTCGGATAGTGCCAAGCTTCGAGTGAAAAATAAGATCTTCAGTAAACTTGGTGATCAAGCAACTAACTCACCAATTGAGTACAGTGCAACTTGGCGCCAAAAAATTGGTAGAAGCTTGCTTCATAGCTACGTACTAGTGCCAGCCTTACTACTAATTTTCATCACAGGTACAACTGTGGCCTCTGCTGATGCATTACCAGGAGAAACTTTATACCCCGTAAAGAGACAGGTAGAAAATGCACGCTTATTTATTGCTCCAACTGAAGAGTCGAAACTAAACCTGCAAGTGAATTTTGCGCAAAAACGTTTAGAAGAGTCTCGAAAAATTGAAAGCAAACAATCAAAATCGAATGATACTCAGAATGTAAATGATGGCGGAAACAACGAATCTGAAGTTGACTCTGACACTCGCGGTGGAAATAAAAGTTCTAACATACGAGAACGTCAAGAAAAAGCTCGCGAGCAAGCCGATCGCGCTTTGAAATTTTTAGACCAGACCAAAGAAGATTGGCATCAAAAGGGGCAAGAAGATAAAGCTCGTCAGATTGAAGAACGTATTAAAGAATTCCGTAAAGACCAAGAAGGGCGTAATGATCGCGACCAAAACCGTGGTTCAAATGATGAACATGAAGATTCTCGTGAAGATTCGAACGGTGAAGTACGCGATGATAACACAGATTTACGGATAAATAATTTTCACGAAGATAACTAGAGAACATATATGATTACTAAAGCAGTTATATTCGATATTGATGGGTTATTAGTCGATACAGAAACTGTTGCCGCAAAAGTTGCTACTGAAATCTGCGCCAGTATTGGAATTGTATTAACTCCAACTGAGCAGCAACAAATTGTCGGCGTCACAGCGGCGAAGTTTTTTGGCGATTTGTTTACACAACGGAGTGAAACTAAGCATAATCTATCAGAAATTATTCTGAAGTTTCATAACGCCTACGAACAGAAACTACCAAATAGCCTCAAAGCTTTTGAAGGAGCAAAATCGGTCCCAGAGAGTTTAAAGTCAAAAGGATTACTGCTAGCTGTGGTGTCTGGAAGCACCAAGACGCAAGTGGAGATGATTTTAAATTTCTTGGGTATTGAAGACTTATTTGATGTAATTGTGACCGCAGAGGATGTTACAGAAAGCAAGCCAAGCCCAGCTGGGTATTTACTGGCTGCCGAAAAATTGGGAGTTGACCCAATGAGTTGCGTGGTTTTGGAAGATGCTACCGTGGGCGTGAATGCGGCTAAGATTGCTGGGATGAAAGTGATCGGCGTGCGCAACAACGGCAACCAGGATCTTTCGCTAGCTGACGAAGTTGTTGGAAGTTTGATGAAAGTGCAGGTTTAAACATTATTGACTCCCCTGCTCTTTTTGGGTATAATGCCATTGCCTGACACAGCGGGCAAACAAAGACGTTCCTACATTCTGTGTAGGTTTTTATTTTAAAACTTTAGAAAAACTTTATGTAGATTTTATCAACACTTAGGCATAATAAGTATATGCCACATGTTAAATGTCAAATTTGCACAAACTCTTTCTATGCCAAACCCCGTCACTTAAAAGTTGGCTGGGGTAAGTATTGTTCGAAGAAATGTCAAAATGAAAGCCAAAAAACGGGAAATTTTTTTCCGTGCAGGATATGTGATAAGGAAGTTTGGAGAATGCAGAAAAGTATCGCTCATTCTGCAAGTCAAAATTTCTTTTGCAGTAAGTCGTGCCAGACTGTCTGGAGAAATAAACTTTATTCTGGACCTAATCACACGTTTTGGAAAAATGGAATTAGAGCATACCGTAAAATATTACTTCGCAGTGATAAGAAAATATTTTGCAGGCTTTGCGAAACAGAAGATTATCGCATATTGGCAGTACATCATATTGATGAGGACCGCAATAATAATGCTTTAGATAATCTAACCTGGTTATGCCATAATTGTCACTACTTAATCCATCATGATAAAGTAGAAATGAAAAGACTAATGGTAATACTCAAATAATATATGGTGGCTGTAGTTTAGTGGCAAAACTTCGACCTGTGGCGTCGATGTCGGGGGTTCGATTCC
>CAZLAR010000007.1:0-22616 GCA_964557735.1 uncultured Candidatus Saccharibacteria bacterium
AAAGCACGAATGAAAATTCGCGCATTATACACAGATATGCAGAAATTCAGTTAAAGGAGATAAGAAGATGTCAAAAAAACCATCTGAGGAAAAGATTGTTGGGTTAATAGGAAAAGTCGTTAGTTTTGATCCTGATAAAGGTGAAAAAGGCGAAGGGCTTATTGACCAGATCTATCCTGACAAGAAACGTAATGACGGCAAAAATCATAGACATTCTTTGGTTGGTGCTGATTATCCACCAGAAATCGTTGCGTCTTTAACTCCAGGAAAGGAGTTTAAGTACGAAGCAATTTCATTTAAGGGTCCTGCCGGAGAAAATTGGAGAAAAGCGGCGAATTTGGAGTTTGTTGCTGAATCTGTAGTAGGGGTAGCTGGTGATGATAAATCACTGAAAGAAGAAAAAATTTCAGCAAAACCTACTCGGGTCAAGATTTCTCCAGAACAGCTCCCCTCTGTTTATGATAAGGGAGCTAAGCTTTGCGTTAAGACTTTTAATAACGCAGGTGAAATTAAACCCGAATCTGTCGAAATCAATTCGACCGGTTTAATTACTGTAAAGGATTCGGCGAAAGGTGGCCCTGTCTTTTCGAGAGATACGCAAGCTGCCCGACGAGTAAACAATTTTGTTTTTGAGCCTGAGAATGGCTCGCAAAATTTAATAATCGAAGCTGATGATATATCAACTGAGATTACTTTTACCCATATCGAGAGCGGCGACACCGCTTCAATCACACTGAACTACAGATAAAGGAGAAAATGATGTTAAACGAAATATTCGATAGCCTTAAAAAGGGCTTAAAAAGTTTGAGCGGTGACTACGTCGCTTCGTTAGGGGCAGATTTGACTCGAGATTGGCTGAAAGGGCAAACAAGTTCCAAAGCACAATCTGTAATTGCTGTTGATAAGTTGGCTGAGGAAGGTAAAATCGAAGAAGCTTATCACACGCTATTGGCAATGGTGCGGAACTCTGGTGATCGGGATGAAGAGGTGCTCTTGCAAGATAGTATGGCTGTTTATGGGCAAAGAGCTAAGTTCAAAGTAAAGGAAGCCGATGTAAAAAGTTGGTTTCGTTTCTTGGCTCGTCTGCCTGATGAGTATATTAACCGGCTTCGCCATGCACACATGACCGAGCTTGATGACAATGCTCGGCTGTATAAATTGGCGCGATTGATGCAGTTGAAAAACAATAAGGATCGTGCCGCAGCATTGGCTCAGGCCGGAATAATGCGCAAGTCACAAATCAGTAAATTCCTTGAGGCGTTAGCCACTTGGGATGCGAGATTTGCTCGAACCAACAGACGGTTGGATTCGGAATATCGAAGAACCCGCACAGAAATTCGACAAGCTTATGAGCAACGTCGAGATCGAGGGTTTGGTCAAATGTTGTGGGATGTTATACGGCCTCGTCCGTTCATGTAGGAGAAAAAATATGCCAAAGATAAAAAGAAAAAATACGTTTCAGTTTCGTTTCGTGGAAAATCTCCTGAAAAATCATCGTAACGCTTTTGCGTGGCTGGTTAGATGGGGACAAGGTCAAGTTCATGCCATGGTTGACGGCCTGATGTTAGTCGGGTTATTGCTATGTTTGCTGTTACCCTTGGGTGTTGTCGTCAGCTGGGTTGGTTATCATATCAACTATATCAGAGAGGTTGACACCTTGAGCTACGATTATTCGCTGGGTGATTATATTATCGCCATCGGTGACTTCATTGTCATTGTTAGCGGATTGATCGCAGCCATAGTCTATGGATTTCAGCTGTTGCGTTTGCGATTATTGACTGCCGCCGTGGTGGGAAGTAACGCAATTTTGCAAAAAGAAATTCAGCTTGCGTCGGCTCCGTTGCCTGGCGACCAGTTTGATATCGGCCAGCTATTTACGGAAGTACAAGCTAGTCATATTATCAAAGTGGCAACGTCGGTTTTTGCGGCAGTGATCGGGGGCGCAGTTTATGCTGCGTTTATCCCGGTTTATACCTCGTTGATTTTGTTTTTTGGCGCTATGCTTTTAGTTGCCTTCCTTGCTTACGCTTCTGCCTGGCTTGAAGGTAATTACTGGCTCCCAATTATTAAGCGTTGGTCTATCGTTGCAGCTGCTGTGTTATTGTTGGTGTATTTGCCGGCACGATTTGCAATTGCGGCTTATGCGCCAGATTTTGGCCTTGCTATGCGTAGTTATATAAATATACCTAAGGCAGAAGCTAAGATTGAACGGGCTGTTAATGACGGCGATAACGATCTTCGGGTCATCGCGGCGAAGAAGATCAAAGCGCTTGCAAAAGAACGTGTAAAGCTTGTAGAGAAGGATAACTTCGGAACATCTGAGGATATATCAAAGCTACAGGAGCTAAATGATAACATTGCTAAATGGCAAAGTGGGAAATTTATGACTCCTACACCAACACCCAATCCAACTCCTCCTGGGGTTCCAGTTGGGGAAAAAGTAACAATATCCTCAACCTCTTCAGAATGGGTCGAAATTTGCAGTAGCGATTGTACTGTTTCCGTTCAAGGCAGTGTGGATTACGGTGGCGAAATTGCGACACCAGATTCATCGCCAAGAATGGGGGACAAGACGGCCAAAGCAGATGGAATTCCATTTGGAGTACTGGTGGCTAAAGTCGGCAAGGACGGGAAACCGTTTCATGTTGGCTCAAGCAAAACAATTCAATCGGGGGAAAAAGCTGTATACGTTGTCGTAAACGACTCGTATTATGCTGATAACAAAGGATCTTACACAGTTACGAAATAAGAACTTGTGTGAGTTTATAACTTATTGAGGCGTTGCAACTGCAGCGCCTCTTTTTTAATAATGTATAATGAATATATGAGTTTTTATAGAAAATACTGTTTTGAGATTTGGGCCATTGCCATCTCCATTCTAGTTAATCTTTTAGTTTTTTTGCCTCATCTTGTGGGTCTTATTTCACAAGATAACGAGCATGTTTTTACTCATGTAGTTGCTGGCTTTTACCAAGATGAGTTTTCTTATTTCGCATGGATTAAACAGGCAGTAGATGGCAGTTATTTGTTTCAAATTTTATTTACAACAGAGGCTCACTCAGCGTATGTTTTTCACCCCGTGTTTTTACTACTAGGGATTGCGCAGAAAGTTACTACGATTCCTTTAGCAGTTCTTTGGTATATCGCAAGGATTTTAAGTAACCTTTTTTTATTGTACACGCTCTATGTTTTGATAAAACACTTTATCACCTCAATGCCTACTAGAATTATTGCCTTTACGATTATTGTTGTGGGTGGCGGATTGGGCTGGTTATTTGGGTATCTAAGCGCAGATATACTTTATACTGAAACTACCGTTTTTCAGTCGCTAAGGTGGCCAATTATCTTCTCATTGTCATTAGCATTGTTAATTTTGGTTTTCATCCACATTGTTAGATTTTATGAAAATTTCAAATGGACTGATTCACTAATTGCTGGATTACTAGGAGCGATACTTGTTCTGATCCACCCTTATGACATCTTTTCATATTATTTGATACCTATAGTCTACTTAATTGCCTTGGTTGCTACAAAGAGACTACAAATTAATAAGATTAAATTTCTGAAATCTGTTCCATGGATTTTTTTGCCACTGATTCCGGCGATGTATTATTTGTTACTTTCCGGTTCTAGTTTTGTATATAACCACAATTCAGAAATATTAATGCTTTCAGGATCACCAGTTGAGTATGTATTAGGTTTTGGTTTAATTTTACTACTTGGATTACTGGGGATATTCTATCCTCGCGGAGAATTTGAAAATAAAAAGATATTTCTAATTGCTTGGATAGTTATTGGATTTTTGTTGTTGTATGTTCCAATTCCTTTTCAGCGCAGGTTAGTGATGGGATTAATTATTCCATTAGGTATGCTGTCTGCAATATTTTTACACTGGTTATGGGATAAAATAATGTTACTTCGAGAAGTAAGGATTAGTGGCTTCATCAAATTTTTCTCAACAGTTTGTCTACTGTTTATTATTTCAGGAACTAACCTATTGGTTATCAAAGAAGATTTTAGGAATGTTGAAAGCAAAGAATTCCCATTTTACGTAGACCGAGCAACATATAATTCTTTAAAATGGTTTGATACAAATGTAGAAAATGATAAAGTAATCTTGAGTAGTTATGAGTTAGGGAATATCATACCTGGCTATACAGGTAATACAGTTTACGTTGGTCATTGGGCTCAAACTATTGATGGAGTTGAAAAAGTTGAAAAAGTATCGAAGTTTTTCTCGGGCTCTATGAGTGCCGAAGAACAGCTTGAATTTTTAAAAAAGTCTAGAATTAATTATGTTTACTATGGGGAATACGAGCGGGTCTATTCTGGTAATGATTTTATGGCTGATCAAGAAAATACCTACGAATCCATTTATAGTAATGAAGAGGTGAAAATTTATAAAGTTAAATGATATGAAAACAATAGTAGTAATGCCTGCTTACAATGCAACTCATACCCTCCGAGAAGTGGTTTCTAAAATTCCATCTATTATTGATGAAATAATCTTAGTTGATGATGCAAGTCAGGATAATACTGTATCAGTGGCAAAATCATTAGGTCTTCAAGTTCATGAGCATAAAGAAAATAAAGGATATGGAGCAAATCAAAAAAGTTGTTATAACATGGCTCTCGAAAGAGGAGCAGATAATGTAATAATGATACATCCCGACGGTCAACATGATCCGTCTGAATTGACTAAGCTTGTTAATGTTCTCGCAATAAATGAGTCATCGGTAGTATATGCGAGCCGTATGGTTAATTCGAAGATTTTTAAAAGCGAGATGCCTTTTTGGCGCTACATTGCTAATATTACTCTAACTAAGTTTGCGAATAAAATTACTGGAGCTAATTTGACCGACTGGCATACAGGCTATCGCGGATATTCAAGATCTGCTCTATTAAATGTTGATTATAATAAATTTCCAGATGGATTTGAATTTGATACTCATATGACATCTAGTCTAGTCAATAGTGGTATCGAAATAAAGGAAGTATTTGCTCCAGCAATATACATGGAAGAGTCATCAAGTATCGGGTTCTTGAGGAGTGTTAAGTACGGGATTAATTTTATTGGTAAATTGATATTTGGATAATGAACAGATTAATCAATTCATCATGGGCTGTTGGTGTTATTAGCCTCCTCCTAGCCCTAGCCATCTTCACCACCCTGCAATTTAAAAGCATGGGAGTGTTTGCTGATCCTGATGGGTTTTATCATGCGAAGGTTTCGCAGTTACTTCAGCACGGCCAATTGCAGGCCAGTTTTCCGTGGTTACCGTATACAACATGGAGTGGTGGGTTCGCGGATCAGCACTATTTGTATCACTTGTTGTTAATTCCTTTTAACAGCGCGCAAGCTCTGCCAATTTCGGTGGTTGTATTCAGCTTGATGTTCGTCGCGCTGTTTTTACTGACTCTAAAAAAATTAAACGTCCCAGGATCAATTTGGTGGACAGCGTTACTTCTACTAGGTTCTGTAGATTTTTTATTCCGCATAAATTTAGTTAAAGCTAACACACTTTCCTTAGTGCTGATGCTATCCATGATTTTGTTGTTAGTTGCTTGGCATCAAAAAAAATCTAAAGCCTTAGTGGCCGGTATGGCTGTTGTTAGTTTTGTGTTCGTTTGGACTTACGGTGGATTCGTGTTCTTGCCACTCATCGTTGGTGCCTATGGTCTAGCAATTTTGATTGCCGATATGAAGATAGATTTAATCTCTTCAATAGCCATGATCGCCGGAATTACTTTAGGCCTAGTCTTGCATCCGCATGCTTACAATGTACTTCAATCGCTGAATAATCAATTATTCCAAACTGGTTTAGGAGCGGGGACTGCCGTACCGGCTGGCACCGAGTGGTTGAGTTACAACCCAGCGTGGTTTATTAAGTCGAACGTCCTTGTTCTTTTTGTGTGGTCACTGTCCCTTATAGTAATAGCTAAAAAATTTACGACCAAAATTGGCTGGCAAACCTTGTGGCCCCAGATTTTAGCAGTATTGTTTTTCGTTTTGGCTATTTGGCATCGCAGGTTTATAGAATACTTTGTCCCTTTTGCTGTGCTTGCTTCGAGCATTACGCTAGCACCTTACTTAATGAAAATAAAATGGGTGGACGTTAAGAATGCTTTTGCTCAGCATTGGCAATTCCGTGCGGTCGCGGCCGTGGTGACGCTTGTCATTGCAACTACTTTTTGGTGGAATTTTAATCAAGTTTCAATCCTTTTAAATGATGGCTCCCGCTTCGACGCCTATCAGTCTGCAGCGAAAGCGATATCAGAAGCCAGCCAGCCAGGGGATATGGTTATTAACACGCAGTGGGATCAATTTCCGCAGTTGTGGTATTGGAATAGCAAAAATAGTTATATTGCCGGCATGGACCCTACGTTCTTTTACCTGCAAGATCCGGAAAAATACTGGGACTGGCGTAAAATCGCCGACGATGACTCAGCTCAGTGGGGGTCGGTGGAGGAGTTGCACTCAATAGTGCGTCAAACTCTGAAAGCTAAATTTGTATTTATTGACAATGATAGAAACCCGAATTTATATCAATTTATTCAGGACAATGACTTGGATCAGCGTTATTTCAAGTCACTAATGGTGGGCGGAAATTCATTGGTCTTCGAGGCCTTGAGCCCTCGTTAAAACCTTGACGAAAGCCTTTAAATACCATATAATCTTGAGTCGTACATAATACTTTTAAATAGGAGGAAAACAATGACAACTGAAGAATATTTAGTTGGTTTTATCATTTTAGTACTTATTGTCGTAGCTATTTTACTTTTTTTATTTGTGAGATCCTCCTTAAAGTTAAGGCAGGTGACTAAGCAAGTAAAGACTTTGAAGCAACTACTTTCGAAAGAAAGATCTCTCAAGCAACAGAAGATTGATATGATTCTTTTGCTCATCGGTAACTCGTTGAGTTATAAGTTTTTTAGTTCGTTGCCTTCGCTTGAGTTCGTGAAGTATGAGATAGAGGGCGAAGTGGTTAAATACTTCCTTACTTTAGATTCATCTTTTTTTGGCAGAAGAGTTGCTAATGAGCCAGGCCTGCAAGAGTTCTTGGATAAGATCACTCGATCTTTGCAATTGAGATATCAGTTTAAAATTGTTTGGGTAACGCCAAAATGAATTTGGGTTATATAGGGGGAAAATCATGGGAAATGAAATGAAGAAAGTGAAGATTAAGGTACTGTTGTTTGGCGGTGGCGCAGGTCACATTGGTGAGGATTTGGGTCGGGAATTAAAAGATCTTGAATCGGAACGAGTGGATCTAAATATCTGCGCGTTTAATACTGACCTAGAGGACTTGAACTCTTTACCTAATTCAATTAATAAAGTTCCGATCGGTATGGAAGAGACCGGAGGATGGGGTGCTGGGGCTGATCCGTTGATTGGCTTGGCGGCAGCCAAAGAAAGTGCCGAAGAAATTATCGGGCACATGAAGGATGCCGATATCACAATTTTTGTTGCAACTTTAGGAGGAGGCACTGGAACTGGTTCACTACCTTTTGCGGTCGAAGAGTATATGAAATTGATGGATGCCAAAAAAGATGAAAAGCTGCATAAAAAGCAAGCCGGCATCATCATTGTCACAATGCCATTCGACAGCCAGGACTCAGTTGTTAAAGGTCATGCTGACGGCGCTTATAAGAAGCTTGCTTCATTAGGGCTCCCGATTATTCCTATTTATAATGATAGGTTTTTGCCCTCTGACGCAGAGTTGGTGAACATACAGTTGTCAGATATGTTTACCGCTGGTAATAAACCGATGGCACACATGATCGGTCGGATGGTCAGGTCGCTGGGTTCTCGTCATGATATTATGAACATCGATCGGAACGATATTGTTTCTCATCTTCTGTTGAGTAAAGAAATGCCGACATTGGCCTATTATGGCGTTGGATACTGCAAGGAAGGAGAGGATTTAAATATTGCTTTGGAGATGGCAGCTACCAACTTATATTTGCAATCGGATTTGTCGTATTGTGAGAAGGCGATAATTTCTGTTGATACAGTGGGGTCAACGGCGAAAGACTGGCAGACTATCCAAAACCATCTTCAGAAGAAGAGATCAAATCCTAATGCGGAATGGCGTTGTGGGGTGAATAATAGTTTTAAGCCTTTACCCTTTGAAGAAAAGGAGGCGTATACGGCGGCTGTGTTCATTTTCGGGGTTGGCTGTGCCGCCAATACTGATGTCGGTGATGTGCCTGTAGGACATGACTTTAAGGTACTTAAAGGCAGTTTTGCCCCACGGCAAATTGTTGCTGGAGCTGAGACTGTTTCGTCTCCACGCAGAATCGATCCAAATGAAGCTGAAAAGGCAGCGGGTATGCTTGGGGTTAATGAGGTTGGAAAGGGCGCGTAGCCTTTTATCTAACTGTACTTTTGGACTGGTGATTTAATTATCACCAGTCTTTTTTTTGCAAAAATAAAAATCGACACGAATGTCGATTTTTGAAAGCTTGATACAAGATGTATGATAGTATGATTTTTATAATAACGATATGATTGTATGATTTCTTGTATTTGCGCAATTACTTTCAGTGTAGATTTTCTTATCCTTCTCAGAGTTTACTTGGCTCTCCTGGTGAGCTTCGGAAAACTGGTTTCCATTCGTTGTCTTCATCATCAGGATCACCCTCAGGTTCATAACTTGTGGCCGTTGGGTCAGTATCAGAGCTTAGCTCGTCTTCCTCTAAATTAAGTATGCTTTTAGATGATGAGTTGGTTGGACCAGATTGATTTATGGGCGCTCTATTACTTAACCTACCCAAGATCCATCTAGATGCACGCCAGGTCAAAGCAATTATCACCCAAAGAGCTATGATAGCCATGATCCATCGCACTACTATGAAGGCGATGTTCCAGTTGCCGTCACGGTTATCCCACTCATGCCTTAAGTAATACCAGGGTGAATTAGTATCCCAGCTGAATAAGCTAAAGAATTTTTCTTTACCCCATGCAAACCAACCTTGTTCGTTGTCTGGTCCCGCTGGTCCATCATTTGAAGAGCTTTCAGATTTAACCGCAAGACTGGCAGCATAGTTCCGAAGGTCTGCCTTAGCCTTCTCAACAATCTTGTCGATTTCTTTTTGGAACTCGTCAATGTTGAACTTGGCGTTCGGATCGGCCTTTAACTTTGCGATGACCTTCTCTACCAAAACGTCCATTTGGTCTTCGGACAGATTAGCAGAGCGGTCAGTTTTCTTTGGATTTGCACCTCGATTTATCGGGATGATTCGTTTACGGCCCGTTCTCGTGGGTTTAGGTTCTGCTCTTAGGTACTCGTCAATTATCTTCAGCTGAACTTCAGACAATGATTTTGCTTTGAGCACCGCTTTGTCAATATACATGGTTTCTGGGCGAAACCGGGCTCTACCTTTTTCCATAGCCTTTTTGCCGTCAGCGTCGTAAGTGCTGAGTGCAAAGAGTTTCCGAGAAAGAGGTTTGCCATCTTGGTCTCTCAGAGAGCCATCTCTTCTCACGGTGATCTTCTCCATTGCTTGTGCCATAGTTACCAAAGGCATGCCAAAGCTCAGCAAGAAAAGTATCACAAAAACTTTACGTAATTTGCGCATGATTTTTCCTCCATTTTCAGTTTACCCTACACTTTTCAACGCAAATATTGAGAAGCAGAGCTGATTATTGTGTCATATTTGGGCATATTTGTCAAATTCAGGCAAATAAATAGATTTGACAAAAATACAAAAATGTAGTATGATATTTCTAGTTTTTTAACAAAAATTCGTTACTTGGAGGAGATTATGAAGAAAGAGAGAAGTTGGTTTTTTGTGTTTTTAGGTATTTTTGCGCTTGTTTTTGCTGAACTGAAAACTATTTTCCTGGAAAGCAGAACGTGGGTAAGTCAGCTCGAGCCACAGCCACGAGCACAGCTCGTGGCTGGTATTTGTTTGTCGTTGTTAATAACTTCGGCCATTTGGCTGCCATCGATGTTTCAAAGCGGAGTTCGCAAGAGCACTGCAGAGACCTTGTCCGCGACCAAATCGATTCCATATCCGGACTTGGTTCCGGTGCCACTTGGTTTTGAAAGAACCGTTTCAACAGCTGAGCAATTAGCATGGCGCGCTGAACGTATAATCGAAACCAGGACTTTCTGGATAATGCGGGAAGGTGGTGCTGTAAAAGGCGCTGAACGTATTAATCAGAAAGACTATCAGTCGTATATTGATGCTGCTGCAAAGCAGTACGGTGTGTTGCCAACAGACATCGAAGCAATTCATTTTTTGGAAAGTTTTGGTGATTCATCAGCGAAGAGTCCAACTGGACCAAAAGGTTCTGGACAATTCACCGCTAGGACCGGTAGTAATATTGGGCCGGTCGCTGAAGGAAAATGTTTGGTAAAATTCGAAGGTATAGCTTGTGGTGAAGACTTACCTAAAGTACTTCCGAAGATATCTGAGGATAATCGCGAAGATGTCAGACTTTCCGTTTTTGCCACAGCAAAATTGCTTGCCGATGAGACCAAATTTTTTGGCGATCGGATGTTTGCCATCATGGCTTATCATTCCAGTCGAAATGCGGTGAGGAATTGGGTCAAGAAATATCTTGAACCAAAAGAAACCGGTCTTGGTGGCAAGGCGGACATTCAGAAGTATGGCCTAACCTACGAGAAGTTGTATTTCGGTTCGACACCTTACAAGAACCCTGGTACCTACAAGATGTACCGGGAGCTTATGGATGTTGACTGGGGTCCAAACTATCCTTGGAAAGTGTCGGATTCGGCAAGGCTTTTGCAAAAGTATCGGACTGAGCCTGCTGCCTTTGCTCAACTTGCGGATGATAATAAATTCCGTGGGAAACGTGCTAAATATCGCATGTGGACTTTTTATGACGACAAGAGGGACGAGGCTGATATTTTGGAAACTCTTACTGACTTGAAATCCAAAATTGCGAATAACTCCTTAGTATCGATTCCAAACGACCCGGAAAAGTTTGGTTTTAAGCTGAGGCTTGATGGCCACGGCGTAATTGGGGAATTGGATAAAGCCAATCAAAACCATTACGTTGCGACAAAGCCGGAAACTGCTGGAGCTCTTTTGTGGATTAGCGAAGCAGTAAAACAGCTACGTGAAAACGGTGGGTCTAAACCTTTTTTGCTTGATATAACTTCCGTCACTAGGACGGTGCAGTATCAACAGAAACTGGTGAGGAGCAACCCGACTGCCACGAAAGAGCTATCTTTTCATGTTTTGGGTGCTGCATTCGATATTGCCAAGAGCAGTTTGAGTGCGGATCAAGATCGGGATTTGAGATTTGTCCTGGACGAGCTCGACTCGACTGGAATGATATCTTGGGTTCCTGAGCTGAAAGCCTATCATGTAGTTGTTGCACCTGACCAAACGGCGATTGAATTTTTCCGCCGGGTCTATAATGACAACAAAGGTTTTCAGATGTCATCGCCATCTGTTAGCACAACCGGGTGGTTTTAGTTTACCACCCACAAATCCTTAGCCTCGTTGAATTCACAATTCTTCGAGGCTTTTTTTATCGATATAATTTATTTGCCCTCCGCACCAAATATGCTATAATCAATTCAGCGATACTTGCGCCCTAATTTGGCGATCTATTATATCGAAACCCAAACAAAAAGTACCCGGAGGGTAAAAATAACACAAATAACCAAAACAGAAAGACTTCGTAACTATGGACAAAACTGCCAATTTGGCATTGGTCATGCAAATGATCGACGCTGCAGAAAAAAATATACAATCAGCTAAGCAACTACTTCGGGAAGCCGGTGGTGTTTCGACTGCAAGTGGCCGCCATTCCAGCAGCTCGGCAATTTTTGAAAAAGCTCAGTCTATGGCATCTTCTGATGGCGACAAAGTCATCGAAGGAGTGTTCGACGGACAGAATATGATCGGACCCGAAGGCAAGCAGTATCCGGTGCCAGCTAACTACGCTTCCAAGAGCAAATTAGTTGAAGGCGACATGCTTAAACTGACTATCGCCGAAGACGGTTCGTTTATTTACAAACAAATCAATCCAGTTGAACGCCGTAAAGTAATGGGTCTCCTCATGCAAGACGAAAAAGGGGATTACAAAGTTTTGGCAGAGGGCAAATCTTACAAAGTCCTCCTTGCTTCACTTACGTACTTTAAAGCCGATGCTGGCGACGAAGTGACTATTGTCTTACCACAGGACATCGACTCGGATTGGGCAGCCGTTGAACATGTTATCAAGCGTGGCGCGGGTCACATGGATGCCGAAGCCGGCGACGACCTAGGTAGCGAAAACCCTGCTCCAGAAATGGATGCAGATGTTGAGGCATCAAGTTCCGAAGAATTTTAGTTTAAGCTATAATTAGTTTTTAAATATTAAATAAATATTTGTGAGCCAACTAACTCTAACGTTGAATAATAAAATTACTACTTTGCTACGTAACAAGCCAGTAATTATTCAACTACTTCGCTTTGCTGCTATTGGTAGCATTAACACTGCACTTGACTTTGTTATTCTAAATTACGTGACTAAATCTTTTGATGTCACTTCTGGCGTCACCTTAGGAATTTTAAATGTAATTAGTTTCTCTGCCGCAATTATTCAGAGTTATTTCTGGAACAGAGCTTGGGCTTTTGCAGAGAGTAGTGGCGTAAGTGTGTTCCAAAACTTTTTACGCCTGATGTTTGTTGGAGGCTTGGGCTTTTTAGCCTTCGTTGGCGTAATCGTTGGTGCCGCCTACGACGCCTCAAACATTTACTTTTTACTTATTCTCGGAGCTTTTATAGTCATTCAGGCTTGTTTGTGGAAAGCTTTTGCACTTAGTTTTGGCCAACATCAAGGGGCTGGTACTCAATTCGCTACATTTCTAATTGTTAGTCTAGTCGGGCTACTAATTAACAGCACGATTGTGGTAATTGCTTCGAACTTCATTACCCCATACTTAGAATTTACCATTAACGCTGACACAATTAAGAACGTCGCCAAGATCTGTGCCACTGCTTTCTCCCTCGTTTGGAACTTCGTTGCTTATAAGTTGATTGTTTTTAAGAGATAGCGAGCCGCTGCATGCGATGAGCATAAAAAAATGATAATCAAAAACCGCTCCGAAAGGAGAGGTTTTTATGAATTGCCAGATTTCTCTGCAACCAGGGTTGGTATTTGTATTTTATCAAAACATTTGTATTTGTCAAGGATGCTGGTGGACGGGAGGGGAGTCGAACCCCGCTAGCTCTAGCGTCAACCAAGGCTAGGTCAACCGGAACTGGGCCCACAGAATTTATCGTAACAGAACCACCCTCAAGAAAACTTAAAGTTTTCCTAAAGTTTTGGTCAAGAAAAAGCCAAGTTTTGCAGTGCTATAGTGAGCAGGAGACTGTGGTATAATTACTATATTATGGCAGTACTCTATCAGAAATATAGGCCGCAAACGTTTGCGGAAGTGGTTGGTCAGGAGCCGATTGTGCAGACTCTTCGCAATGCCACCAAGGCAGGGGAAATTGCTCATGCCTATTTGTTCACCGGTAGCCGTGGGGTAGGTAAAACGACAATCGCTCGTATACTAGCTAAAGCGGCGAATTGTCTTCTTGCGCAGAAAAATGGCGAGCCTTGTGGTAAGTGTGAAATATGCGAAAGCATCGCTAAGGGGAGCGCTTTAGATATAATTGAGATAGATGCCGCTTCCCACACCGGAGTAGACAACGTTCGTGAATTAATAGAGCATGCGCAATTTCGGCCGACTAGCTTGACTACGAAAGTGTTTATTATTGATGAAGTTCACATGCTTTCTAAAGCAGCTTTTAATGCGTTACTAAAAACTTTAGAAGAGCCCCCTTTGCATGCTATGTTTATTTTGGCGACAACAGATATAGAGAAAGTGCCGGACACCATTGCTTCACGTACTCAACGGTTTGACTTTAAGCGAATTACTGCACAAGATATGACCGCGGCATTAAGTAAGATTGCTAAAGCTCAAAAGTTAAAATTAGCAGATGGAGTAGTGGAAGCAGTGGTGGCGCAGTCTGAGGGTAGCATGCGCGATGCGCTTTCCCGCTTAGATATGATCGCTTCGCTTGGTACAGACGTTGCTTTAGAGGAAGCTCAGCGCTTGCTCGGCGTAACGCCTTTAGAGTCTGTTCAAGATTTAATAAATAGAATAGTTGCCCATGAGTCAGCAGTTTTACCAGACTTTTTTGATGTAACATTTTCCAGTGGCGCCGACCCAGCAGTGTTTAATCGAAGCGTTTTGCAGTACTTGCGATTGCTTTTGAATGCCAAAATAACTAGCGATGGAACCACGGCAAAAATTTCGGCCGGTCTTCAAACCGAAGGCCAGCGCGAAAACTTTACTAAGCAAGTAGCTGGTTTAGCCTTGCCACAACTTATGCTTGTTATTAGACTATTCCTTCGTTCCTACAAAGAGCTTTCGAATGCGCCATTACCCGAGCTACCATTGTTACTAGCTGCAATTGAAGCTAGCATGTTTGTCCAAGCACCTGGGGCGCATCAAAGTGTTGCTCAGTCACAGTCGACTTCGCAAGTTGCGATGAATTCTCAGGTTAAGACTCAACCACTTGTGCAAACAGAGAACCAAACGCAGTCATCACAAAAGGTGGTTGCTGTCGCGGAGATGCAGTCAGCAGATGCAACTGAGGAAGGTGTAGAAGTAGACCCAACTGTTACAATGACCGAATTGCAATCCTGGTGGCCGGACGTGGTTAGTAGAGTTAAAACCGAGAATAGCCCCATTGCCACGTTGTTGAAAAATTCTCCCATAATCGAGCTAAAAGATGGTAAAATTACTATAGCGGTAAGATATCTTTTCCATAAAGAACATATTGATAATAAAAAGCATGCGGCCATGATTATGGCAGCAATTCATGGTGTTTCTGGGAAAAATCTGGCAATCCGAGCTACTATTCAAAACAATGCCCACGAACCGGTTATGACTAATACAGTCGATGCGCTTACTGATGCCTTGAAAGTATTTGGTGGTGAGCTAGTCGAGTAGTTGACGGTTGCCTCGTGATAAAATCAAATTTACATCATCAAAAGAAATAAAAAAACAAACATGAACATCTCAAATATTCCACGAAAATACTTACTCGGCACTATTTTAATTGCCGTGTTAGTATTGGTGACTGTAACTGCTATTAATCCGGGCAGTTTAATTTTTAAGGATACCACCGACTACGAAGCCCAAAAGAAAATTGCTGAGCAAGAAGCCCAATACTACGAAGACCTATTAGCTAGTGTCTCTCCGGATTACGAAGCCAGTCAACAGTTGCTTAAAAAAATTGCTACAGAAGATATTGTTCGGGAAGAAGTCGAAGTAGCGATGGACGTCAATCAAAAAGTGGCTGTTCGGTCTATTCCAAATTCAGAGATTAAAATTTCCCCGCGAAACGATGCCCCTACCGTAGTAGAATATATGAACGCCGTTGGTTCGATGATTAGTAATTATAACGATGCCGCTGAGTCTGCTGCTGCCAATGTGTTTGATGCTAATGCCGATGTATCAACTATTGCTAGCGCTAGTAATAAGACTGGTGAGTTAATCGCAAATATTCGTGGATTACCAGTGCCAGAATCCGCAGTCGAATTTCATAAATCAAAAATCTTAGCATACGAAAAGTATGCAGACTTCCTTGGTGTGGCAACAGCCTATGCACAGGGGACCGAGACTAATCCGTGGCCAAAAGTCTATGGAGATTACAGCGCTATTAATAGTAAGTTAGATACAGCGCGTTCAGAGTTTACAAAACTTTCTCAAAAGTATGCGTTTGATTTAAACCCTCAAGTGAACGATAGTGGCTTAGCTTTTGTGAAGACTGCCCAAGCTGGTTGGCCGGTTATTGATGTTTGGAACGTAGCCTGGGAAGGAATTAAAATTGGGTTGGCTAGTTCGTTCGCTAATTTTTCTATTGTCATGCTAGACAAGCTGGTTGCGCATATAGAGAAAAACTTTGCTATTGCCAGTCAACTTTATTATTCAAATGAACTTGGTCGTTATTATTCAGTCGAGTACATGAAGAAGTTTGTTTCCGACCCACTCGACCAAGACATTATTCAAAAATTTTTGCCTCAATATTTCTGTGTGAGTCCAACCAAAAAAGAGTTGAACCAAATTTTTACAGCTAAGGCCAGGGCGAATCAGGGGACCGACATAGTTCTTGATCCGAATGATCCACAGTTCTTAACTAAATTAGCTCGTTTAGGTGGTGATGAGAAAAATTATGCTAATTGGTGGGAAGACTATTATACGGCTTTAGCTGCTCAAACCAAGGTTGAAGCTGAAAGTGCGGCTACAAAAGAAGTAACTAGCCCAGGTAATAAGTCTGGTCGTGATATTATTTCTGGCCAAATTAACAAAACCATGGCCTCTATATTTAATGTTCAAGAAGCGGCCATAAACAACGCCCTGGGCTTAGGCACGAGTAATGCCGACAATCCAGTCAGCCAAGTTGTTGCTGGTGTAGTGCAAAGTTTAGTCAACAAGTTCGTATTTACCCCTATTTCAGGTGGTAGTTCCAGTGCTGGTGGTATTGGTGTGCTTGTTGAACGAGATGTATGTTTGTCTAACCCATTAATAAAACCGGTGACCCCACTTCCGGAGAGTGAGTATTCGGGCGTTCCATCGACTCCACCAATTGTACCAGTCACTCCGTTACCAGGCACTACACCGCGTTAAATTAAAGTCAAAGTTAACTCTATTTATGAAAATTCTCGGCATTGATTACGGCACTAAGCGAGTCGGCATAGCTATTTCGGATGAATCTCAAACCTTAGCCCGTGAGCTAGCCATTTTAAGTCCCAAAGAATTTTGGGAGCAGATCCAGCAGTTAGTAGATAATGAAGAAGTCGAGCTTATTGTACTCGGTTTACCTTTGAATATGTCCGGCGAACCAACTCAGTCTACGGCAGCAGCACAGGAATTTTCTAAGAAATTGCAGGAGCTATTAGCGCTAGCTGACCGATCAGTACCTGTTGAATTCATGGATGAGCGATTGTCGAGTGTGATGGCCGAGAATATTCCAAGTGGGCGCACTAACGTCGACAGTCTTGCCGCGCAGATTATTTTACAAAATTATTTAGATAAAGCCAAGAACTAATTTAAAATTTACATGTCACAATTCTATGTCTCAATTTAGGCAAAATCCAATTACTAAACAGTGGGTGTTAATTGCTCCGGGTCGTGCTAAGCGGCCAGAAGATTTTCGCACATATAGCGTTATGGCCGGGCTACCAGAGTTGGATCCAACTTGTGTTTTTTGTCCTGGTAATGAAGACAAGAATCCCGACCTGTGTGATGACGTCTGTCGTATTCCAAATACGAAGGATTGGCGGTTGCGAGTAATTCCCAATAAGTATAAGTCGGTGCAGCATGGTCCAGTGATTTCGGAGCGAGATTTCTATTCTGCACGCTCAGGTTATGGTGACCATGAAGTTATAGTTACTCGTAAACATAACGAACCTGTCGCTATGCAAAGTGCGCAGTTAATTGCGTTGTCACTAAGTAATTTTAAAGATCGCATTCTAGCGCTTTCGAAAGATGATAAAACCGCTTATGTTCAGGTCTTTCATAATCATGGCCGCGACGCCGGTGCTTCTTTGGTGCATCCGCACTATCAGATTATTTCTACACCAATGGTACCACCGCATATTCACGCGGAGATGTCGGGTGCATACCACTACCATCGTGACAATAAAGCTTGTATATATTGCGATATAATGAAAGAGGAGATTCGGCAGAAGGATCGATTGATTTATGAAGACGATCATTTTGTGGTGATTTCAGCTTACGCTTCGCGTAGCCCGTTCGAAACGTGGATTTTGCCGAAGCGGCATGGCGCGCGTTACGAAGATATTTCTCCGAAAGAGATAGAGCATTTGTCGCATGTGTTAAAACGTGTTTTAGGTTCTTTGTACACCAAACTTTCAGACCCACCGTTGAATTACTACATTCACACCATGCCGGTTAAACGCGACCGTCACACTTTGCACGAAGAGGCCAGCTATCATTGGCACTTAACTATTTTCCCACGACTAACTATTTGGGCAGGCTTCGAATACGCCACCGGCATTCCAGTTAACCCAATGCCACCGGAAGAAACTGCTAAGTTTTTGAGGGGAGATTAATATGAATTCATTAGGTGTTAAAATTGGAAGATGGTTAGTTGTACTTAACGTAGGTTTAGGTTTCATACTATTAATGATTGGCCTGTTTGGTAGCGGTGGGTTTTTATTCGGGCCGGAGTTTGCCGCGGGCTTGTATTCAATATTAGTTTTTGTGGTCTATAAGTCTTTCACTGAAGGATACGTTTCAGTTAGTACTAATAACTGGTTATGGTTTCTCGGCACAGCAGTGGTTATATATTCGGTACTACTATATGTATTTGGATTGATTCTAGGATATATAATAGGAAAATTAAAGAAAAAAAATGTCTAAAAAACTAATTGTTGGTAACTGGAAATTGAATCCAATGACTGTCTCTGAGGCAGTGGCTTTGGCTTCTAAAATTGATATAGCTAGTGGTGGCAACGAAGTTGTCATTTGCCCGCCGTTGCCGTTCTTGGAGTCGATTGAATATCCTCACGTGGGCGCGCAAGATTGCTCACCGCACATTAAAGGCGCTTACACGGGCGAAGTGTCTCCTGCGCAATTGCAAAGCATGGGAATTAAATATTGTATTGTTGGGCATAGCGAACGCCGGGTAATGGGCGAAGACGATGCGTTGGTAAATGCCAAAGTGAAAGCGTTGCTTGACTACAAAATTACACCAATCGTTTGCGTGGGTTTTGGTACGACAGTTCAAGAAGATGCGTTGGAAGTCGCCGATGTAGTTGGCGAGCAACTAGCTGCAGACTTAGACGGCGTCGATCCGAAAAAAGTCATTGTCGCTTACGAACCAGTTTGGGCGATTGGTAGCCATAACGCTGCAACTTCTGATCATGCTGAACAAATCGCTCTATACATAGTTACAAAACACGGTGTCCCGCGCGTGCTCTATGGTGGTAGTGTAAACAGCACAAATGCCGCTGAGTTTTTGCATCAACCGCATGTATCTGGTTTGCTAATAGGCGGTGCATCACTTTTGGCTGAAGACTTTAATAAAATAATTGCATTGTGATATACTTAAACCTTGCTAAAAATAAAGCATGGTTATGAAAAAGCAATCTAAAAACAAATTAATAGCTATTTTTGAAGGCCAGCAAATCCGTCGTCATTGGGATGATGAAAAAGAACTTTGGCTTTTTTCTGTAATTGATGTTGTCAGGGCTTTAACGGATAGTAGTGATCCGAGAAAGTATTGGAATAAGCTTGCAGAACGGCTTCGTAAGGAAGGCAGTGAGTCGGTGACAAAATGTCACCAACTGAAATTACAGTCTTCTGACGGTAAATATTACTTAACTGATGTTGCTGACACTGAAGTAATGCTTCGTCTGATCCAATCTATCCCTTCTCCGAATGCTGAGCCTTTTAAGCTTTGGCTAGCTCAAGTGGGATATGAACGATTGGAAGAAACAGCTGATCCAGAGTTAGCTATTAATAGGGCGTTAAAAACCTACCTTCAAAAAGGTTATAGTCCAAACTGGGTAAATCAAAGGTTGAAAAGCATTGAAGTTCGCAAAGCTCTAACTGATGAGTGGGAGAAACGGGGTGTAAATGAAGGTTTGGAGTTTGCGATTTTAACTGATGAAATTACTAAAGCTTGGACCGGATTAACTACAAAACAGTACAAAAAACTTAAGGATGTGAAAAAAGAAAATTTGCGTGATAATATGACCAACTTGGAGTTGGTTTTGAATATGTTAGCGGAAACAGCGACAACTGAAATTTCTAGTGAACGAGAGCCTAAAACATTAAGCGAAAACAAAAATGTTGCTCGTGAAGGTGGTGGTGTGGCTGGCAATGCTAGACGAGAAATTGAGACAAAAACTGGTAAAAAAGTCATAACAAAGTCAAAACCTAAGATGTTAAAAGGATAATTTTATAAGCACTAAGCTATGTTGCATTGATATTAAGTAGTTTAGTGCTAAAATTATTATATGATCACTCTGGTAAGTAGGTTTGTTTAACTTAGTACGGTCACAAATTTTAATCTAAATTTAATCTACAAATTTTATGATATACATTGGCGCTGACCACGGCGGCTTCAAAATGAAAGAACAGTTGAAAAAGTTTCTGACAAAAAAGAAGCTTGAGTTTGTAGATGTAGGAGCTAAGAAATTGAAGGCAGGGGATGACTATCCTGATTACGCAAAAATCGTAGGTAAAAAGGTATTACAAAACCCTATGCAAAATTTAGGCCTCTTGATTTGCCGCAGTGGTCAAGGCGTCTGCATAGTCGCGAACAAATTCCCTCATGTTCGCGCTGCTTTAGTTTGGAATACGAAAGAAGCAGAAATGTCTCGCAAGGATGACATGGCTAATGTTTTATGCCTACCAAGTGATTACATTTCTGAAAAGGATGCTCAAAAAATTGTTGATGTGTGGTTGAACACACCTTATTCCAGTGAGGCGAGGCATGTGAGAAGAATAAAAAAAATCAGTGCCCTGGAGATTAAATGATAATCCCTGCAATTCTAGAAAAAACAGCCTTAGATTTTGCCCATAAACTGGCCAAAATCAAGACGATTGGAAAAGTACCACGCATTCAGGTGGATTTTTGTGATGAGCTGTTTGTGCCGACACACACGGTGCAAGTAGAAGATATTGGCCATGTGCCTAAGCTAGACAAAGCAGAGTGGGAAGCGCATATTATGGAGATTCATCCGAAGAACTTTGTTGCCTACAAAGAAGCAGGATTTTCGACCGTTATAGTGCACTATGAATCATTCCCAGAAGAGCGCGACCTCGAAGAAGCGCTGGAAGCAATCGTTAAACTAGGAATAAAACCAGGAATTGCGATTAGTCCAGAAACTTATGTCTCAACTGTGCGATACTTTACAGACACTATCAAGTTTTTTACTATTCTTTCTGTGGAGCCAGGAAAGCAGGGAAATCCATTTTTACCGCAAACGTACGAACGCATCAAACAATTGAGGGAAATGGCGCCAAATGCTATAATTGAGGTAGATGGTGGGGTCAATGCCAGCAATGCTGGTGCCCTCATTGCAGCCGGCGCGGACTACCTCGTGGTAGGTTCTGCGTTGTTCGAAACAGAAAATATCAAACAAAATTACAAAACTATAAAACTTTCAGGTGAATCAGCAGGAACTACAATACAAAGCTAATGATATCCGTCAGGATATTATAAAAATGTTAGTCGAGGCCGGCTCTGGTCACAGCGCGGGCCCTTTAGGAATGGCTGACGTTTTTACGGCGTTGTATTTTAAAGTGATGCGACACGACCCGCAGCACCCAGCGTGGACAGGTCGCGACCGACTAGTACTTTCGTGTGGTCATATTTGCCCGGTGCTTTATGCTACGCTGGCTGAATCTGGATATTTCCCAAAAGAAGAATTGATGACACTGCGCAAATTTGGTACACGCTTGCATGGTCATCCGCATAATTTAGCATTGCCTGGTTTAGAAACTTCGAGTGGCCCGTTGGCGCAGGGAGCTTCGCAGGCTGTGGGAATGGCTTTGGCGCTGCGCATGGATAATTTAAAGTCTCGCGTTTACTTGGTGATGTCCGACGGTGAACAGCAGGAAGGTCAAATTTGGGAAGCAGTTATGCTAGCCGGGAAAGAAAAATTACACAACCTAACTGCAATAATCGACCGCAACAATATTCAAATTGATGGCTTCACTGAAGATGTTATGCCCCTCGAAGGACTTCGTGCAAAATACGAAGCCTTTAATTGGCACGTTTTAGAAATTGATGGACACAACATGGATGCAATAATTAACGCCTACAGAGAAGCCGAAGCTATTTACGAAAAACCAACTGTGATTATTGCTCATACCATTCCAGGTAAAGGCGTTGATTTTATGGAAGGCAAGTATGAGTGGCACGGTGCCCCTCCGGATTCAGCGAACATTGCTGGAGCTCCACCAAAAGGTGAACAAGCTGCTGAAGCTTTAAAAGAACTGCGCACGCTTCGCGGGCAGATTAGGAGTGAGCACGAATAATGTTAAACCCAACTCAAAAACTAAATACTAAAATCGGTACACCCGATATTGAAACAGTCCCTAGCCGTAACGGTTTTGGGGAAGGTTTGTTACATTTGGGCGAACATAACAAAGACGTCGTGGCTTTAACAGGAGACTTAGCAGAAAGCACTCGCGTACTAGATTTTGCGAAAGAATATCCAGAACGTTTTGTTGAATGTGGCGTCGCCGAACAAAATATGATGGGCGTTGCTGCTGGGCTCGCACTTGCTGGTAAAACACCGTTTGTGGCTAGCTATGCCACGTTCAGCCCGGGTCGCAGCTGGGATCAGTTGCGAGTGTCTGTGGCATATAGCCAGGCGAATGTAAAAGTCGCCGGACATCATACTGGTTTGTCTGTAGGACCTGATGGTGCCACGCATCAAGCGCTCGAAGACATTGCTATTGTGCGCACGCTCCCCAACATGACGGTTGTTGTGCCTTGCGACACAATCGAAGCTCGCAAAACAACTATTGCACTTGGTGGTACAGCTGGACCGGCATACTTCCGTCTTGGCCGCGAAAAAACTCCAGTCATGACTACCGAAGACAGTC
>CAZLAR010000008.1:0-7967 GCA_964557735.1 uncultured Candidatus Saccharibacteria bacterium
AGTGGCGGTACCGTAGCTGCTTTTAATTTGCTCGGCGGCCAACAAACCTAGTAACACAAATGTTTCTGAGACAAAAAAATATTTTCCTGTAATGATCATGTCGGCAATAATTTGATACTGATACGGAAACGCGCTGAGTAGACGATCTGGCGTGAATTCTGTTTTGCAGGCTGGGTGGGTGAAGCCGTCTGAACTAAGTTTGTTGCAGACGATACAAAAACTTTGCGCGCTGGCAGGAACTTGGCCACGACAAAATTTGCATAAGTAACCACCGCTGCGGCGACATCCAAAGCAGTATTTTGGATAAAATACATCAGCTAAAATGTTGAGACCGAAGGAAAATAATTTAGGCATAATCTAAGCGTAACGCATAGTACCTAAAACCTATGTAAATATTTTCTAAAGTTTTGGTCAAGATTCTATAAAGATTGATTGATTTTTATGGATAAGTGACGTATAGTTTTGGTAAATCTTAGTTCTGGAGGAAGTTATGCAAGGAATGTTGACGGAAGGAACATCGGCAAGTGGGGAAGTAAATCGCTCGGAAAATCTTCAAAAGTTTTCAGCTTTTAAGGGCAAAAAAGTCGTCTTGATTTTAGCGGAGGAGAGCAAATGCTTCCAAGACGGAATCGCTAAAATCTCTGGGTTTTTCAGGGAGCTCAGTGAGAGTCAGTGTATCACATTGGACGAAGTGGAGTACTATTCGCGACCAGGTCGTAATATGATGGGTTCGCGCGAAATTTGCATTCGCTTGGACGATATCAAAGATGTTGAGTCAGATCAATAATATTGATTCTGGTTAAACTAAAAAGCAGCAGCGTGTTAAACGCTACTGCTTTCTTTTTTTTTGTGAAGTTTTGGTGTGATGTCGGCGCGCCGTGTTTGAACACTAAGCTCTAAGCCAACACAGGCACTGCAGTTTTCTCGATGTGGAAAACAACTTCGCCGTTTTTTACGTCGGCGGTAATTACCGCACCGACCGTGGCATGCTGGGAAATGATCTTTTCTGCCACTGGATCGCTGACAAGATCTTGGATATTTTTACGAATGTATCTTGCTCCTTGGAGTGGGTCAAAACTCTTGTCGGCAATAAACTTAATTAATGCTGGCGTAGCTTTTAAGGTTATGTTTTGTTGAATCAGGCGCTTCTGAACATCACCAAAGTTTATTGTAGTAATTTTACGCAACTGTTGCATTCCTAATGGACGGAAAATTAGCACTTTGTCTATGCGGTTAATGAATTCCGGACGCATATCTTTTTTCAGCTGCTCTATTAACCCTACCTTCATACGGTCGTAGTCAGCTTCAAGTTTTTTCTTCTGGTCATCTTGTTCATCTCTATCTGCAAAACCAATTTTCTTAGCTTGCGCATTTAGTTCTTGCATTCCTAAGTTGGAAGTCATAATTATGACGGTGTTAGCAAAGTTAACGCGCTTACCTTGAGCGTCGGTTAACTGACCATCTTCTAGCACTTGAAGCAAAATGTTAAATACGTCTGGATGAGCTTTTTCAATTTCGTCGAACAACACTACAGAATATGGTTTGCGACGGACTGCTTCAGTTAAACGACCACCATCTTCGTATCCAACATAGCCGGCGGGTGCACCGATTAAGCGAGAAGTGTTGTGGCGTTCCATGAACTCAGACATATCAACACGAATGAGCGCGTCGGGATCTTCGAATACTTCTTGAGCGATCATTTTTGCAGTCTCTGTCTTACCAACACCGGTGGGTCCTAAGAACATGAACGAGCCAATCGGACGTTGTGGATCGGCGAGGCCAGCGCGAGAACGACGGATCGTTCGAGCAATTTCGGTAATAGCTTCATCTTGTCCAACAACGCGCGTCTTTAATAGACGCTCTAAATTGTTCAGTTTACCAATTTCTGTTTGAGCCAGTTTTTTCAAAGGAATTTTTGTCATCAAAGATACCGTTGCGGCAATATCTTCGGCGGTTATGGCGTAAACCGGTGTGGTATCTTCTTCTTCCTGAGTTTCCAGTAATTTTTTCTGATGCATCAATTTTTCTTCTTGACTACGCAGGTGCAAGGCCGTGGTAAAGTCTTGAGAAAGCACGGCTTTAGTTTTTTCTTCTTCAAGCGCGTTTAGTTCACTCTCAACTTTTTTACGGTTGCGCGCGATTTTAGAATTGCTGTGCAAGTTGCGCAAAGTCGCCGCGGTTTCATCTACTAAGTCGACTGCCTTGTCTGGCAAAAAGTGATCTTGAATGTAGCGGTCAGAAAGTTCCACAGCTGCTAAAATTGCTTCATCGGTAATGGTTACATGATGATGCTTCTCGTAATTTGGACGCAAGCCTTTTAGAATCGCAACAGACTCCTCTTTGCTTGGCTCTTCTACTAATATAGATTGGAAGCGACGTTCAAGAGCGGCATCATGTTCGATGTATTTTTTGTACTCGTTTAATGTAGTAGCACCAATAGTGCGGATTTCCCCGCGAGCTAGGGCGGGCTTTAAAATGTTAGCTGCATCTAAACTGCCAGAAGTCGCACCAGCACCAACCATGGTGTGCAGTTCATCTATGAATAGAATTAAGTTGTCATCTGCTTTTACTTCTTCAATAATTTGCTTAAGGCGATTTTCAAATTCACCACGGAACATGGAACCTGCTACTACGAGAGCGAGGTCGAGCGAAAGAATTTTTTTGTCTAGTAAAGTGTCTGGTACTTCGCGATTAGTAATTGCTAAAGCTAAGCCTTCAACGATGGCAGTTTTGCCAACACCAGCTTCGCCAATTAACACTGGATTATTTTTTGTGCGTCGGCCTAAAATAGAAACCAAGCGGTCGATTTCTTTTTTACGACCAATGACCGGATCAATAGAACCAGTGCTTGCTTTTTTGGTTAAGTCAGTCGTGTAATATTCTAAAACGCTACCTTTGCGACCGTCTTGACCACCAGGCATGCCAGGCATCTGACCAGATGCGTGCGGATGATCATGTTCATTCGGACCAACGTTGCCGTTGAAGGGGACATCGTTAGGCATTTCTGGAAACTTCGAAATGTTTTCGAACACGGCAACAAGGTTATGTTCAAGCTCGCCGATATCAATTCCTAATTTGGAAAGAATGACTTTTGATTTGTTTGTTTGAGTGGTAAGCAAGCCGTAGAGGAAATGTTCGGTGCCAATAAATTGATAGCCGTATTGGCTGGCAATAATAGCAGCGCGCTCGATGGCAGTTTTTAGGTTTTGAGAAAGAATCGGTTTCCAAGTTTCGGTCTCACTATTCTGATTCACCAAAATTAACTCAGATTTAACTACATCTGGGCTGATTTTTGCTTTGATTAAAATTTCGGCAGCAAATGAACTTTTTTCTGCCACTATGCCGAATAGTAGATGTTCGGTGCCGATGTGGTCGTGGCCTAGCTCCTCGGAAGCCATTTGCGCAGCGATAAGCGCATTTTTAGCTCTGCTGGAGAGGCGTTCTAATATAAATGAGAAATTATCCATAAAAGGTTTGTTTTGTATTAATTTACCGCTTTCATTCAACGGCTTTAGCACTCTCTTCCTGAGACTGCTAATTTATTTATACCAATATACAACACTGATGTCAAGAAGTTTAATTGATAGCGGAAGGAAATATTCTTTTTCACTTAGCTTCGCCTTCGACTGTCAAAGTCTCGGCTCAGATGCGTTCAAAAGTATATTTCCTTCCGGATCCGCACTAAACTTTATGTCATCTTTATTATAGCGTGGTAAGATAAAATTAAGTTCAAATTAGGTGTATAACTATGTTTAAAAAAGGAAAGCCATTAAAAAAACCTGGAGATGTCGATCATGCTTATGATTATGCACTTTTTTTGTTGAACTTAAGTATGCGCACTGAACATGAGTTGCGGGAAAAAATGACAACACGTGGATATTTTCCAGAGATTATAGATCAAACTGTGGAAAAGTTGTTTAAAGATCGCTACTTAGACGACGCGCGTTACGCGGAAGTTTACATTGAGAGCATGAAGCGACATAAATATTACGGTAGCTATATGATGAAAAAGAAGTTATACGAAAAGAAAGTTCCAAAAGAAATTGTTGAAGAGAAGTTAGCGGAGTTGTTGAGTGAAGCAGATGAACGTGAGATTGCCACGCGCTATGTAGAAAAAAACTTCGCCCCTTTGGAAGAAGTTGCGAAGTTTGAATATGATGAAAAACAAAAAGTCATGCGTCGCCTGATGGCGCGTGGATTTAATTTAGACGTGGCCAAGAGTTTAGTGAATCATGTCGTTTAATTCTTGGGGCTGATCAGAGACAGGGTTATCCATTTCGTGTTTAAATCCAACCTTAATAGTTAACTCACGACCTATGTTATCTAGAATTCCCAGGTTAATCTTTTCTTGGTCTGTTTTGTCTGTACGAGAATCTAAGTTTTGATATTGCGCGTTAACTTGATGTAGAAGCTCTCTTAGTGTTTCAGTACTGATCTTATTTTCTCCCATGAGAGTGTAAAGTGCACCGACTTGATCGTCATCATAATACCATTCACCTTCAAAATTATTATTAGATTCTGGATTGAAGTTTGATTCTGCTTCCATAAATTTATTCTTAATGATTAGCCACCCATCTCCCGAAGGTGCTTAATACGGTCTTCGATTGGTGGGTGAGTGTTAAATAGTGAAGAAAACCAGCCAGAGGTTGCATTACCGTCTTTGTCTTTTAACGGGTTAGCGATGTACAAATGCGCGGTGGCTTTGTTGGCTGCTTCTAAGGGTTCTTTGTCGCCAGCGATTTTCTCTAAAGCAGAGGCCAGGCCTTCTGGGTAACGAGTAAGAAGTGCGCCCGAGGCGTCTGCTAAATATTCACGCTTTCTGGAAACTGCTAGCTGAATTAAAGTTGCTACGATAGGTGAAAGAATCGCAAGAACAATACCGACAATGAGGAAAATACCATTGCCTCCGCCATTCTCGTTGTTGCGCTTGCCACCACCAAACAAAGAAGCGCGGAGCATCCAGTCGGCCAGTAAAGTAATTGTACCAACAAGCACTACCACTAAAGTCATAAATCGGATGTCGTAATTCCCAATGTGCGAAAGCTCGTGAGCTAGCACACCTTCGAGTTCAGTTTGGTCGAGCCGGGAAATTAATCCGGTAGTTACGCACACAACAGCGTTCTTCGGATTGCGGCCAGTAGCGAACGCGTTCATGGCGGTGTCATCAATTATGTAAACGCGGGGCATAGGCAAGCCGGCAGCAATTGTTAAATTCTCTACTATTCGGTAAAGTTGTGGTTGAGTTTTTAAATCAATCTCTTGGGCTTGCGAAAGCGCGAGAGTAATTTGTGCCGAAAAGAAATATGAAATTAGAGCTGAGACAGAACTGAACAGTACGGCCACAACTAACAAAGCCGGTGAACCGTAATATTGAGATGCTATAAAACCAAAGCCAATGATGACTAGGAGAAATACGAATATGAGCAAAACCGAATAGGCTTTGTTTTTACTGACTTCGGTGTATGTGAGCATTTAGAATTTAACTTCAACCGGCTGTTGTTCAGGACCATTGTCATCAATGTCGAAGAATGCTTTCTTCGCAAAGCCAAGCATGGAAGCAAAAAGATTTGTTGGGAATACTTCGATCTTTGTGTTGAAGTCGCGCACGTTGCCATTGTAGAAACGACGAGCAGCTTGGATCTTGTTTTCTGTATCAGTTAAATCTGTCTGTAGTTGCATGAAGTTAGTGTTGCTCTTTAAATCTGGATACGCTTCAGAAACAGCAAACAAACTTTTTAAAGTATCGCTTAACATGTTTTCGTCTTTAGCTCTTTCTGCTGGGTTGGTTGCACCCATAGCAGTAGCACGAGCTTGGGTAACCCGTTCTAATACACCAGATTCCTGAGTAGCAAAACCTTTCACGGTGTTTACTAGGTTTGGAATTAAGTCGTAGCGACGCTTAAGCTGTACTTCAATATCAGCCCAGCTTTCCTCAACTCGGTTTTTGGAACGAATTAGAGAGTTGTAGATTAGAACCACTACTATAACAATAGCGACTATAATCAAGATAAAAATCCACATAGTTGTATATATTTAATGCTTTTCTTTAGTATATCACTTGATAAGCGAAACTTCTATGGCTGTGGAAATCTAGTTTGACAGGCAATATATAGAGGAATATAATTTACTTCATATGAACTTGATCTGGCACAAAATTTCCTACATTTGCACTAAGGCGGTTGCTATTGCCTTTTTGCTGTTTGTTGGTGCCAGAGTCCGAGCATAAATTTTTACAAAATTTTACTCGCTATCTGGCTCAGCTGGGTAGCGAGTTTTGTTTTGTAACGTTCGATGTGGGAGAAAAAACTAGAGGAGGATAATAATCATGCAGGGAGAAAGTGATCCACGAACTCGACGAGCGGCACCGTCTGATTATGATTGTAGTGACACTCATCAAGAAGAGCAAGCCAAGTATGAAAGCTTGCAAAGAAGTTTGGAATTGGAAGACTGGGAACCTAGTCCTGGGCAAGATGGTAAAAATAACATGTTCGCATAAGGAGAATCAAAATGACAAGAATTACCGATAACAGAGATAATCGGCAGAGCGGAAGTCGTGGTAGTTTTACGAGGTCATTAGATTTTGTACCTCAATTGGATGCCCAGATCATGTCGGATCAGCGTAAAGCTGACACTGAGGTATTGCCATTATTTGGTCATTGCTCAGAAGTGACATCTTCGAACGGACCTTCATTTCCCATGAACGACACCTCAGTAGAGGATCAAGAGAAAATCTTGTTCGAAGGTCCTGGAGGTACCTGGTAGAGTAGAAAGATGCTCTTTATATTCAAGGCAAACGTAGAAATACGAATGCCTTTTCTTTTTGCTCGAAAACTCTGCGAACCGAAGGTCTAACCTATTTGGCATATACTCGAACATTCCCTATAATTACCCTATGTTAAGCGAAGAAGAAGTTAAAAAAGTCGCCGAAATGGCACGTATCGAGCTAACCGATTCAGAAGTAGCGAAGTTCCAAAAGGATCTATCGTCTGTTTTGGATTATGTTGATGTCCTTCAAGAAGTAAATACTGATGGATTAGAGATTGTTTCCAGTGTCACTGGTTTGGAAAATGTCACTCGGCCTGATGTTGCTAAGCTAATTGACTATCAAGAAGAAATTATGGCCAACGCTCCTCAAACTAAAGATCGATACTACAAAGTGAAATCAATTTTAAAATAATGAACTGGGAAGAATTACAGCTCCACGAGTTGCGAGAAAAATTAGACAACAAAGAAGTTTCGTCTGTTGAGCTGACGAAATATTTTTTAGCACGTGCAAAAGAACAATCTCCAGTTGGTGATCGTGAGAAACTGAATGCGTTTATAACTTTCACTGAAGAAGAGGCTTTAGCTCAGGCGCAAGAAGCTGATGAATACATGACTGCAGGTGGCGGGGAAAATCCAACGCTTTGTGGCATTCCTTTTGCTGCCAAAGATTTGTTTTTGACTAAAGGGATTCGCACTACAGCGGCGTCAAAAATTTTAGATAATTACATTCCACCTTACGATGCTACTGTAATTTCAAAGTTGAAAGAACAGAAAGCAGTTTTGATTGGAAAAACTAATATGGATCAGTTCGCGCATGGTAGCAGTGGTGAAACGAGTTTTTATGGTGCGACACGAAATCCGTGGGATACATCGCGCATGCCAGGTGGTTCTAGTAGCGGTAGCGCGGTGGCTGTATCTGCTGGGCTTGCACCTTGGGCGTTAGCAACAGAAACTGGTGGGTCTATTCGTCAGCCAGCAAGTTTAACCGGGATCTCGGGATGGAAACCAACTTATGGTCGTGTTAGTCGCTATGGTGTGGCGGCGATGGCTTCTTCTTTAGACTCTATGGGTGCGATGGCGCGCAGTGTTCGTGACTTAGCCATGATCGCAGAAGTTATTTCTGGTCAAGACGCAAAAGATTCTACAACCGGGCCAGTTGAAGTGCCTAGCTATAGCGCCGTACTTAGCGCCGACATTAAAGG
>CAZLAR010000008.1:8067-13417 GCA_964557735.1 uncultured Candidatus Saccharibacteria bacterium
AAAGCAGCTGATGATCCTTTGTTTGGATACATTGCTGACCAGTTGAATATTCCCGGATCGCTTGCAGGAACACCAGGCCTTTCTATTCCTTGTGGTTTTTCTGATAATCTACCTGTGGGTTTACAAATTATTGGCCCACAATGGGGCGAGCAAAAAGTATTTAATGTCGGGTATGCGTATCAGGAAGCAACTGATTGGCATACTAAGAGGCCAAAATAACATATGAAACTTAACGGATACAAACCAGTAATCGGATTAGAAATCCACGTTCAGCTTGCCACTAAGAGCAAGATGTTTGGTAGTGCGCCAAACGACCCGAACGAGAAAACTCCGAACACTAACATAGACGAAGTCGCTACAGGCGAGCCAGGAACCTTGCCGGTAATTAACGAAGCAGCTGTGCGCTTAGGCGTCATGGCCGGTTTGGCGATGAACTGTGAAATTCCAGAATTTTCTAAGTTCGATCGTAAACATTATTTCTATCCAGATTTGCCGAAGGGCTATCAGATTTCGCAGTTGGATCATCCTGTTGCCGGTCCAGGTTTTGTAGACATTTCTGTTCCGGCTGATACTACTCGGGAAGATAAGCCTGACGCTTACACAAAACGCATTCGTATTACGCGCGCGCATTTGGAAGAAGATGCAGGCAAGAATACTCATCCTGAAGGTTTGCCGTATTCGCTTGTTGACTATAACCGCGCGGGTTCCCCGTTGTTAGAAATTGTTACTGAACCTGATGTAGAAACTGCGGAAGAAGCGCGCATCTTTTTGCAGGAGCTGCAGAGAATTGTGCGTTATGTTGGTGCATCTAGTGCTGACATGGAAAAAGGAACAATGCGCTGCGAGCCAAATATTTCTGTACGCAAACCAGGCGAAAAATCTTTACCGAAGTATAAAGTGGAAGTAAAAAATATTAATAGTTTCCGTTTTGCGGAGGCGGCGATTAATTATGAAATTCCGCGCCAGATTGAAATGTTTGAAGCCGGCGATATGCCAAAGCAGGTAACTATGGGTTGGAATGAAAAAACAAACTCAACAGTAGAGCAGCGTGAAAAAGGTGAAGCTAATGACTATCGATACATGCCAGAACCGGACTTACCTGAACTACATTTCACAAAAGAATTTATTCAAAAATTGCGCGCCGAACTTCCAGAACTCCCTGCACAAAAGCGCGTGCGTTTTGCTGAAGAGTTTGGTTTGAACGCAGCGACCATTGAAGACCTACTTAACTGGAAAGAGTTAAATGAATATTTTGAAAATGTTGTTAGCGAATTAGATGCTTGGATGATTGCAGATAGCAATGTAGACAACGCAGAGCTACGCGCTAAATTAATTAAAGCTGCAGCTAACTGGTGTTTGCAGGACTACTCTGCGCTTCTTAATGCGCAACTCGCAAATCCATTGGAATCAAAAGTTTCTGCTGAGAACATGGCCGAACTTGTAAAACTAATCGACTCCGGAGCTATTTCTAGTTCTGCTGCCAAGCCAGTGTTCAAAAAAATGTTTGAAACTGGTGGGGAACCAGATGCAATTGTCGAAGAACTTGGTCTTGCCCAAGTTAGCGATGAAAGCGCAATTGAAGCAATGGTAGACAAAGTGCTCGCAGAAAATGAAAAAGCCGTTGCCGACTTTAAAGCAGGAAACGAAAAAGCGCTTGGTTCTATTGTCGGCGCAGTAATGAAAGAATCAGCTGGCAAAGCTAATCCGCAAGTCGTGAATGAATTACTAAAGAAAAAATTAAGTTAAACGCATATGTCAGAAGAAAGTAACAGAGACCGCAGTATCATCAACTTCTTATACGAAGTAGGTACTATGCGCAGGCTGCCCCGGATGCACAGGCAAGTACTATTAAACGATGATATGACAGACACTATTGCTTCGCATTCTTATCGCGTTGCAGTTATTGCATGGTTCTTAGCAAAAATTGAAGGTGTAGATTTGTACAAAACTTTAGCTATGGGTATTTTCCACGATATTGCTGAAGCCCGCACCGGGGATCATAACTGGCTTCATAAAAAATATGTTAAAACCAATGAAGATGAAGTTTTAAAGGATCAGTTGGGTACGCTACCATTTCCAGATCTTAAGGAGTTAATGGATGAATACGAAAAAAGAGAAAGTAAAGAGTCTATCGTTGCCAAGCAAGCGGATATTTTGGATCAAATTTTTCTCCTCCGCGAATATGAATGGCAGGGGAATAAAGAAGCACATATTTGGTTGTACGGTAAGCCGGGAGAAAGCGATGCTACGCAGTTAAAAAAATTAACATTGCCCAGTGCAATTGAACTTGGTAAATTAATCTATGAAGTTCCTCCATCTGAATGGTGGGAAAATTTATGGACTAGTAAAAATAGATAAAACTAAAAAAGCGTGAATTTATAATCGCGCTTTTTTGTTATCTTGAAACCACTTAATTTTCTCATTCCGTTTCCACCAAGTCATTTGGCGTTTAGCGTATTGGCGGATGGAAATAATAGAGAGTTTTTCGGCTTCTTCAAGGCTAATTTTTCCTTGCAGGTGCTGAGCGAGAAATTTGTATTCTAGACCAAAAGATTCAATTCGTTTCCATGATAGCCCAGACTTTTTTAGCCCCGTAATTTCTTTGAGTAAACCGTCGCGCATCCATTCTTTAAAACGTTTTGCAATATTCTTTTCCAAAATTTCTATTTTTGGATTAAGGCCGATCCATTTAATTTTCACACTTGGAAATGCTGATGGATTTTGATCTACTCGCGCCGCTTGGCTTAGCACTGGTTTGCCAGTGGTCACAATAATTTCTAAAGCCCGCACAAGTCTCCGTGGATTATTTGCATCTACAGACGAAGCCCGCGCGGGATCTAGTTTTTGAAGCTTAGCAAACAGCTGCGCGGTCGTGAGCTTACTAAGTTTGGCGCGCAACTTCGCGTCGGCTTTAACATTCGGAAAAGTTTGTTCAAAAACAATCGCGTCCACCCAATGGCCAGTGCCTCCACAAATAATCGGCGTTTTTCCTCGCGCTAAAATATCGGCGGCCGCGGCCCGAGCTTTTTTTTGGAAACGGGCCACGGAGTATTGCACGCGGGGACTGGCTTCATCAATTAAGTAATGTGGCACGCCTTTATAAACGAATATTTTGCGGCCGTTCCGCGCAACCCACTTACCTTCAACCTTTCCCGAACCAATATCTAGTCCTATGTAAATTTGGCGACTGTCAGCAGAAATAATTTCACCATCAACTTTTTTAGCAATTTTAACAGCCAACTCGCTTTTTCCCGAAGCTGTTGGTCCAACCACCACTATAATTAGTTTTTTATCTGACATATGTTACTATTATATAGTAATCATTAACAAACAACATAATGACTCAAAAACAAATTTTAGGCGCATTGGCTTTAGTAGCTGTAGTAGTTATCGGGATAGTACTATATTCCCGTAGTAACAGTGATGTTGCTAGTGACACCGAAAACCAAACTAACATGGCAGCTAACAGTCAATCTTTAGACACAACAGCTAATACTAATGCTGAAACTAATACTGCAATTACCCCAACCCCTAGCGAACCAACTGCTCCAGATGGCAACGATGTACAGGTTTACGAAATCGCTTTCGACGGTAAAGCTTACACTCCATCAACTCTAACTATCAAGAATGGCGACATCGTTGTTTTTAAAAATAATAGCGATAAGAATTTTTGGCCAGCTTCGGCTCGTCACCCAGACCATTTAGAATATCCAGAGTTTGATCCAAAGAAAGGGATTGCTGCCGGACAAACTTGGCAATTCAAATTTACTAAGTCTGGTGCATGGGGATTCCATGATCATTTAACCCCATCAGCTTACGGTAAAATTACAGTCCAATAAACTGTTCAATAAATAAAAAAGAGACACCTCCGATTGGGGGTGTCTTTAAATATGGATCATGTGCCCACTGCTATCGATAGGTACTCCTAAGGGAGCAAGAAATAGAATATCACCCCAGTAAAGGTTTAAAATATTATACGGTCCTTGAATCCTTACAACACCTTCGCTCGACGGTAGCTCTCCAAGATAGGTTGCTATGCATTCTTGGCCAGGTCCGCAAATACGAATCTGAATTTTGTCGCCGATTTCAATTTCGCGGCGTATCAACTCTAACTGGGTTTCGTTTGTCATTGGAACAACAGGTATACCAAATTTCCGAGCCCATTGAATTTCCTCTAACATTCCGTTGGAGATTCTATCACCGAACAACCAAAGTTCATCAATAAAGCCTCTGTGAAAATATTCCTTGTTCATACAGATCCCTCTTAATCGGTCTGCGGGGTTCGAATCATCAAGGAATTTTAGAGCGAAGATGTATGGAGCAATTGCCATTACTTCTGGGCGATGTTCAAATATACGCTCACACTCTTTTTCTACTAATCTGATATTACCTTCAACATCACCCCCAATGGGATGAGCAACGTAAACTATTATCATTATCATCCTCCTTGGGTTTGATTAATTTGTCCGATACAGAAGTATATTTATTGAACGATAAAATGTCAATTTCAGAATTTTGTTTTAGAGCAAGGAAATGGTATAATTATAAGTGATTTATGCAAGAAAAAGTTCAGAAACAAACTACGGCTTGGCCAAAAAATAGTTCTACACAGTTAACTAGTATGTTGGACGCATTTTTGTCTGCGCCTATCTTTATGCCTCATTCATATTTGTTTTTGGGAAGTTCGCGTGATGAGTCTGACGCGTTGCAACTAGCAAAAACCTTTGCGGAGAAAATTACTGAGAATAAATTTCCAAATGTGGACACTATCACTTTTGATGCCTCACAAGGCGAAGGCGTAGAAGGGATTCGTGAAGTTTTAAGTTTAGCCGCGCTAATGCCAGTTTCTTCGGAACGCAAAGTTGTGCTGATGCTTCACATGGACAAGGCCTCTCCGCAAATGTTAAATGCTCTATTAAAAACTTTAGAAGAACCACCTGCGCATGCAATTTTTATGTTGTTAAGCGATAGGCCATTATTGCCAACCGTTATGTCTCGTTGTCAAGTGTTTAGTTTGCAAGAAGCTAGTGCTGTTACGCATTCAGCGGAATTAGCTGAAGCACTGGATTTGTTACAAACAAATCGTACTGCAGGACAAGCCGAGCGCATGGTTCTTGTTAATGAGTTGGCTAACTTAGAAGATGAATTGCTCCCGCAAGTTTTGGAACAGTGGTTAACACTTCAAGTGGCGGAATTAAAAACTACTCCGCAAAAGTATCCTGCTGTCCGTGCTACTACAGAAGCTTTGCTTTCGCTCCGAGGTAACTTTAATAAAAAGATGGTGTTACAACAGTTTGTGACTACTGGCTTGCTCTAAACTTTCAATTCAAATCTAGCAAAAAATTAAAAC
>CAZLAR010000008.1:13517-19286 GCA_964557735.1 uncultured Candidatus Saccharibacteria bacterium
GGTAAATCTTGGAATGCCATTTACACCGCGGCGGCAGCGAACAGTGCAGTACGCACTATAGCTTTAAATCCTTCTAGTCCAGAACAAGTTGCAATTGGCATGGCGCAAGGGGAATTAATCCTTAGCAATGACGGTGGTGCCACTTGGCGCTTAGCTCAAAGCTACAACGATCGCATCAATAAAATTATTTGGAACTATGATGGCATATATGTAGTGGTTAAAGGTACTGGGATATTTAAGAGCATAGACAACGGTAATAGCTTCCAACTAGTCACTTCCAATTTGCAATCGACCGGTAATACCAGTAATCTATCTATATTCGGCAACTCGGTGTCTAGTTTTAACCAATTGGCTATTAGCCAGAGTAATCCGATGACTATGTATATGACCACCAATTTGGGGTTGTATAAATCTACCACTGGCGGCAGTTCCTGGAGTTTTGTTTCTATGCCACTAAGGCAGCAGTCGTTAACGCCAATTGCCGTGGCAATAGCACCAAGTAGCGATAACGTAGTCTACGTTAGTGCCGGAACTATAGTCTATAAATCAGTTGATGGCGGCAGTTCTTGGTCCGCCTCCGAAACCGGTACTGGTAAACTCGTGAACGCATTGTTAGTAGATCCAAACTTACCTCAAGTCGCATACGCTGGCGGCTACATTCAATAAATTAAATTTTAGATAAATTCATATGATCGACGGAATTATTTCATCACACAAATCAAATTTTGATAAAGCCATGGACCACTTTCACCATGAGCTTTCTTCGGTACGCACAGGGCGAGCAAATCCGGCGTTGCTTTCGACAGTGATGGTAGAAAGCTATGGGACTAAAGTGCCAATTCAGCAGGTGGCTAATATTACTGTTTCCGATGCAAAGACGTTAACCATTAGCCCATGGGATAAAGGCCAAATTCAGGAAATCGAAAAAGGAATTATGGCTGCTAACTTAGGCTTTACTCCGGGAAACGACGGTAATGTGATTCGCATTAACTTGCCGTCGTTAACTGAAGATCGTCGCAAAGAAATGGTAAAGCTAGTTGGGCAAATTTCTGAAAACGCTAAGATCGGTGTGCGCCAAGTCCGGGAAGATATTCTAAAAGCGGTAAAGCGCGAAGAAACCGATGGTAAAATTTCCAAAGACGACGTTGCCTACGCTCAAAAGAAAGTGCAAGACTTAGTTGATGACTACAACGGACAAATTAAGAGTATTGCTAGTGACAAAGAAACTGAATTAATGACTGTATAAAAAATTTGGAAATGTGTTTTTGAACGCATCTGAGCCGAGCCACCGGCTGGCGAAGGCGAAGCTAAGTGAAAAAATATATTTCCAAATTTATCAACAATAAATATATTTATGATCATTACAATTTTAATTTTTCTAGCAGTTCTAAGTGTGCTTGTGTTTGTTCACGAGCTGGGTCATTTTGTTGTGGCAAAACGAAGTGGAATGAAAGTGCATGAGTTTGGATTTGGATTTCCGCCCCGCTTGTTTGGTATTCAAAAAGTAGATGGCAAGTGGAAATTTGTTTGGGGACATAAAGACACCAAAACTGATGACACTGTCTATTCTGTAAACTGGATCCCGCTGGGTGGTTTTGTAAAAATCATGGGAGAAGATAACGACGATGGGCAAGTTGATGAGCGCAGTTTTGGTAATAAACCGTTTTGGCGACGATTCTTTACTTTGTCAGCCGGTGTAATTATGAACTTCATTCTAGCTGGTTTTTTGCTGGCAATAGGCTATGGTGTAGGGTTGCCAGTTGCCGTGCAAAATTTAGATCAAGTTCCTAGCGGCGCGACATTTACAGAACGACAAGTCGCAATTATTGATGTACTAAAAGATTCTCCAGCAGAAAAGGCGGGGATTATGTCGAGCGATATTGTGGAATCTGTTGATGGTCAGAAATTTGAAACTGTAGAGGCATTGCAAGAGTACGTGAAGACGAACAAAGGTAAAGAAATGAGTTTTGAGGTCAAGCGCGTAAATGAAGTCAAGACATTTACAGTTAAATCAAATGCCGAACCCAAAGAAGGCGAAGGAGTAGTAGGGGTCGGCTTAGCGTTGTACGGCAAGATTCAATTTGGGCCGCTGGCATCAATTGGTCAAGGTTTCCAAACCGCTTACACGCAATTAGTAGCAATTGGCACGGGACTGTATCATTTATTCACCTCTGGTGATGGTGTAGAAAGTTTAGGCGGACCAGTAAAGATTGCGCAAATTACTGGTCAGGTTGCGAGTTTGGGAATTATCCCGTTGTTGCAATTTGCTGCTTTCCTTTCATTGAATTTAGCTTTGCTTAACGCATTGCCTTTGCCTGCGTTGGATGGCGGTCGCATTTTGTTCCTATTAATAGAGAAGGTGCGTGGTAAAAAGAATAATGCTAAAATCGAGCAGTATGCTAATGCGATAGGGTTTATAGCTTTGTTGCTATTAATGGTTGCCATTACTGCCAAGGACGTTTTGCAGTTAGAAAGTATTAAAAATTTATTTAGTTAATTAAAGTAGAAGATATGAGTGATTTTAAGAAAAAAGGATTAACTCCTAAATCAGAAAATATTTCCGATTGGTACAACGATGTTGTAGTTTTGGCTGACCTTGCAGATTATTCAGATGTAAAGGGAAGTATGATCATCAAGCCACACGGTTATGCGATTTGGGAAAAAGTTCAGCAATATTTAGATGCAAAGTTTAAGGAAGGCGATGTTGAGAATGTTTACTTCCCAATGTTTATTCCGATGCATCTTTTGGAAAAAGAAAAAGATCACTTAGAAGGTTTTTCGCCTGAGCTTGCAGTTGTAACTCACGCTGGCGGTGAAGAGTTGAGTGAACCTTACGCAGTGCGTCCAACTTCCGAAACAATTATGTACGACACTTTTTCTAAATGGATCAAGAGCTACCGTGACTTACCTTTGCTAGTTAACCAGTGGTGTAACGTGGTTCGTTGGGAAAAGCGTACCCACCCGTTTTTGCGTACGTCAGAATTTTTATGGCAAGAAGGTCATACTGTTCATCAAACTGCAGAAGAAGCCGAAGCGATGACTTTGAAAGCTTTAGAATGGTATCGCGCATTTTTCGAAGAAGTTTTTGCAATTTCACCTTATGTTGGTATGAAAAGTGAGAGTGAAAAATTTGCAGGAGCAGATAAAACTTACACTATCGAACTTGTAATGCCAGACGGCAAAGCTTTGCAATCCGCAACATCACATAATTTGGGACAAAATTTTTCTAAAGTATTTAACATTGAATTTTTAGATGACACTAACGCCAAACAAAACCCTTATCAAACTTCTTGGGGTCTTTCTACCCGTTCAATTGGTGGTCTAATTTTGGCTCATGGTGATGACGCTGGGTTAGTATTACCACCAGTGGCGGCGCCAATTCAAGTAGTAGTAGTTGTGTTGGAAGATAAAGATGAAGTAAAGCAAAAAGAAATTGTTGATTTTGCAGAAGATGTTGTAGCTAAGTTGAAGGCGGCTGGAATTCGTGCCAAGCTTGATGCGAAGTTTAATGAATCATTTGGTAGTCGTTTAAACAAGTGGGAATTAAAAGGAATTCCATTACGTTTTGAAGTTGGTGGTAAAGAAGTAGAAGCAAAGCAAGTTAAATGGGCACGTCGGGACGTTGCTGAAAAAGGCTTTCTATCCCTTGCAGATATTGCTGAAGAAATTCCAAAAGTTCTTGTCCATATTCAAAGTGAGCTGTTAAAGAAGTCACAAGAATCTAAAAAATCTTTAACTAAAGAAGCTGGTAACTTTGATGACTTTAAAAAGATTTTAAACGAAGACCGTTCATTCATTCGAGCGTTTTGGTGTGAAGAAGCTCAGTGCGAAGAGGACATTAAAAAAGCAACCAAAGCTACGACACGTTGTCTAGAAATGGAAAACGTAACTATGAAAGAAAATGGAGTATGCGTTCACTGTGGTAAGCCTGCTACTAGGAAGTGGTTGTTTGGGGCGAGTTATTAGATTTTCTATCAGTTTACAACACCCCCAAACCGCGCTAATATACATAGAGACGACTGATTTTTGTAGCACTTTTTGAAAGAAAAACTCTATGTTTGAACCTATTTTTAAACGATTTTCACAGGATTTAGGGATAGATCTTGGAACTGCCAATACCCTCGTCTATGTTAAAGGCAAGGGCATTGTTATTAATGAACCCTCCGTGGTTGCTGTGAACCAGCGCACGAAGCAAATTTTGGCTATCGGCTCCGATGCCCAGCGCATGGTTGGCCGCACTCCAACGCACATTGTAGCAACCCGCCCATTAGTAGATGGCGTTATTTCTGATTTCGAAATTACTGAGGCGATGCTTCGTTACTTCATCGACAAAGTCCACAACGAAACATATTCTTTCCTTCGACGCCCGCGCGTGGTGATTGGTATTCCATCTGGAGTAACAGAAGTAGAAAAACGTGCGGTACAAGATGCGGCTATTAACGCTGGTGCACGAGAAGCTTACCTAATAGAAGAACCAATGGCCGCTTCCATAGGCGCACGCTTGCCAGTACAAGAAGCACAAGGTTCAATGATAGTTGATATTGGTGGTGGTACAACCGAAATTGCCGTGCTAAGTTTGGGTGGCGTTGTTGTGGCTCGCAGTGTGCGCATTGCTGGTGATTCTATGAACGAACATATAGTGCAATATGCGCGCGATCACTTCGGCTTACTGATAGGCATACGCACAGCAGAAGATGTAAAAATGAAGATAGGTTCAGCATATCCGCTTCAGGAACCACAGACTGCCCAGTTGCGTGGTCGCGATCTAGTGTCGGGCCTTCCAAAGGAAATTAATATTACAGACTCTCAAGTGCGCGAAGCATTGCAACCTGCTATCCGCGTGATCATTAATAACATCAAAGCGATCATCGAAGAAATCCCGCCCGAAGTAATCTCCGACATTATGCACCGCGGAATAATTATGGCTGGCGGTGGCGCTTTATTACAAGGTTTAGCTGACTTAGTTCATGAAGAGACTCAAATGCCGGTATCTATTGCCGATGATCCTTTAACAGCCGTAGTACGTGGCTGCGGCATTGTAGTAGAGGATTTAGAAACATTGCGCGAAGTGCTGTTGCCAACTGACTTCTCTCGCATTCCTAGATAATATTGCCTGTGAGGAAATAATTTATCAAAAGAGAAACAAAACATGATCAAATTTATTTATAGTAAAACTTTTTTTGCTTTAGCTATTGCCTTAGTCATAGTACTAGTTGCGTTGGTTATGCAAGTAAAAGGTTGGCTCCAGCCAATTGAATATGCCTTACTGCAAGCCCCGCGCCCAGTTTCTAATGTTGTCCGCGGAATTGCCGAGCCATTTAAAACTTTTTTTTCTACTATTGGTTCACTTCGTTCAGTAGTTCGCAAAAACGCAGCACTTCAAGCGCAAGTAATCACGTTACAACAACAACAAGTTCAACTAGATAAACTTAAAACTGACAACGACTTACTTCGCGAAGAGTTAAAATTCAAAGGTCAATCTAAAATGGCCTTGCAGGCATGTACGGTATTGTCTATTGATCCACAAGAATTGAGCGACGCCATGGTGCTTTCTTGCGGTAAGGAACAAGGAATTCAGGAAGGGCAAGCAGTATTAAGCCAAGGCTATTTGGTAGCCAAAATTGCTTACGTTGGCAGTTATACCAGCACCGCGCTATTAATTTCCAACGCGCAGTCGTCTATAGACGCCCGCCTTTCTAAGAATAATACTGAAGGGGTAGTAAAAGGCTCGTTTGGTTCCGGCATGGTCTTTGACTTAGTTTCTCAAAA
>CAZLAR010000008.1:19386-21205 GCA_964557735.1 uncultured Candidatus Saccharibacteria bacterium
ATTGGAGCAATTGTTGGGATTACTTTTGGGTTGTTCGCAACTTGGGGATGGAATGGCTTGGTTCCTGATTTAATTTTGCTAATTGTTATTGCCCTTTCATTAGTGTTCGACAGTTTTGATTACATGTTTTTTGCTATTGTCGGCGGAATTTGGTTAGACGTTGCGTATGGTTTGCCAATTGGTAGTTTTACCATTCCATTGTTAATGTGCGGTGGCATTAGTAGTCTATTACTACGTCGCTGGTTGTTTTCGGAAGTCAGGTGGTATCATTTTGCAGGAGCAATTGTTGGCGCAACGATTCTACTAAAGTTTTGGATTTGGTTGTACAGTAATTTGTTGTTTGCGTTTCATTGGTACGCTATACCTGTGTCTGGCGGACAAGTGGTGCGAAATTTAATTTGGGCAATAATTGCCAACGTCATTTTGGCCTATCCAGTCTATGTAATTGTAGAAATGTTTGCGCGTAGCCAACTCCGCTGGCAGAAGAATAGAATTAAAATTTAGTAATTGAAAATTTCCTCACTATGCTAAGAGTTCCCAAAAACCCATTTGATATCAACGCATCAGAAGCAGGTGCAGAAGCTGGTAAAAAAGATCAGCGTGGTTTGGATTGGGATGAAAGTGCGTTAGATACGCAAACCGACATGGAAGGTTTTGCCGATAGCTCTCGCACTCAACTTTCTACTAGATGGATTCACGCCTTAATTGCTTTAGCTTGTGTTGTGCTACTTTTCCAGCTTTTTAATTTGCAAATCATGCAGGGTAGTGATCTGAAAGCCTTAGCAGAAGGCAATAGACTGCGCATTCAAACCATTATTGCCCCGCGCGGTTACATAGTGGATCGCACTGGCGAGCAATTGGCACGTAATACTGCTAGCTTTAGCTTAGTGGTTACTCCTGCGGATGTTCCAAAAGAAGGCCTGGAGCCAATGATAGATGAGTTGAGTAAGCTTTTGAACGTTCCCCTCGAAGAAATTACCGAAAAGTTAAAAGATTTAAATCGCAGCTCACTTCAGCAAATTATTGTGAAGCGGGGATTAACACAGCAAGAAAGTATTTTGTTCGAAACTAATGCTGGGCGTTTTGCCGGTTTCTCTGTGAAGAGTATTCCTATTCGTGAATATTTAAACCCCGAAATGTTTTCGCACGCGTTAGGCTACACCGGCGTAGTGTCTGATGCAGATTTAGAAAAACTAGCTTCAGAGGATTACGATCCGAACGACTTCATTGGGAAGTCGGGGATTGAGCTATCGTACGAAAAATATTTACGTGGTACCAATGGAAATACTCAAGTGGAAGTTGATGCGAGCGGTCGCCCCATTAAAGTACTGGGCAATGTTGAACCTCAGCCGGGCAACATCGTCAAGTTAACCATAGACAGCGGGCTACAACAAGAGTTGTACAAAAGTTTTCCGGCCGGGAGTAAAGGCGCGGCTGTGGCTATGAATCCAAAGACTGGTGAAGTTTTAGCGCTAGTTTCTGTTCCTGGGTTTAACAATAATTTATTTGCGCCAGGGATTTCACAAGCTGACTACACTGCTTTACTGGAAAACAAAAATTTGCCATTGTTTAACCGTTCCATTAGCGGAACGTTTCCTCCAGGATCAACTATTAAAATGATCACTGCTGCTGCTGCACTTCAAGAAAATGTTGTCACTAAAAATACTATTATTAACGACACAGGTGTGTTGGTAATTTCTAATCAATTTAACCCAAGCATCAAATATAATTTTTACGGATGGAAGCGCAATGGTCTTGGTCCAATGAACGTAAAGTCCGCAATTGCAGAAAGTAGTGACATCTATTTTTATACTGTGGC
>CAZLAR010000008.1:21305-22465 GCA_964557735.1 uncultured Candidatus Saccharibacteria bacterium
GTATGGACTTCGTTAATTGCTAATAACGGCGTAGTTAACAAACCTCATTTGTTAATGGAAGTAGATAGCCAGTCCGGTGACGTTGTCTACAAACCAAAATTAGAAGAATATCTAAAAACTGCCATTAGCCCAGAGAATATGCGTTCAGTACAAGAGGGTATGCGTGAAAATGTAATTGGAAGTAGTGGAAGTGGTCGTCAATTAGCAACTTTATCAGTTAGCGCAGCGGGAAAAACAGGAACCTCGCAGTTTGATGGCGCCGATCCGTCCCGAACTCATGCCTGGTTTACCTCTTACGCGCCTTATGAAAATCCGGAAATAGTAATTACTGTGTTAGTTGAAGCCGGGGGAGAAGGTCACGCGGCTGCTGTACCAATTGCTAAAAATGGTTTAAAGTGGTGGGCAGAGAACCGCTACAACAAGTAGCACATAAAGTCCGCACCCAAAATTAACAATTCACATGAACAACGATTTAACAGATCAAGTAAATAAGATCATAGATCATAAGATAATTAACGGTCGTGGTATTGCCGCGCAGTTGTTTTTTGATATCACTCGGCAAGTAGCGCGCTTGCCATTTAAACCAGTGCTATGCGATGTCGTTGTGGGCAACGATCCGGTTTCTATTTCTTACGTGAAAATTAAAGGCAAGCGCGCCAAAGAATGCGGCATTGAATTTTCTTTAGTGCAACTTCCAGAAAACTCAACAGAGGAAGAAATCATTACAGCCATAAAGCACGAGCAGGAGAATAAGAATCTGTGCGGTTTAATTGTGCAATTGCCTTTGCCAGTAAATTTAGACGCTCATAGAATTTTAGAAAACATTAATTTAGAAATTGATGTAGATGGAATTAATCCGCAGGCCTCAACTTCTTCACAGGCTCAAAAATTAGTACCACCAACTGCAGGAGCCATTTTACATATTTTAAATAGTTTACCTCTAGAGTTAGTGCCTGACTTGTCTGCAGAAAAATTTGTAGTGCTTGGGCAAGGCGATTTAGTAGGGAAGCCAGTGACACAAAATCTGCGAGCACTTGGCTATGATGTCGAAACGTTAGTTGCAGATACGCCGAACCGCGCCGAAATTTTAAAACAAGCGACAGTAATTATTTCTGGCGTTGGTAAAGCTGGCATTCTTCAAGGCGACGAAGTTAGCGACA
>CAZLAR010000009.1:0-21861 GCA_964557735.1 uncultured Candidatus Saccharibacteria bacterium
CTGAGCATGATAAAGTTGAAACAGACATTAAGCTTCTCAAGGCTTTACGAGATAAGGCGTTGAAATAATACGAAAGGTCAATATGGAAGGACGCGAAATTTCACAAGAATTTGCTGAACAAAAAATGCAGCCAGAAATTCATTCATTCGAACAACTGGTTAGTAAAGGATTATCTGCCGACTATGCCACAGATGTTGTAAATCGCGATAAAAGTATTGTTGATTTATGGGATGAAGCACAGGAAGGGTTAAAAGGACAATAATTATGGACGACAAACTACAGAAGATCGTAAATTTGATACAGCAGTCCGCGTTGGATCAGACTATTAAAGATATTTTAATTAGAGATTTGCAAGCAGATGGTTTAAATGACTTTTTGCGCGAGCAAATCAAAGCTTACTGTCTAGAGGGCTTAAAGAAAATTGATAAAGAAGTTGAAGAAGCCGTTGCCGCTTTAAATAAAGATGAAAATCCAGCTTAATGGCTGGATTTTTGTTTTAGCGCTATACTATGTCTATGAACTTTCAATTAGATTATTCAACCAAAGTGATTCTCCGGGTAGTAGCTGTGTTGCTGGCCTTAGCGTTTTTGTGGGTAGTACGCGACATCGTAGTAGTAATTTTGCTAGCTCTCGTGCTGGCTTCGGCGATGGAACCAATGGTAGACTATTTGAATCGCAAAAAAATTCCTCGTTCAGTAAGCGTTCTTGGTGCTTATGTCATTGTTTTTGCATTCATCGGCCTGGTTGCTAGTTTAATGGCTCCGCTTGTTGTAGAACAGTTCCATGTTTTGTCTGACAATTTACCGCAATACACCGAGCAAATTCAAACTCGCTATCCAAATTTGAGCGCGTTGTTTGGTGGCGCAGATTTAAACTCAGTCATACAGGCTATTTTCTCTGGCGGTGGAGGAGCGGATGCTTTATTCAATAGAACAGTCGGATTCTTTAACGGTTTGTTTGCCGTCATTTCTGTTTTAGTAATTTCCTTTTACTTAGTTGCCGCTGACCGCGGTATGAAACATTTTATTCGCGACCTAGTTCCAAGTGCTCATCAAAGTGTAGTGATGAATTTAATTCATAAAATTCAACACAAGATGGGTCTATGGGTTGTTGGTCAGATTATTTTAAGTGTATTTATTTTTGCTTTAACATATATTGGACTTTCTATTTTAGGAGTGAAGTATGCTTTGTTCTTAGCACTCATTGCTGGACTACTTGAAGTAGTGCCATATGTGGGGCCATTCTTGGCAGCAATTCCAGCCGTATTCTTCGCACTTATTCAGAGCCCGGCGCTTGTAGTTGGAGTTATCATCTTGTACATAATCATCCAAAAAACTGAAGGATATGTCTTAGTTCCTAAAGTGATGGAAAAGACCGTTGGCACGTCGCCATTAGTGGTTTTATTGGCTCTGCTGATAGGATTTAAGTTGGCGGGTATTCTGGGTCTGCTTTTGGCTGTTCCGTTGGCTGGAGCCATTACTGTGGTTATTCATGAGCTTTTCCAGGAAAAGCCAGCGCCGTTGTTAGCTCAGCCCGACGTCTAAGTTTGACAGATTCAGAATAAATAGGTATAATGCATTTATGATAAATTTTAAACATCAAATGAATACTGTGTGTTACGAAGCCTCCCCAATTGGTGGTATTTTTTCGTTATCTAACTCAGGCGGTGTTTTTCATAAGATGAAGTAATTTTTATTAACAAATTTTAGTCTCAAACACAATCTCGGTTAGGTACCGAGATTTTTTGTTACCTAAATACGCTGAGGCGTACATTCAAATTAGTAGGAGATCATTATGAAGAAAAATGTAAGTGAAATTAATAATCCAGTTTGCTACACAGGGAAGAAAGTTTTTTTACGACCCTTGAACATAGAAACGGATTTGGATTCTTGCTGGAGATGGATTAACGATCCAGAGGTAACTCGGTACTTACTTGCAACGCTGCCTGTGAGTTTGGAAGAAGAGCGAAAATGGTTTGAGAGAGTTAGTAAGAAAAGCCATGATGAAGTTTGCTTTGCCATAGAGACTTTAGAGGGGCGGAAGTTCATCGGCACTGTCGGTGTAAATTCAATTCGGCCAATTGTGCGAATCGGTTCAACTGGCTCGTTGATTGGTGAGAAAGACTATTGGGGTAAAGGTTATGGAACTGATGCCAAAATGCTTTTGCTAAATCATGCGTTTAGCACGATGAACTTGTTCAAAATTAATTCGTCAGTCACTGAGTTTAACGAGCGAAGTGTCGGTGCGTTAAAGAAGCAGGGTTATGTTCAGGAGGGAGTAGTTCGGCAAGACATCTATTGCGAAGGGCGCTACTGGGACAGGATTCTGTTTGGTTTGTTGAGGTCAGAGTTTGAACCGATCTGGCAGAAGTATTCCGAAGGTCTATAATTTTTCTGTGAACTTAGAGCGTGTTTATGAAGCACGCTCTTTTTCTTTCAATTTGAGAAAACCTCTTAGAAAAGCTATAATGGTGTAACTATGGAAAACAAGAAATTTTACATTACTACCGCGATTGACTATATCAATGGCAAACCGCATATTGGTCATTCGTACGAAAAAGTGGCAGCTGATGTATTGGCGCGTTTTCATCGCGCGCAGGGCGATGACACGCGTTTCCTAACGGGCACAGATGAGCATGGTGCAAAGATCGCCGAGTATGCATTGCAGTCAGAACTTTCAATTGGTGAATTTGCAGATCAAAACTCCGCTTACTTTAAAGTAGCTTGGGATAATATAAAAGTTTCTTATGATCGATTTATTCGCACCACAGACGAAGACCATATTAAAGTAGTAGAAGATTTTGTAACTAAGATTAAAAACAATGGATATTTGTACGAAGCCGACTATGAAGGTTTATATTGCGTTGGTCACGAAGCGTTTTTAACAGAAAAAGATTTAGTTGATGGCGTATGTCCAGATCATAAAACTGCGCCGGAACTTATTAAGGAGAAGAACTGGTTTTTTAAAGTATCAGAATTTACTAAGACAATAAAAGAAAAAATTGAAAGCGGCGAGCTTAATATTTATCCCGAACATTCAAAAAAAGAAATTTTAGCAATGTTGGATGACGGGTTCAACGACATAGCCGCCAGTCGTCCAAATGTAAGGTGGGGAATTCCAGTGCCTTGGGATAAAGACCAAACAATTTACGTTTGGGTTGACGCGTTAATTAATTATTACACTGGCGCAAAAACTGAAGATGGAAAAGACTATTGGCCCGCCGATGCACATATAATTGGTCCGGACATCGCTAAATTCCATTGTATTATTTGGCCCGCTCTTTGTTTAGCAGCTGGTTTGGAAATACCAAGGTCAGTGGCAGTGCACGGTTTTTTAACTTTGAATAATCAAAAAATTTCTAAGACTACAGGAAATATTATCGATCCTAACGAATGGGTGCAAAAGTATGGTGCAGATGCCGTACGTTATTTCTTGCTACGCGAAGTACCTTTTGATTCTCACGGCGACGTAAGTGAAGAAAAGTTGCGCGCTCGTTACGAAGGGGATTTGGCGAATGGATTAGGTAATTTAGTTAGCCGCATTACGACTTTGGTAGAAAAGTTTTTGGATGGAAACATCCCGCGAGGAACTGTGCCAGATCAACCAGTTATCCCAGCAGAAATTGAAGCACTACTTACTAGTTATAAATTCCACGAGGCTCTTGCCGAAATTTGGAAGGAAATTGCTCGCGCAAACAAGATTGTGGACGAAACTAAACTTTGGGAACTTGGTAAAACGGACTTAGATGAGTTCGCACGAGTTGCTAAAGAAGTGTTAGTTATAATTGAAACAGCAGCTTATCAGTTGTTGCCTTTTATTCCAGAATCAGCACAACAGATTTTGGATGCTGTTACTGCTGAGAAAATTGTTAAAGCTGAGCCGTTGTTCCCAAGGATTGAGGCTTAAAGAAAACAGAAATGAAATACATTGATACTCACACCCATGTAAACCTACGTGCTTTTAAAGATGATGCCGTGGAGACTATACAACGCGCTTTAGACGTAGGCGTTGCCGTGGTTAACGTCGGTACACAAATTGATACTAGTCGCCAAGCCGTTGCTCTGCTAGAACAATTCCCAGAAAATGTATACGCAGTTGTTGGCCTGCATCCATCGCATACCTTTGCGCATGATTTTGAAGATGGTGAAGAAATTAAGTTTAAAACTCGCGAAGAGAATTTTGACGTTAGTTTGTATCGTGAATTAGCTAAAAACTCTCGCGTGGTAGGGGTCGGCGAATGTGGCTTGGATTATTTCAGACTGCCGGACAATCGTGATCACGAAGAAATTAAGCAGTTGCAGCGTGCTGCTTTCCAAGAGCAGATTAATTTAGCAATTGAATTAGATAAGGCGTTGTGTGTACATTGTCGTCCAACCGATGGCACATTGGATGCGTATTTAGATATGCTGGAAATAATTTCTGAAGTTAAGTCAGCAAATCCAAACTTGCGTTTTGAAATTCATTGTTACACTGGCGATGCCGACACTGCCTTAAAATTTGTAGAATTAGGTGGATATATTGGTCTAAACGGAATAATTACATTCGACAAAACTGGCCGCAGCGAAAGCGTAGTCAAAGATTTACCTTTGGAAGCTATCATTTTAGAAACTGATGCACCGTACTTAACACCAAAGTCTCATCGTGGACAACGCAATGAGCCGTCGTACTTACCAGAAGTTGCAGAACAAATTGCGGAGTGGAAAAATGTTTCTTTGGAAGAAGTGGCTGCGCAGACCACAACGAATGCGAAAAAATTATTTAACATAAATTGATGGAACTAGAAGGAATTGTAAAATTTGTAAACTTTATTCATCAGTTTCAAGAAATTGAGAGAGTAATGAAAATTCGTGGGCGCGAAGCTCCCGAAAATGACGTTGAACATTCGTATCAACTTGCAATGGTGTCTTGGTATGCAATCAGCGCGTATAATCTAAAGTTAGATGTTAATAAAGCGTTAAAGTATGCATTGGTTCATGATTTAGTTGAAGTCTATGCCGGAGATGTTGATGCATTCGATCCAGATCCAAAGCGAGATGAAAAGAAAAAAGAGAAAGAACATCATGCATGGTTAAATATGAAAGAGGAATTTACTGAATTTCCTGAGATGATTGAATTAATAGCACAGTATGAATGGCAAAAAGATGCAGAAAGTAAGTTTGTTTATGCCTTGGACAAGGCAATTGCGCCAATTAATATCTATTTAGACAATGGCCGTACATGGCAAGAACGTGGTATAGATTTTACTATGGAGAAATTAATTTCAAATAAGCGATTAAAAATTGCTGGTCAACCTGATGTAGAAAAATTGTTTGAAGAATTAGTCAGTGTTTTAGAAAAAAATCCGCATTTATTTTCTAGCGAAGCAGAATCAAAATAATGAAATGGAACCATATACTAAAGAACAAGCAATTCATAGTATTTTGGAAAAAGATCCAAGTTGTCCGCATGAAGTAATCGGTAGCTTAGTGCTTTTGAGTATTAATTTTTTTGGCTTTGACGGTCAAGTTCATGACGGTCAAATTGTTGTGCATCAAGATTTACAAAAAGATGTAGTTGAGCTGTTCGAATTTATGTTGGAAAATAAATTTCCACTGCAAGAGGTTTCACCGATTGTAAAATTCAATTGGGATGACGAGGCTTCTATGTCGGTAAATAATAGCTCGGGCTTTAACTATCGCACTATTATTAACACAGACAAAATTTCTTGGCATGGACTTGGTCGCGCGATCGATCTTAACCCAAAACTAAACCCAGTCATAGTTCCAAACGATTTAGGTGAGTGGAAAGTTACTCAACCTGCGAATGGTAGTTATGATGTGGAAGTGTCGGGCACTTTATTTGCTGGTCACAAAGTAGTAGAATTTCTGAAAGCTCGTGGTTGGGAGTGGATGGGCGATTGGGAGGAGTATAAAGATTATCATCATTTTCAAAAAGTATGATTGTTATTCGGTGGACGATATTATTAAACAATTTTCCAAACAAAAGCATAAACCTGATATAATTATTGATGCAGGGAGGCTTGCCAAGAGGAAGCCATCAACGTTGTTGAAAATCAACCATCGAGTTACTGGTAAAGGTTATGAGATTCTTAGACCTGGACCAATTACTGAAAAACAAATAAAACAAGTTTTAAAACAAAAATGACATTTACCGAACATTTCCACTTACCACATTACTTTGCTTCCAAAATTCGTAAAGAAATTGAGCACTTGTATGGCGCAGTAGCGATAGGAAACTTGGCTCAGGCGATTATCACCTTATTTGAGCCGATTTTCTTGTATCATGTGGTGGGTCTGAGCGTACCTGAGGTGCTTTTGTTTACGGCAGCGGTTTATGCACTTTACGCGATGATAATCCCGCTGGGAGGTAAAGTCGCGGCTAAGTTTGGTTACGCTCACTCAATTTTCTTTAGTATTCCTTTTCAAATTGTTTTTTGGTTTTTAATTCTTTATTCAGAAGGGAATATTGCCTTACTAATTCCTGCAGCACTAAGTTTGGCCATCCAAAAATCGTTGTACTGGCCAGCGCTGCATGCGAGCCTATCTAGATTCTCAGATAAAAAACAGCGTGGTCGTGAGTTTAGTTTGATGTACGCGATTATGAACCTGATGCAGATCATTGGCCCAATGCTGGGTGGTTTTCTTTCGGCAGTGCTTGGAATTGAAGTGCTATTTGTAGTTGCTTCAATAATTTACTTTTGCTCAGCCATTCCAATTTTGTGGTCGCGCGAAGTGTTCACTCCTAAGCCATACAAATTTCATGACACCTGGAATCTATATAAAAAATACCCACTACAATTTTTAGGCTACTTTGGTTTTGGAGAAGAGCTGCTGGTGTTAACCATTTGGCCGATTTTTATTTACATTATTGTGGCGAACTATCAAGACACTGGTACGTTGGTAACGGTTGCGACTTTGGTTGCTACTGGTTTAGCTTTGTACATCGGTTTCTATACCGACAAGCACAGTAAGTTGGCGTTGCTGAGAGCGGGCACTGTAATATACGCGCTGACTTGGTTAGTGCGCATTCCTGTAATTTCGCCGTTCGCAGTGTTTATTACAGACGCCTTGTCGCGAACAACTAAGAGCTTGGTATTTATCCCTGCATCGGCTATTACATATGACAACGCCGCTAAGACGCACATCATTCCATACATCATTGGATTCGAGCAAATGCTGTCTATTGGGAAAATGCTGGCTGCGTTAATTGGTATGGCGGTGTTCATTGCTACTGGCAGTTTTGTCGCGCTGTTCATTGTCGCCGCAATTTTTAGCCTGTTCTACTTTTTGATTTAAAAAAGTCAATATTAACGAGCTTTTGTAAACCTTCAGTTCTTGGTATAGTTAAACGAGTATGACTTACGAAAATTTAGAAAAATTTGATCCGGCTATATACGCTAGTTTAAAGGCTGAGATGCAGCGCCAAAAAGAGGGTATTGAGATGATTCCTTCTGAAAACTATGTTTCCAGTGCAGTGCTAGAGGCATTAGGCTCGGTTTTTACGAATAAATACTCCGAAGGCTATGTGGGCAAGCGTTATTACGGTGGCCAAGAGAATACTGATGTAATTGAGCAGTTGGCTATAGATAGAGCGAAGCAGTTATTTAATGCTGAACATGCTAACGTGCAACCTCATTCTGGGGCACCCGCAAACATCGCGGTGTATTTTGCTCTGTTGCAACCAGGTGATACTGTGCTCGGTATGGACTTGTCGCACGGTGGTCACTTAACTCATGGTCATCCCGTTACGCACATGGCGAAGTTGTACAATTTTGTGCGCTACAAAATGCGCGACATTTCCACCGGTGAAATTGATTATGATGAATTGCGCGAAACTGCATTACGTGAAAAACCAAAATTAATTTTAGCTGGTTTTTCTGCTTACCCTAGAGAAATAGATTACGCGAAAATGAAGTCTATTGCAGACGAAGTTGGCGCAATTACGATGATGGATGCAGCGCATATTGCTGGTTTAATTGCTGGTAAGCAATTGCGTAACCCGTTTGATGATGGCTTCGACATTGTTACTACTACCACTCACAAAACTTTACGTGGACCTCGCGGCGGCCTAATTCTTTGTAAGGAACAGTTTGCAAAAGCGATTGATAAATCTGTATTCCCAGGATTCCAAGGTGGGCCGCATATGAATAATACCGCAGCTAAAGCAGTTTGTTTTGCGGAAGCTTTGCAACCTGAGTTCCAGGATTACGCTAAGCAGGTGTTAAGCAACGCTCAAGCTTTGGCTTCGGCGTTAACTGAGCGTGGTGCAAAATTAATTACTGGTGGCACTAGCAACCATTTAATGTTGGTGGACGTCATGTCTTCTTATAATGTGCCAGGCAAGCAGGCGCAGGAACTTTTGGATACAGTAGGTATAACTTTGAATATGAATATGATTGCTGATGATCCGCGCAGCCCAATGGATCCGAGCGGGGTACGACTTGGAACTCCTGCAATTACTACGCGCGGTGCCAAAGAAGACGATATGGTTAAAATCGCTAACTGGATGGTCCAAGTTTTGCAAAACCCTGAAGATACAACTCTACACGAAAAAATTAAACAGGAAGTGAAAGATTTTTCTCTTAGCTTTCCAGTTCCGGGAATTGAATAATGAAAATATATTTTGCAGGGTCTATTACTGGCGGGCGACAGGATCAAGAGCTTTATTTAGAGATAATCAAGCTTCTGACTAATTATGGAGAAGTACTAACAGAGCATATCGGTGACGCTATTGTCACTGAAAAAGGTGAAGTGCTAGACGTTGGGTTGATTTTTAATCGCGATGTGGGCTGGTTGGAACAATCAGACGTGGTGGTGGCAGAAGTTACAGTGACAAGTTTGGGTGTTGGATATGAATTGGGCATCGCTGAAAAATTGGGTAAGAAGGTAATTTGTTTATATCGCCCTAACACAGACAAAAGACTATCGGCTATGATTCTCGGCAATAAACATTTTTCCATTCATCCGTATGAAGCACTTGAGGACGTGAAAGAAATTTTAGATCGAGAATTAAAATAGTTTATGGAATTATTTCAAGCATTTATATTAGGGATGGTGCAGGGGTTGGGGGAGTTCCTGCCGATTTCTTCGTCGGCACACTTAATTTTGGCGCCATGGTTATTCGGTTGGAAAGACCAAGGCTTGGCTTTTGATGTGGCTCTTCATTGGGGGACTTTAATTGCCGTGGTTACATATTTTCATAATGACATCTGGCTACTGATTAAAGGTTTCTTCCATTCGCTGCGTAAGTCCACGCGCGACTTTGAAAATAACGTTTATCAAAAGCTAAGTTGGTTTTTAATTTTAGCTTCTATCCCAGGTGCAATTATTGGTAAGCTATTGGAAAGTAGAGTGGAAACTTCGTTTAGGAATCCGGTTCTAATAGCCATTACCTTGAGTGTAGTGGGGCTAATTTTATGGCTAGCGGACCGTTATGGTGCAAAACTAAAAACTTTAGTGCATATTTCTTGGGTGAACGCTCTGTTAATTGGTATTAGTCAAGCCGCCGCTATTATTCCAGGAGTTTCTCGCAGCGGCGCGACCATGACTACTGGTTTACTTCAAGGTTTTACTAGACAAGATGCTGCTAAGTTTAGCTTCCTAATGTCTATTCCAATTATTTTTGGTGCTGGACTGTTTAAACTTCCCGAGATTGCGCAAATTGAAAATCATGCGCAACTAGCTGTAGGATTTATTTCATCAACTGTGTTTGGCTTCCTAGCAATTAAGTATATGTTGAAGTATATTGCCAATAGATCATTCGCTATATTTACTTGGTATCGTTTCGCTTTAGCTGCTTTAATTATTATTGTTTATTTGATTCGCGGATAATTTACGCTTACGGAACATGCTTACAGAAAAAAACTATCGACATTTTCAAAAACGTATTAACGAAAGTATCTTGTACAGATACTTTTGGACTTTCTGGGGGAATTACGCGTTTGTAATTTTTATTTTAGTTGGCGCGTGGGCATACGCTCGACCAAAACTACCTGAGCATTGGCAAGCTATTATAGGTCTTTCGATTCTGTCTTTTGTATTGACTCGTGGTTTGGCGATTTCATTAATCAATCAATTTGTAAAACGAGTGCGGCCGTATCAAAAATTTAATACTAAGCCTGAAGAAACAAAGTTTTTTTCGTTTCGAGATGAAGTACATGATTCATTCCCGTCACGTCATACCGCAGCATATTTTTCTGTTGCAGTTGTAGTGTTTTTATTCCAACCAATTTTGGGCGCCATTTTAATAGTCACGGCGGTCATGGCCGGAATTGGGCGAGTGATAATGGGCTGGCATTGGCCATCAGATATTCTTGCAGGCGCTGTCATCGGCTCAATAATCACATATTTAACCATCCATTTTGCATTACCTTTGTTCTTTACGCTAACCTGATTTATTGCTAAAATAATAGGGATTTTAGTAACTTGGCCGGGTGATGAAATTGGGAAACATAGCGGACTCAAAATCCGCCGCTCGAAAGAGCTTGAGGGTTCAAGTCCCTCCTCGGCCACCAAAATAAATGTACTATACTAAACCGATCAGATGGAATAGAGAAGTTTTAGCTTATCTTGTAGGTGTGGGTTTGGGCGATGGTAATTTATCTAAACCAAATGGAAGAACTGTTAGATTGAGGATATCTTGTGATTTAAAGTATCCTTTTTTGATTACAGAAATTATTGCTGCATTAAAATATATTCTTCCAGAAAGTAGTATTGACTTAGTTTCTAGAAAAGGGTGTTTGGATATATCATGTTACTCCAATTATCTTGAAGGCATTATGGGTTGGAAAGCTAAAGGCGGTTCTAAATTTGTGCAAAGTGCCAGGGTGCCGGATTGGATTTGGTGTAAAGATGAATATATCAGAGTTTGCCTTAAGGGATTAATTGAAACTGATGGATGTATATATGTTGATAGAGGTTATACAATGGTGGCATTCACAAATATAGTAAAAGAATTGGCGGTGGATGTGTATCAAATGATGGAGTGGTTTGGTTTTAATCCTCACATCTATCATTTTATGCCAAGATCTAAATTCAATTCACAACGCCGATTTCAAGTGAGACTTTCAAAAAATGTTCAAGAATTTTTAAATATTGTACAACTAGTTAAAGCTTAATTATGGACAGCATCGTCCCGCAACAGCCACAGTCTTTTCAGCCACCACAACCTCAATCTGTTCCACAACCAGTGGAGGAGTTTGATGATGTTTCAGTTCCGCCAGCGCAGGAAATTGCGATAGAAACTATTGATGAACCAGTTGCCGCGTTAGAACAAAGCCCAGTAGACGAAACTCTAATAGAAAAAACCTCAGCAGTTGAAGTACCAACTGAAAAAGTTTCTTATGCCGATAGCTCCATTCAAGAATTAGAAATTTCTAGTATTGTTGCGAATCCGTATCAACCGCGCACGCAGTTTAAACCAGAAGCATTGCAAGAACTTGCGGACTCTATTAAAGAGCACGGCGTTATTCAACCACTCGTAGTTACGAAAACCCCAACAGGATATGAAATTGTTGTAGGGGAGCGTCGTTTCCGCGCATCGCAACTTGCTGGCTTAACTAAAATCCCGGCAATTGTAAAAAGTAGTTTGCATGATCAAACCAAACTTGAAGTCGCTTTAATCGAAAATACTCAACGCCAAGATTTAAATGCCATTGAAGAAGCTCGTGGTTATGATCGTATGCTCAAAGAATTTAATCTTACTCAAGATCAAGTTGCTAAAAAAGTAGGAAAGTCTCGTTCTGCTGTTGCTAATACTTTGCGTTTACTAAACTTGCCTGCAGAAATTCAACGTGGTGTAATTGAAGGCAAAGTCACAGAAGGACATGCTCGGGCCATTTTAGGTTTGGGCGAAATTGAAAAGATGATTCTGATGTATCAAACTATTCAAGAGCAAGGTTTGAACGTTCGCCAAGTCGAAGCTAAAGTGCGCGAAATTACAGTGAAGCGCCGGATTGATGCCGCAACGCCAGATCCGAAACTAATGGCTCTGGAAACAGAACTGCGTGGCAAGCTTCACACTCAAGTTAAAATTCAACGCCAAGGCCGTGGTGGTAAAATCACAATCGACTTCTTCAGTGACGAAGACTTAGACGAAATTATGAATCGCATTGCTGAGCAGCGGGCCGCTGGCGAAGATAATTATTTGGTGGTATAGTATCGAAAAAGCAGGAGGATATTATGTATGGATCGAGTTTCATCTGATATGCTTTTGCATGTCAACACTATTGAAAAAGCAGTAGGAATTTTAGGGTCTGAGAAAGTTGTAACCGCTGACCAAGCGTTACAGGCTTGGGGCATGAGTCTCCAACCAAAAAATACTCAAGTAAACTATAGTCGTGGGACATTATTTACAGCAAGCCTGGTAAATATGGCTGGAGGAGGGGATTGGAGGTTGATTTATATCCTGCCCATAAGTTTACGGGAGCAGCGCGATATTATTGGAGTTTATCCAAAACCACAGCCGTGCTTCTCTCGGCATATGTGGTGGATTCTTGATGCGCCAGAAGGCAGATGGGCATTTAACAAGCCCAAGGAAGGTTATTACCTAATTAATTTTCAGCATGTGTACGCTGGTAATGATTGGAAGGTTCAACAACGCAAAGTTGATCGTTTTGGTACTAGTGAGCGTACCGATGAACATGCTTACTGTCAGGCGTTAATTTCCATTTATCGAACTCACCTTGACCCTTTGTATGTAAAAGCAAACCATTGGGGGAGGTATAATGTTGGAAATGGCGACGGGAGGGTGCTGATTGATTTTCATGGCAGAATGGGAATTCGTGTTTACTCATTAACTGAAAGTTCTGAAGAAGATAGAGACAATAACTGTAAACTACCAACTCACCTGACTAGAAAATTTGATTTTTAAAAAACTGCCGAGTTCTCTAACGAACTCGGCTTTTATTTTTGCACATATCTATCTCTTCATAACCTCGCGCGGCGGTTTATACAACAACACAAACACCAGCCCTGCAAAGAAAATTGCTAGAGCGGCAATCATCAGTGGCGCATTTGGTGAAAGTAGCGCGGCAATATATCCAGACAGAATTGGTGGCAGCGACTGACCCAGCGTATTTATACTAGAATTTACACCCAGAGTTCGGCCTTGTTCATCTGGTCCAACAGACTTACTAATTAGCGAAAGGAAGTTTGCTTGCACTAAACCAAAACAAATTGCAAAGAACGGGCTTATAAACAACAACCCCCAACCAGTTTTCGGCGCGAAAAATAGTGCGATGCAAGTTGCCATGCCAATTAGCGCAAATTTTAAAATATTATGTTCTTTAAACTTTTTTGAAATAGTGCTGTTTACAAACACCTGGCCAAAAGCAATCCATATTCCAGCGTAAGCGAAGAAGTCGCCAACATTACCTTGTGTAAAATCAAACTTGCGGATGAGAAAAACGCTAAAGAAAGTAATAAAGAAACTAAATCCTGCTTGAAAAATAAACGAACTTAAAAATGGAATTCGTAAAGCTTTTAATTTGAACGCAGCAACAATATTTTTAACCGATTGCAACCATTGAATTTTACGTACCCGGCGTATTTTGTCTAAAGTTTCGGGAAACAAGAACAACACTGACATCACGTTTACAAAGCTTAATCCAGCCGCAAACCAAAACGGTGTAGCGGGGGTAAACCACGATACCAAATTTGGATCAGACAATTTACCACCTAAGTATGGTCCAATTACTAAACCAATTCCAAATGTGGCTCCAATAAAGCCAAAATTCCGCGCTTTATTTAACGGCGTGGAGACGTCGGCAATAGCTGCCTGAGCAACAGAAATATTGCCGCCGGTTATGCCATCAATGCCACGCGAAAGAAATAACAAGGGAATATTCCTGGTAATAACGCCAATTGCAAATCCGACATATGAAAGGCAAGTGCCGGTTAACGCGATTGCCAGAATTTTTTTTCGTCCAAACTTGTCGGACAACTGTCCTAAAATCGGTGTGGCAAAAAATTGCATGAACGGATAGATGCCGACTAAAAATCCGAGCAAGATGTATCCTTGATCAATTGTCATTCCTGGAGAGAGAACCGAAAAAATCGAATTTTCATCTCCTAGTAATTGCGGGACTATAGGAATTAAAATTCCGTAGCCCAACATGTCTACGAAAATTGTTAGTAGTACAACCGGTAACGGTCTACTGCGAAGTCTTTTAAGAAAGTTTTCCATAAATGTGATGTAACTATTATATCATTGGCTGGTCGGCATAGCCACTATTATAACCGCGTCTTCACTCTGAAAGTGCTATAATAAGAAAAAGGAGACAATACTATGACATTTGATGAATATGAAAATAAAGCGATGTTAACCGCCTTGGAATACGGTGATCAAGCATTTAATTATGGAGGCTTGGGTTTGGCTAGCGAAGCTGGGGAGGTAGCCGGAAAGCTTAAGCGAGTAATTAGAGAAGATAACAATATCGTCACTCCAGAAATGCGTGAGACGTTAAAAAAAGAGTTAGGGGATGTTCTTTGGTATCTCAATTATCTGGCAGTAAAACTTGATATTCCATTAAAAGATGTTGCGGCAGCAAATATAGAGAAATTACAATCTCGTAAAGAACGTTCAATGCTAACAGGGCAAGGAGATGATCGTTAATGCGTAAAGGTACTCGAAAATATAGTTTAATCGTTCGCAACTTCACGTTTGGCGTAGAAGATAGTTTGGTCTCGACAGTTGGTTTACTTGCCGGAATTGCGCTAGCAAGCATCGATACAAAAACTATTGTTGTAACCGGAGTTGTACTAATTTTCGTCGAAGCGTTTTCGATGGGGGTTGGTAGTTTACTTTCTGAACAATCAGTAGAAGAATATGAGTCTAAAAAAGAGGTGGCGCTTGGTAAGCCAGGGTTTGCTGCGCTTGTAATGTTTGTTTCTTACGTTGTTGCTGGGTTAATTCCGTTGGCGCCATATATGTTTTCAACTTCGCGCGCTGCAGTGTGGTGGTCAATTGCTTTAACTTTGTTGGCTTTGGCCTTACTCGGTGCGCTTAATGCTCATATTTTCCGAGTACGAGTCTGGAAAGACGCCTTGCTAACACTTTTAATGGGTGGTTTGGCAATTGGCGTCGGTATTGTTGTTGGGCAAGTTGCTGGTCATATTGGATAGTATGAAAAAGATTTCAACTCTTGTAATTATCTATGATAATGAAAAGATTCTTCTTGGTTTAAAGAAGCGTGGCTTTGGACAGGGAAGATGGAATGGATTTGGCGGTAAGGTTGAACCTGATGAAACAATTGAGCAAGCAGCAGCCAGGGAATTACAGGAAGAAGCGGGGATCGTTGCCATAGATTTGCAACCACGTGGTGCACTAAGTTTTACTTTTGAGAAGGAACCTAACACAGAATTGGAAGTTAAAATTTTCACAACCTCTGAATTTTCTGGTGAACTAATAGAGACCGAAGAGATGAAACCGCAGTGGTTTGCGCATTCAGAGATACCATATCCAGAAATGTGGGCAGATGACCCTCATTGGTTACCAATAGTGTTGGCCGGAAAAAATGTAAAAGGTGGTGTGCATTTTGATGCACCAGCCACTCAAATAGTTTTACAAAATAATATTGAAGAACATGTTTAAAATCTTAAGTAAATCTTTATTTTTTCTTATAGCCAGTTTTATCATCGTAATGATTGGACAAATCAGTAATGCCCAAGCCGCTGAATCTATTCAAGATTACAACGTAGACATTACTTTGAATCAGGATGCCAGCATGCGCGTAGTTGAAAAAATAAACTACGACTTTGGTGCTACAGAGCGCCACGGGATTTTTAGAGAAATTCCATATAAATACAAAGCGCGCGGCGGTACATTTAAACTACGCATTAACGATGTATCCGTTACCGACGAAACTGGTACCGCAGTCCCATACGAAAAATCTACCTCAGGCGGGAATATTAAATTAAAAATTGGCGATCCAGATGTTACTATTTCAGGCTTACACACTTACGAGATAAGTTATTCTGTTCGCCGGGCCGTAAACTATTTTGAGACCCACGACGAACTATATTGGAACGCGATCGGTTCAGGGTGGACTGTGCCAATTGCTAAGTCTACTGCAGTAATTCATGCCCCAGCTGAAATTACCCAAATGGTTTGTTACACTGGCGTGGACGGTAGCATAGAACAAGCTTGCTCCATTGAAGGCGGGAATACAGAAACTGTAACATTCAAAACTACTCGACCTTTAGACGCGGGTGAAGGTCTAACGATCGTCGCTGGTATGCCGGTTGGCACGTTAACTCAACCAACTACTGTGCAAAAGTTTTGGGACATTTTGCAAGACAACGGTATTTTAATTTTGCCTTTGCTGGTTTTGGCATTGATGTGGTACCTGTGGAATCGTTATGGCAAAGATCCGAAGCGCAAAAACTCTATAGTGGCGCAGTATGAGGCTCCAGATAAGATGTCTGCGTTGTACGCAGGAACTTTAGTTCACGGTAAAACTACTAACAAAGATATCGCAGCTGAAGTAGTTTACTTGGCTGCTAATGGTTACCTGACTATAAAACGTTTAGACACTACAAAGTTAATGGTGTTCAAAGGTACTGATTATGAATTTACGAAATTAGGAAAAGATGCTACTGGGCTCGCACCTCAGACGAAAGTTTTTTTTGATGAACTATTTCCGGCTGGCAAGGAGACTATAAAACTCTCTGAGCTAAAAAAAGATATTTCTTTCGGCAAGGCGCTTATTAAAATTAAGTCCGATGTAATGTCTGAGCTGGTGAAAACTGGATATTACAAACACAACGCTTCGGTCATGGTAGGGTTGTGGGTGGTTGCAGGTTTGCTCGTTGCTGTCGGGGGTTCGTTTTTACTCGGTAGTTTAATTGGTTACTTGGGTGTAATTTCAGCAATTCTTTCTGGGTTAATTATTTTAATTTTTTCGTTCATTATGCCAGCTCGAACTCAAAAGGGAGCGGATGCAGCCGCTAATGTAGAAGGTCTGAAATTATATTTGTCTGTGGCAGAAAAGGATCGGCTTGAATTCCACAACGCACCCGAAAAAAATCCGCAGCAATTTGAGTTACTTTTGCCATTTGCAATCGCGCTAGGAGTGGAAGCGGCATGGGCTGCGCAGTTTAAAGACTTAACTAAGGCTCCTTCTTGGTATAATGATTCTAGTGGCACAGCGTTTAACGCTGCTATGTTCTCACATTCCATGGGCGACTTTAGCAACTCCATGCAAGCCGTCGCAAGTTCCGTAACAACTTCTTCAAGCGGAGGAAGTGGTTTCTCTGGCGGTGGCGGTGGTGGAGGGGGGGGCGGTGGAGGCGGTGGAAGTTGGTAACTTTTGAGTTCGCGTATATGGACACACAAAACTATTTAAAGACACTCTTATGCAAATAACTAAATTCGGTCATTCTTGCGTTTTGCTTGATGACGGCCAAACTAAAATTCTTTTCGATCCAGGACTATATTCTGATCTCTCCACCGACCTTACGGTGGACGCCGTGGTTATTACTCACGTTCATCAGGACCACTTGGATATGGATCAATTGCAGAGAGTCATAAAAAATGGTTCCCCGAGAATTATCACTAACACTGAAGTACAAGTAGAGTTGACTAAACATAGTATTGAAGCAGAAATTTTAGAAGCAGGCGACTCTACTACTGTTAATACTTTTACTATTTCTGGGCAGGGCAACGAACATGCAATTATGCACCCAGATTTGCCAAAGTTCCAAAATACCGGATATCTAATTAACGACAAAATTTTTCACCCAGGAGACTCGTTATTTGTTCCATCAACTCAAATAGAGATTTTACTTCTTCCGGTTGCTGCTCCATGGAGTAAGGTCAGCGAAACACTTGATTACATATCAACTGTGAAAGCCAAAGTTAATTTTCCAATTCATGATGGATTTATTACGGATGGCGGCGCATTCCATCGGTTTGCAAGGATGTGGTGCGAAAAAATTGACGCTGAATTTATTGAACCAGAACTAAAAAAACAGTATGAGTTTTCCCTTTAATTTCATCATTATTCCGGCAATTATTATTGCGACTGCCATAGTAGGTAACCGTTATGTTAAAGCTGGGTTTGCAGCAAGTTCGTGGTATAAATCTCTTACACGACCAAAATGGACTCCATCCGGTCATCTTATTGCAGAGATTTGGACATTCATTTTTGTTATAACAGGCTTGGCAGTCCTATGGTGGTGGAACGTGCCAGTGTTTTCTTGGTTTCATTACATAGCCGCTGCAATTCTTTTAGCGAACGCTTACATGAACGCCATTTGGAAACGCACTCTGTTTGTAGAGCATAATCTTGTTAAAGCATACAAGCTAATCCAACTGTTAACGGGGACTGCGATACTCGCGACAATCCTAATGTTTTTCGCATCACCAATATCTAGTTTCTTGATGTTGCCGTATATAATTTGGTTAGGCATGGCTACAATGTGGACTAAACGAATTATCGAAATGAACAAAGAGTAAATAAAAACACAACTCAAAATTAAAAACTGAATGAAACAAAATTGGTACGAACAAATAACCGAATCTGTTTTGCAAGAATTTCGTTCAAGTACTGAGGGGCTGTCCGCAGCCCAAGTGCTCGAGAATCAACAACAGTACGGATTAAATAAACTGCCGGAAACTAAATCCGACAGTCTTTTCATCATATTTTTTCATCAGTTTACTAGCCCGTTGGTTTACATATTACTTGCAGTCAGTGTAGTAGTTTTAATTTTAGGGGAGTATACCGATGCAGTGGTAATTGCAGTTGTGCTGGTATTGAACGCTGTTGTCGGTACAATCCAAGAGGGGCGTGCTCAAAATACTCTTGCTGCCTTAAAACGATTTGTGCAAACATCAGCTTTAGTGCGACGGGCGGGTGTAGAAACTTTGGTGCCAGATTTTAATTTAGTTCCTGGCGACATTGTTATTCTCCGCGAAGGAGATAAAATTCCCGCTGATGGGCGAGTGCTACTTTCTCATGGCTTAACAGTCGATGAAGCTTCTTTAACAGGGGAGTCGGAACCGGTTTCCAAAATGACAGAGCCGTTATCTTTACTAAATGGCGGCGGCGATGCTAGTGAAGCTAACAAAACGAAGCAAGCTAATTCTGCAGAGTTGTTAAATATGGTTTTTAAGGGCACGTTAGTAGTGGCTGGTCGCGGTGAGTTTGTTATTACAGCTACTGCGCTGGAAACCGAAATTGGTAAAATTTCTTTAACAATTGTCGAGGAAGGAGAAACCGAAATTCCGTTGCAACGCGACATTCGTGGACTTTCCAAATTAATTATGCTTGTAGTGTTAGGCGTTTCCGCCTTGTTGTTTGTCGGTGGCGTTTTGGCTGGTCAGCCAGTTGTTAGTATGATAAAAACAGTTGTATCTTTGGCGGTGTCTATTATTCCAGAAGGGTTGCCCGTAGTAATGACTCTAGTGTTAGCAAATGGTGTCTGGCGAATGAGTCAGCGTAAAGCCTTAGTAAAAAAACTCGCCGCTGTTGAAGCTCTGGGACAAACTGATGTAATCGCCGTAGATAAAACTGGTACCATTACTAAAAATGAACTACTGGTAGAAAAAGTAGTGGTGCAAGGAAAAGTTTTCTCCGTTACCGGTAATGGTTTTGAACCAAAAGGCGAAGTGTCTATGGGAAACTCAGCACTGTCGCCTTTAGATATTCCAGAGCTAGTGTTAGCAGGGAAAATTGCCTCGTTTGCTGCGGCGGAACTTTTGTATGAATCTGAGCATACCGAATGGAAAGTAGTAGGCGATCCAACTGAGGGTGCACTACTGGTATTAGCTGAAAAGATGGGTTTTCGACCAGAAGACATGAAGAAGCGTCACCCGATAGCACAGGAAATCCCATTTGATTATAAGCAAAAGTTTCATGGGGTGGTGTATGAAGACAGTCCCAGCGCGAGCGCCGGTTTTTCCGCGAGTGGCAGTGCAAAAACTTTAGCCGTGGTTGGTGCTCCTGAAGCCATAGCCAAATTGTGTGGTATGTCTGAGCAAGAAATTCACAGTACAATTTTACCTTTTGTTAGCGACGGTTTGCGGGTGGTGGCATTTGCGTTTGCAAGCGCGGCGGGCGTGATAGACCCAAGTAACATGCCGCGCATGACATTTGGTGGCATGTACTGCATGCGAGATTCAATGCACTTAGAAGTGCCAGGCGCTGTGGCCGCAGTTAAAGCTGGTCGCATTCGCGTAATGATGATCACTGGTGACCACAAGCTCACTGCGCAAGCTATTGCTAAGCAAGCAGGGATTTACGAAGCCGGCGACAAAGTGCTTACAGGTGAACAACTAGATTCAATGTCGGTAGAAGAATTAACGGAAAACCTAAAAACTGTTTCTGTGTTTGCCCGCGTCACCCCGACTCATAAATTGCGCATAGTTCAGGCTTTGAAGGCGAGTGGCAACATCGTGGCTATGACCGGCGATGGTGTAAACGACGTGCCGTCACTTGTTGCAGCAGACTTGGGAGTAGTCATGGGTGTGACTGGCACAGACGTCGCTAAAGAAGCAGGCGACATTATTTTACTAGACGATAACTTCGCCACCATTGCCGCAGCTGTGGAAGAAGGCAGGGGGATTTATAAAACTATTGAACGTTGTTTGCTATATCTATTCTCAACAGGCATGGGCGAACTGTTTACAATCGTCGGTGGTTTAATCCTTGGTTGGCCTCTACCAGTAATCGCGGTGCAGATTTTATGGCTGAATTTTGTGACTGATGGTTTCCTAACTGTCTCCTTTGCAATGGAACCAAGTTCTAATCAATTGCTTCGTGCTGGCAAATTTAAAACCAGCAAATACATCATCAACAAACCAATTTTGTTTAGAATGATAATGATGGGTGCGATTATGACTGTTTCAACACTGGCGCTAGTGTATTTATATAAAGATGGAGACTATGTAAAAGCCACCACAATTGCAGTGACAGTGTTAGCGGTGCTCCAGTGGATTAATGCTTGGAATTGCCGTAGTGAAACAAAATCAGCTTTTCGTAGCTTGTCTACCAACCCATATTTAATTATTGCGACCTTAGTGGTAATCGGTTTGCAATTGCTTGCGGTGTATAATCCACTATTTCAAAAATTCCTTAAAACAGCGCCACTTACCTTAGACGAATGGCTAATAATTTTAGCGATGTCATTGCCCCTGTTGCTTATAGAAGAGTTACGTAAATTCATTGTTCGCAGAACTATGACAAAGAAAAAATAAAAAACCGCAGTCTAGAAATAGAGAGCGGTTTTTATGCAATAGCTTTGACTTTATTCTTCGCGTTGATACCAACGTGGGTTTTAGTTTTAGCTTTAATGCAGCGGGTACAAGCTTTAACTCGATTACCATCTTCGTTGCGAGTCCACTGAGTGTTTGGCATCAATCGTCGGATTGAAGCGCGCATAGAGTGGGAGCGCTTAATGGTTTTGGAGTAAGTCTTACCGCAAATGGTGCACATTCTTGGCATGGGATATATAAATTAAGTACTTGAATAGTATACAGTAATGTTATAATATTTGCAATAGCTTAAAAGGGGGAACTGAAAATGATGCTTCTAGTGTTTTTACCGCCCACTCTCTATGTAACACTGGTACTAGTTTTTTATGGTCGAGTGTTTATTGTAGCGCAATGGAGACAAGTGTTGTTTTTTGCAGGAATAATGACTGCGTTGTGCAGTGTTTTAGTCTATATAGTTACCTCTGTATCGAATCAAACTGAATTGTCTGAGAGTGAGAGAGAAATACCTATGGTAATTGTATTAATTTTTGCTCCAATATTGATGTTATTGATAAACAAAAGTTCTTGGAACAAACCGCCGTCTTTATGACGGCTTTTATTACATGTAAAAACCACCGGCTTTAGCCGGTGTGTACGTTTGAAGGCAAC
>CAZLAR010000010.1:0-3822 GCA_964557735.1 uncultured Candidatus Saccharibacteria bacterium
TAAAAAATATTTAGCATTTGGTGTTTTGACTTTGGCCGTGGCAGTGCTAGGGATTTCAAATTACCAGTTGCATAACAAAATAAATATTGGTTCAAATAAAGTCTTGTCATTTGAAGAAAAAATGGAATTGGATAATAGAGATGATAAGAGTGCAGAAACTCTTCTATCTAGGGGAACTGCTAATCAGTTTCCGCCTGAAAGCTTACCACACCCTAATTGTCAGATGCAATTGATTCATGGTTATCCAGTTTCAGATGTATACAATCCTGATACTCCGTATAATTTATCTTTCTTTCAAAATGGACAAACCGGTTTCCAAGAAATAAATGGTGATGGATTACCGGATTTTGTATACGTTTCTACAAACTATGGTGGTACCAACCCAGAATCGAATTACACTGGTTGTGTATATTTGAATAATGGTTCGGGTTGGACCAAGGCCCATATTTGCTCCGCTCGAACAGTAACAGATTCTGAGGGAAATATTCAGAGTCGAGAATATCGTGGGGATTGTGCCGGTGAACCGTCGGCTAAAGCTAGTGATAACGAATAAAAAATTAATTTAAATCTATTATGAATTCAATAATTAAAGGTCGTCTTTCCAAATGGATCATTGTTGTGGTAGCTGTGGGTATGTTTGCCCAGCCTGTGCAACAGGTATTAGCTGCTGAAAGTAATGAAAAGGCAGTATCAATAGAAGCAGGAATTGAACAAGCTGCCCCAATTGAAAAAATTGATGAACCAGCAGGGAGTCAAACCACATCCGAAGAGGAAGTTAAGCCTGAAGATGAGAAAGCAGACGAAGTTGCCGGGGAAGATGCCGAACAACCCGTTGAGGAAGAAGAAACAACTCCAAATGGCATTCCAGAACCACCAGGTGTCCCAAATGTGCAGCTTCCTCCTTCAACAATAAAGCAAAAAGTTGCAGATGCCGACATTGCATCTGGAGCTTTGGTGTATAACTACGCTTTGCAAGTTCCGCAAGGCCGCGGTGGTATGCAACCATCACTTTCACTTTCGTACAACAGTCAACAAAACGAGGAAGGCTCCTTGGTTGGCTACGGATGGGGTTTAGATACTCCAACCATTGAACGAAAAAATGTAGATGGACTGAATAAAATGTACACGAGCGAAAACTTTACTTCATCTTTGAGTGGTGACTTAAAAAAGATTAGCAGCAACGGTGGAGTTTCAGAATTCGGTGCCAAAATAGACACTGGCAGTTTCTTGAAGTACTCGTTTGATGCAGATGCCAATGCGGGCGGAGGGATGTGGACCATAAAAGATAAAACGGGCACCACTTTTACTTATGGAGCCGATGAACAAAGTCGATTGAGTAACCCCACAGATACTACGAAAGTTTTTCGGTGGCACTTAACTCGCATTACAGATGCCAAGGGTAACTTTGTTTCGTATGAATATTCCAAGATAGATGGTCAAGTATACCCTTCAGTAATTCGCTACACCAATTTTGGATCTGGTGTTAATGAAGAACAAGGGATTTTTAAGGTCCAATTTAACTTGGAAAATCGGCCGGATAAAGCGATGAGCGCTAAGTATGGCTTTATGGTTACAAATACTAAACGCATTGCAAGTGTGGAAATAGTTATTGGTGAAGTTGTGGTCGGTCGATACGATCTCAACTATGGCCAACAATCAGTCAATCGTCGTTCTCAATTAACTGGCGTCGAATACACTGGATTTGACAGTAGCGGGGCAAACCCTATTACCGACGGCGGTATGAGTTTTGCTTACGAAAGCATTGCTGCTACCGACTTACTAACAAAAATTACTCAGAACACTGGTGGAACAACGACGATTACGTATAAGTCGTCAGCGCAGTATCGAGATAGCGAAGGGGAGAGTTTGAACCCGAACATGCCGTTTGCGGTGCAGACTGTAGAGAAAATTGATTACGACGACCGCAATGGTCAAGTGTGGCAGAATACTTTTGAGTACGCGGGTGGTTGGTACTATTATAACGGTCCAATGGATCGCCGCTTTGTAGGCTTCGAAAAAGTCGTGCGGACAGATGACGTCGGCAATACCGTAGCGACTTTCTATCATCAGGGTAATGAAGCTAACGTCGCTTACGGCGAATTGCTAGACGATTGGGCCAAGGCAGGGAAAGTCTATAAAAGTGAGCTGAGAGATAGCACAGGTAATTTGTTTACCCAAGCTTTGAACAAGTGGGAGTTTGATCGTTTGCCAGGAGTTGGCGGCGCAGAAGACAGGTCTTTCGCTAAACTTTCCGCGGCGGTTTCTAGAACATTCGATGGAGACACTAGTCACAAAGATAAAGCCAGTACTTATGTGTACGACGAAGACACCGGTAACCTGCTTTCGGGAATTGATTTTGGTTTAGTAACCGCTAACGACGTTGGTACTTTTACAGACGTTGGCACAGATAAATTAACTACGACCGTTAGCTATGCCGAACCGGTTGGTGACGAAACAATTGTCGGACTTCCTTCTGGCTATATAGAACGCAATCAGGCAAATGTTAAAGTCAAAGAAGGAAAAAATTACTATGACGGTTTAGCGTTTGGTGAAGTTGACCTTGGTAATGGCACAAAAGATGAAAGTTGGATTAGTGGTTCTAGTTATGCGTCTGTGACTCGAACCTTTAATGACTATGGCTTGCCTGTAACCGAAACAGATCCAGTGGGGAATGTTACAAGTTATGTGTATGATGAGTTTAACTTGTATCCAGAGACTGTGACTAATGCCTTAAGTCAAGAAGTTAACTATGAATACGACTATCGTGTTGGACAACCGTTTAAGACTACTGACTCAAATGGTTTAGTAAATAAGATTAGTTATGACGGTCTCGGTCGTGCGACAAAAGAAGAGCTCACTCAACCCGGACAAACAGATCCAAACATACTGTTTACTAAAAAGACTGCGACTTATGAATTGTATGAGCAAAGTGGCCCAGGTGGCTCAGAAGTGAGTGGTCGGAAAACCACTGAAATAAACTTCCTTGATGAGGTAAACGCTACTAGCCCTCGGGAACGTAAAACGATTACATATACTGATGGGTTTGACAGGCCAGTACAAACTCGAGCTTTGGTTGAATCGGCGGACAATGCGCCAAGTACTCCGCGGTACACTGTAACTGATACAGAGTATAACGGGCTGGCTCAGGTTCAGAAAACGTCGCTTCCATACTTTAGTGATGGCGATGCCCGTACTGCAATTAGTACCAATTCAAACTTATTCACTTCGCTAACCTACGATCCAGCTTACCGTGTTACCGTCATGTCTAATGTACTTGGTACTTCTACTAACGAGTATAACGACTGGAAAGTGACTTCTACTGATGCAGCTGGGAAAGTAAAAGGGTTAGAAAAAGATGCTTGGGACCGTTTGGTTCAAGTAGAAGAACATAACAATACAGAAGTCTATGTGACTGAGTATGAATATGATGCAGAAGGTAACTTAGCTAAAATAACAGATGCTTTAGACAACGTGCGCGAGTTTAGTTATGATGGTCTCGGTCGCCGTTTAGTAGCAGAAGATTTACATGCTTCAGACGACGAAACTTTTGGCGTGTGGGAATATGTATATGATGCGGCAGGGAATTTAGTAGAGCGAACTGATGCCATTGGTCAGGTGGTAACTTACGAATACGACGCATTGAATCGGGTGCTCTCTGAAGACTTGGGGAATGATAATGTGTTAGAAGTCACCTTCGTCTATGATGCTTGCTTAGAAGGAGCTGGTCGATTGTGCAGCGCTGTTAACAGTAGTTTAGAAACTGAATATGAGTACAATGTACTCGGTCAAATTTCTAAAGAAACCAAAACTATTGGATCAGAA
>CAZLAR010000010.1:3922-18565 GCA_964557735.1 uncultured Candidatus Saccharibacteria bacterium
TGAGTACAATGTACTCGGTCAAATTTCTAAAGAAACCAAAACTATTGGATCAGAAATATTTATAACTGAGTATAGTTACGACAGGCAAGGTCAGGAAATACTTCAGACAAACCCAGACTTTTCTCAAGTGAAGTATGAATTCAATATTGGAGGAGCCATTGAATCTGTGAAGTCTAAAGAAGCCATTACAGGAAGCTTTGGTAATGTTGTGAACGATATAGATTATGCTGCGACCGGTAACATAGCGTATGTTAGTTATGCTAACGGGACGGAGACAACGAATACCTATGACTCGGCGCAAATGTATCGCCTGGTGAATAAAAGAACTGCTTCAATCACTGGCGGTCGAAATATGTACTTGCAAGATTTAAGTTATACCTACGATGCTGTTGGAAATATTTTAACTATTACTGATGGCAATCATTATGGCACTGCCCGTGGTGCGATGTACAGCTACGACGATTTACATCGGCTAGTTTCATCAAATGTGCTGTATGTGACTGGTAGCGGACCAATAGTACAAACTTATGAGTATGACGCTATAGGCAATATTACGCATAAGTCCGATGTTGGTGATTATCTATACCAAGGAAATTTGAATGAAAGCTACGCCAATCCTCATGCGGTAACTCAGATTAGATCGGATGCAGATCTAATTAACTATGAATATGACCAGAATGGAAATGTGTTGTCAGCTGCAGGGGACAGGTATGAGTGGGATTACAATAACCGCATAGTGACAATAACTTTGTCAGAGGGAGCTCGGCCGATCGAGTATGGTTACGATACTTCTGGAATGCGAGTGTCGGTGGCCAATGATTTAACGACAACTTTATATCCGAACAAAGGGTTCAATACAGACGGCCAGACTGTGCAAAAACATATCTTTGCTGGGGATGGTCTAACTGCTACAATTAAGGGGGCTGGATCGGGTGCTAGTATGAGCGTGGCTCATACGGATCATTTAGGTAGCACTGTTGCAGTGACTAACGCAGGTGGAGACGTTGAAGAGTTGCTAGACTATCATCCTTTTGGGGAGATTAGTTATAATTCTACAACTGCTAGTACGCCAGAGCAGCGGAAGTACATTGGTCAAGAATATGATACAGATACTGAGCTCAGCTACTTGGAGGCAAGGTACTATGATGGTCATGTTGGAAGGTTCTTGAGTGAGGACTCTGAGTTCATAAATGTAGGGTTTGATTTTTCTAACCCGCAGACTATGAATTCATATTCATACGCTGGAAATAACCCTATCAATGTTACTGATCCGTCAGGGCTAGGTTGGTGGGGTGATAGGTATAATGATGCTAAAAATGCCTACAGTTACGTCAAGCAGGCAGTAACTGATACTTGGAACAACACAGTGAAGCCTGCTATCCAAAGTGGATACCAGCAAACTAAAGAAAACTTTAATAGAGATATTCAAGCATATAAAGATTTTAGACAAGACTCTTATAACTGGCAGGTACAGCATCCAAAAGCGACTGAATTAATAGTAACCGTGGGGGCTGCTGTAGGGGGCGGAATAAAAGTTAAAGCACCGAATGGTATAGCTGAAGTATCACCACAATTAAAAACCTCAGGGCAGCAATATTTATTACCTCCAGAAGGAGTGGGATCTTCGGGAGCTGCAATACCAACAGTGAATCGATCGTCTTTACCTAGGTCGGCATCAACCACATTAGAAACGTTAGAGGCTAATGGCTATAATAAAATTCCTGGTTATCGAGGTGGTAGAACCTTTGAAAATAGGGATAATGATTTGCCTTATAATGCAGATAAGAATTATTATAGAGAATGGGATATTAAACCATTGAGTCAGGATAATCGGGGAGTACAAAGACTACTAACAGGAAAGGGTGGAGAATCGTATTTTACGAATACCCATTATGGTAAAGAGCCAGGTATTAAATTCTATAGGGTTAAATAATATGTATGGATGAATTAAATTTAACAATTGATTTTTCGGAAAAAGAAGATAAGTTAGGGATAATAAATTCCTTCGAATATGCCTTAGGCATACCATTATCCCAAAGAGGAAGCTGGGATGCATTCTCTGATAACTTAAGGAGCCTAGACACAGAATCTGAAGTAATAAGAGCGCGCAATCCAAAATCTCTACATTTAGTGTTAAAAGATATCGGAGATTTTGAGCAGAGATGTAGAAATATAAATAGTAATGATTACAATAATTTCTTGAGTGTATTAAGTAATGCTACGGATAAGAGTCAAAGATATGATAAGATAGACTTTACCTATGAAATAGCAAATAGAATTGATGGAAATTAATTCTGGCGGGCTACTTAAACATTTTTCAAGTCTTTCGAAGAAGTTGATTACTTCAAGAGTTAACAAGACAGGAAAATTAGAAGAAGATAACTATGAATTATACATGTCCAACCTGCGGTTATTTAACTTTTAAAGAACCGCCTGGCTCATATGATAGTTGTAAGGTCTGTGGCTGGGAAGATGATGAAAGTCAACTTAGGTTTCCTAGTACCACCGGAGCAAATTCGGTAAGCTTAATAGAAGCACAAAATAATTTTGCAAAATTCGGATATAGTATCCGTAATATCATCACACGTCTGCTATTTAAGCAGAATATTAAACTATATATAAAAGACTTAAGTTGGAGACAGCTCTTGCCGAATGATAATTACGAGATTCCAAAATCTCATACTGATTACGGAGAAACTTACTCTGATAATCTTATAAGTTTATATTATTGGAAAGTGTAATTTACGCATTATAAAGATTATTTTGAGTGTATAATTAAATCAATTAACCCCACACCCATGCAAAGACTCAAAATTGTCCTAGTGGCAGGAATTATGGCTTTGGCTTCGTTGCTTGGTGCGTTTGCACCACAGGTTGCGAAGGCAGGCTTCGTATGGCCCGAAGAAGTGATCATTTCTTCTAGTCAGGCTCGATTCGAAGTCCAGACAACAAACTATGATGCTGCTACGAACAAGTATCAGTACAAGTTCTCTTGGCTCATACCAGCCCGTCGAACATATTCGTTTATGATCGATGGCAAGACCTACAACCCTCGCGTGACTGCTAACGGCGTTGCCGAGACTCCATTTTGGTTTAGCCCTGATGTAACCTACACCATCCAAATCTATCCATACGCCAACGGTCGGGGAGCGATGGTAGCTGCAGGGACATTTAAAGTCCCAGCTGCGCCTGCAACCGCACAGGCTCCGACTATGACCCTTGATGAAGAATATGAACTGCTCGCAGAGTATGTATACGCAACACCAGATCTTCCTAAAAAGACAATGAAGAAGAACAGTCTCGATGTTGCATACATTACTAACCTAATTGAATCAACATTTGAATTACCTACCGTCGCTGAGACTATGCCGTATCTTTCTTCGGCAAGTGCAAGCCTGTTTAATCAAACACCTTTGTTAGTTAAGGACTTAGATGCTTACGAAAGTGATTCGGTGCTAGCTAAGGCCTTGGACTACAAGAACATCAAGATTTACAAAGGTGGTCAATATGCCTCCTTTAGCTACAAATTAAAATATCCTTCCACCGGCAAAACAGAAACTGCAAAGATGATTTTCATCAAAGAGAACGGTCAATGGAAACTTGATTACCTTCAGGTAATGAAGTTAGCTTTTGAGGAACGGTAGGTAATAAAATTTTGGAAGTTTCTTACAAACGTAGTTAGGGATTAATGATTATGGATATCCCAAAACAAATTAGCGGAATGGATATTGAGGTTCTGAAAAGAGATGAGAAATGTCCTAATTGCGGAAGCAATCAATACTACCATCATGATTATGATGCTCTATTTTGTTTGAAAGAAAACATTTGGTTAGAAACAGGCTGTGATAATCCGAAGTGTGAATACTGTGGTGATCGACCAAATAAACCCATTTAGGATGACAATCGAAGAATTTAAAAAACTAGCCATTGACTCAATAACATACGGAAATATAAATCTGTGGATAGATGAATTATTCCCAGAGTACCTAAAATCAGAACTATATTACGATGTCACAAATAAAGACTTGCCATACGCACATTTAGGTAATTTATCTAGTTTGGTTTTCGAAGAATTAGACAATAGAACTGATACTGAGTTAGCTGAGAGATTGTTGGAGATGACAAACTATGTTGTGAATAACTTTGGGGATATAAAGAATGAAGCAGGTACTGACGATTTGGGTAATCTATTCGGTATTGAAGTATACGAGCAGCTTTGCGGTTACAAAAAAGGGGCTCAATTAGCAAAAAAATATCTATTTGGAAAAGCTCTTCAATCTTTCCACAATACCACTATGCATTATAATACGGATGAATTTTTGGAAGAGTATTTTCAAGTATTTGAAATCCACCCTATCACCTCAACAGACCCAGAAGCTTTATACACTCATATGTGGAATGACCTACAATGGCCAGCTATGAATTCTCCAGAAGTAGATTCATTACTATGGGATATTAGGACAAACTTAGAACTCGACGAAGATTTAATAGCAGGCACTCTTAGCTATATTGCTTCTGGCAAAACACCACCAGAAATTCAAATGAAGAACTTTTGGAGGTTGCAAAAATCTTTCAGAGGTTATAGATCTCAAATAAGCCAACATAAAGTATCAGAAAAGAATCAAAATTATGCACGAGAACTTTTAACATTTATTGATGATTTAGAGAGGATATCACCCAATGCTGATCTTTGGATGTGGACTAATCTTCTTAAATAAGAAACCTTTTGAACATAATACATGAGTCATTTTTCAGATATCGGATTTAGTGGTATCACCCGTGAGCAATTTGCTGAACTTAACAAGGAAATCTGCGAAGCTGGCGAGCAATTTAACACCGCAGTCGGGGATTACTATGTTCTTAAAATTGAACCAAGAATAGAGTTTTGGGTTTGTATCCCTAACGATAAGAGTAAGGAGCCAGGTTGCAACCCCTATTTCAATGGAGTTACAGAAAATATAGTGAGAATAAGTGATGTGATACCATCTGACTATTCGGATATGGAAAATGCATACTCAGTATGGATCAATGAAGGAAATGTAAATGATACTCAAGAGTATCCATTTATTTTTGACAGCCCTAATTTTTCAATTAATGATAGCTTGATTGGCAAAGAGGCTTTGGCTCAGGTAACCGCATTTGCAGAATCAGAATTGAGCCTTTATGAAGACGAAGCTGAGTTTACTGCCGAGCAAAAGAAAAAAGGACATGATTTTTTTGGCACACATACATTTGTTCCATCGGGGCAATTTGTACAGGAAGGTCAAAAACAAGTGGCTCGTGCAATGTTTGCTGGTGAAGTAAAGCGCGTAGAAATTTTAAAAAATTCTAGAACAGGTTATGAATTTTATTGGTTAGTTGTAAATAGTTTGGATGCGGACTATGATATAGTTGTAGACCCTAAAATGACAAATAAAATTATAGAAATTGGCAATATTATTTTTGGTAGTTTCTGGTTATCTGGGAAAATAATTAAAGTTTTATAAATAATAAATTATATGTTCATTATATTTGGCTGGAATACTAAACCAAATAAAATCGGTTTTACTAAATCAAAATATGTTTGCGAAAATTGTAAAAACGAATACAATTGGCCTTTAGTAAAATTAACCACATGGCTTACTTTGTTCTTTATTCCGATCATCCCTGACAGGTCGCAGTATTTTTTAACCTGCCCGATATGTGATAATGGATATGCATTGACCAAGAAAAATGCCTTAAATGTAGCCATGAATCCAATAATCATTGATGGCAAAGTATTCACAGTTGAAGATATTGTCGCATCAACTAAGACACCCTTAAAAAATATTATCATCGGTGTTGTTGCCTTTGGTGTTAGTATATTAACCTTTGCAGCGGGTGATAGTTTTGAAGGTTCATATTTTTGGATCTTCTTCGGCCTGGGTTTGCTAATCATGGCATTTGCTGTTAACTCATTCTTTAAGAAAGACAAATATTTCTAAGTAAAATTAAAATAATTAAGTATTTAAAAATGCAAGATACAATTAAAGACAAAACCTGGAAAACCGTAATGGATTTTACTGATCTAAGTGAAAACGGAGTGCCGGTTGAGGAAATAGTCCAAGCTTTTGGAAAAGACTAAGTTCTACAACATATTTCCGAGTTATTTTTAATTAAAAACCCCGTATGCCAGCGGGGTTTTTTGGTACCAAAACCCATTTGGAAAAACCAACCCAAATATGTTATAATTATTTTGTTATTTGGATGTTTTGAAGGAAAGAATTGTTAGCTAACGGAGAGGGTGTGCTAACGCACGAACGAGCCGAATGGCGACGTGAGGAGTGCCGTCTCCGTGCTCACAATTCTTTCCTTTATCAAAAGAAACAAACACAAAAAAATGATTACAGCTGAATTAAACCAGCTCCTAACCAAAAAAAAGGTAATTACTAGCACAGCCCTACAGACTTTAGACAAAGAGTGGTTGACTGCGAAAGCCAAAACTCCCATCCCGTGGGAGGATTTTCTGGTAGATAAAAAAGCGCTTACCGAAGAACAATTACTGAAAGTTAAATCAGAAGAATTTGATGTACCGATCATTGATTTGCGTAACGAAGCCCTCCCACCAGAAGTCTTAAATCTGGTGCCCGAGCCAATTGCGCGGCGCCACAAGGTCATTAGTTTTGCCAAAGACAAGACTGTACTGTCGTTAGCCATGGTTGACCCAACCGACTTGCAGACCCGCGAGTTCATGAAGAAGAAAACCGGGCTCGACGTTAAAGTATTCCTTATTGCCAAAACATCACTAGACTTCGGCCTGTCTAAATACCACACTAACTTAGAAGGCGAAATTAAGCACATGGTGCGAGAGGGTAAACCGGACGACTTAAAGAGTGGCGTTGAAGGCAGTTTGGACGATGAACTAAAGAAAATGGCGGAAGAAATTCCGATCATTCGCGTAGTCGATACGCTTTTGGAATACGCCGTAATCGAAAAAGCCTCCGACATTCACATTGAGCCGCAAGAAAATGCAGTAAGTGTTCGTTACCGCATTGATGGCGTTTTGCACGATGCCATGACGTTACCAAAAATGATCCAAGCTGCACTCGTGGCCCGCATTAAAGTTCTTTCGAACCTAAAAATTGATGAACATAGATTACCACAAGATGGCCGCTACAAAATAGAAAAAGATGGCTACAAATTCTCTTTGCGTGTTTCGACTATCCCAATTTTCGATGGCGAAAAAGTGGTTATTCGTTTGCTAGACGAGTCGACTAAAGCGATGACGTTTGAACAGCTCGGCTTCTTCAAATCTCAAATCGACATGGTGACCAGAAACATTCACAAACCTCATGGCATGATGCTCGTGACTGGGCCGACTGGTTCTGGAAAATCAACAACACTTTATGCCGCACTAACTATTTTAAATACAAAAACTGTAAATATTTCTACCATTGAAGACCCGGTTGAGTATCGCATTGTCGGTGCTAACCAAATGCAGACTAACACTAAAATTGGTCTAACTTTCGCGCTCGGTCTTCGCGCCCTTCTCCGCCAAGATCCGAACATTATTATGATTGGGGAGATTCGTGACAAAGAGACCGCGGAAGAGGCGATGCACGCCGCTATGACCGGTCACATTGTGCTTTCTACGTTGCATACTAACTCTGCCGCCGCTGCGCCACCGCGCATCATCGACATTGGCATTGAGCCGTATTTAATTGCCTCGACCATTAACGCCATTATGGCGCAACGGCTCGTCCGCGTTATTTGCCCAGACTGCAAAGAGAAAATGGAGATGGACGATGTGCTTCGCGGCGCATTAGCAAAGCAATTCGACATGGAAAAATTGGTCGCGACGTTTAACAGAGAAGAAATTTTAGATCATAAAATAAAATCTTTTGAGGATTTGGATTTTTTCCATGGCAAGGGTTGTGATAAATGTAGTAATACTGGTTACAAAGGTCGTATTGGTATCCATGAAATTTTAGAGAATACGCCGGAAGTCCAAGACTTAATCGTAAAACGCTCGACTAGTTTAGAAATTCAAGATCAAGCGGAAAAACAAGGAATGATTTTAATGTGGCAGGATGGTTTTCTAAAAGCGGCTCAAGGTGTTACCACCATAGACGAAATTTTACGTGTTACTAAAGAATAAAGTTTTAAAATCCAATGGCTAAGTTTACATATTCAGCAGCATCTAAAACTGGCTCAACCGAAACTGGCACAATAGAAGCGGCTAATTTAATGGCCGCTGGGCATTTGTTAAAAGATCAAGGATTAATCCTGTTGGATATTGAAGAAAGCAAACAACGTGATTTTATGGCTATGTTTGTTGGTTTAACATCTGTGCCGTTGAAAGAGAAAATTGCGTTTATCCAAAACTTAGACTTGTTACTTCGCTCTGGTGTGTCTGCCCCACGCGCGTTGCGGATCATTAGTAAGCAGACTGCTAATAAAAAGTTTAAAAATACAGTTAATGTTTTGGCGGGCAACGTAGAAGCTGGAAAAAGTATTCATGAATCTATGGCGGAATTTCCCAAAATCTTTTCCCATATTTTTGTGAGTATGGTTGAGGTCGGGGAGTTATCTGGTAACTTGGAAAAAAGTTTGGAATATCTGCGCATTCAATTGCAACGTGAAGCTGATTTAAAATCCAAGACTAAGGGTGCCATGATCTACCCAGGTGTTATTATCTCAGCTATGGTTGTGATTGGTATTGCGTTAGCGATTTTTGTCTTGCCGAGCTTAACTGCGACCTTTAAAGATTTTGACACAAAATTGCCAATTACGACCCGCGTTGTAATTTTGTTCTCCGACTTCATGGCCGGTCATGCGATTTTGGTAATTGGAGGGTTAATTGGTGCAGTAGGTGGATTTATTGCGCTTTTACGTACCGAGTCAGGAATGCGGGTTTTAGACACTTTTTTGCTGAATATGCCTCTAATTAGCCCTGTGGTAAAAAAGATCAATATGGCACGTTTTGCGCGTATCCTGGGGTCATTGATGAAGTCAGGTATAGCCGTAGTTCAGGGTTTAGAGGTCACTAGTCAGGCCATGGATAATGTCTTCTATCGTGAGGTTTTAAACCAGGCAGCCGAGTCGGTGAAGGTAGGGAAACCGTTGACTGAAGCATTGGGTGAGCACAGTAAATTATTTCCATTCATCGTTACGCAAATGCTGGCAATTGGCGAAGAAACTGGCAATTTAGAAAACATTCTCGACCAATTAGCGGAACATTTCGAAGCTGAAGTTGATGACACTATGAAAAATATGTCTTCGATTATTGAGCCTCTGTTGTTGTTAGTTATTGGTGCAGTAGTGGGCTTTTTAGCTTTAGCTTTGATTAGTCCAATTTACAATATTAGCAACAGTATTCAGTAGTGTATAATATAGTTACAGTAAAAAGATGAAATTCAATCCATTTGAAAAAAAATATCAGTATCTCGGTTTGCACATTAATGCACACGCTATTAAGGCGATGCAATTTGATGTGAAGCATAGTCGGACGACTATGCGGGCATATGCCAATGCCCCGTTGCCAGCCGGTCTGATGCTAAACGATGCATTTACTAACGCTAAAAAACTTTCTGAGTTTATTAAACTTAGTATCGATTCTCCTCAGCATGGCAGTTTTAATACTAACCGGGTAGTGATTTGTATTCCTGAATCAAAGTCTTTTATTCGCGTTATGGATATTCCGATCATTGAAGAGTCTAAAGCAGAGAACGCCATTATGTTCGAAGCTGAAGCCTACATTCCGGTGCCAATGGATCAAGTCTATTTTGACTGGCAGATTCTAAGTAAGAGTACTAAGACAATGAGCGTGCTTTTAATTGCTGCACCAAAAGAATATGTAGACACCTTGATTCATATTGTAGAGGATGCTGGTTTACAACTTTGTGGCGTAGAAGTCGAGGCACAGAGCGTAGCTAGAGCATTGGTGCCTCAGTTAGTTAACGAGCCAATTCTATTGGTAGACATGGATGCTTTTAAGACCGCCATGATCATTGTCGAAAACGGGGTGTTGCAGTTTACTTCGTCGGTGCCAGTGGCTGGAGACGTTTTTACAGAAAAGTTGGCGAAGACCTTGTCTATTACTCCTGCGACAGCAGAAAAGCTTAAACGTGAAGTTGGTTTGGCTAATACGGTTAAATATCCTAATTTAAAAACTGCTATGATGTCTGGCGTACAAGACATGGCCGCTGAAATAAAAAATGTATTAAAGTTTCATTACGATCATTCCGATACGCATATTAACCAAGTATTGTTAACTGGTGGGGGAGCAAAGCTTCGCCATATTGGGGAAGTTTTACCATCACTTCTGGAGCAATACGCCCCGATTAATGTCACGGTTGCGAATCCTTTAGAACATGTGCCTAATTTGGAACATGCACCATTAACTCCATATGAAGCATTAAGCTATACCACAGCAATCGGGTTAGCTATGTGGGGGGCACAGGAATGAAGAGAATTAATCTATTGCCAAAATTAAAGCAACGGGAACTAGCATACGAACGCACTTTGTACAGTCTTTCGGTGGCAGCCACTGCCGGCGTCGTTATTTTAATTTTAGGAGTATTGCTACAGTTCGGGGTGTGGACTTATTTGAATAATAAAATGCAGGCTAGTACTGCGGAAATTGAACAACTCAAGCGAGTGGCAAATAAAAGTGAAAACGCGACTGTAAAAGAACAAATCAAAAAAGCGAATTCTCAGATCTCTGACTTCAATTCTTTACTATCTAAAACCCCGAAATGGTCAAAAGTGTTGACTGCATTTGCGGCAAACGTGCCGTATAGTGTAAAAATTACTCAGTTTACTGCTGACGCTACTAAGAATGAAGTTACTATAGCTGGTTATAGCCCGACTAGGGATTTGGTAATAGATTTGTATAATAATATTAATGCTGACAAAAATCATTTTAAAAATATTAACTATCCGCTAGAAAATGTTACTAAGCCAACAGACGTAAAATTTAACTTTACTTTTTCAATTGCTGATGGTGTTTTGGTTGACGGACAAAATGTTGCGGAGGTAAAGAAATGATAAAAGGCTGGACCAATAAAACTAAAATAATTGTTCTGATAATCAGTTTTGGGTTATTTGCCATTTTAATGTATTTTTTTGGCTACGGTATTATGGCTAAGAAGAATCAGGTTGTGGCAGATTCACTTACCCAGCAGAACGTTGAATTAGAAGTATTACAACGTGAACAAAAAAGTTTTGAGCAAGGGAAAAAGGATCTATCAATTTTGGAAGCATCTCAATATCCTCCTGACGAGCTATTTAGTAGCGACACTAAAGTTGTTAAAGAAATTTGGCAATTAGAGCAGGCAGCTCAGCGTTATGGTTTGGATTTACAGATTACAGTAGCCGGCACAATTAAAGAAGCTAAACCGGTAGATGCTGCAGGTAGTGGTTTAATCGCTGTACCATATTCATTGTCTGTACGCGGGACTTTTGAAAATATAATGTTGTATATGCAGTTGGCAGAGCACATGCCGTTTGTAACTCATTCCAAGAATTTATCAATAACAGTTTCGGAAGACGAAGACGGTGACGATGAAGCTAAAGCAATATTTACTTCTGAATTTTTCATCAAAAAATAATTATGCAAAAAATTAAAATTCCTTTTAATTTAAAAAGTGTCGGCGCTTTGCTAGAAAAAGCAAAAGGTAAACTTAGTATTTTATTGTGGCTCTTTTTAGGGGTCATTACAATTTTGGTTGGGTTTATGATACTACAAGAAATGCGTAAAGTTTCTTCAGTGCAGACTGATACTGCTGGAATTTTGGACCGTATTGTTAGGGTAAATATGGGACAGCACGAATCATTAGTACAGCAACTTGGGGAGAATGCCAGTTTCCAGCCATGGCCCGTGAGCGGTGCCGATGCGTTTGGTTTGGCGCCTGCTACAGCGCGTTAGGGCAAACTATTGATTTTTCTAGTTATTTTTGGTATACTTTTCTTTGTATAACATTCTGTGGCATTTAAATTGTTGCATTTTTGGATCGGTAGCTCAGTCGGTAGAGCAGTTGACTCTTAATCAATTGGTCGTGGGTTCGAATCCCACCCGGTCCACCAAACAATGATATTTAAAAACAGCGCTTGAGGCGCTGTTTTGTTTTGGGTAATTTATATTCGAGGTCTAATCGTAATAATCCAACCCTAAATGAGTAATAGACTCTTCACCTTGAATGTGGCGCAACGTGTTTTTTAATTTCATTTGTTGAATGAAGATGTCGTGCTCTTCGTAAACTTCTGGGGCAGTCTGAGGGGCTTTGAAATAGAATGATAGCCATTCTTGCACACCCTTCATTTTAGAGCGTTGCGCTAAGTCTAAGAACAACGCTAAGTCGAGCACGAGTGGTGCTGCCAAAATAGAATCTTTGCAAAGGAAATCGATTTTAATTTGCATTTTGTAGCCAAGCCAACCAAAGATGTCGATGTTGTCCCAGCCTTCTTTGTTGTCGCCACGTGGGGGATAGTACTCAATGCGAATTTTGTGGTAGGTGTTGCCGTACAATTTAGGATTTTTGTCCGGTTGTAAAATTGTTTCCAATACCCCTAGCTTAGATTCTTCTTTGGTTTTAAAGTTATCTGGATCGTCGAGAACTTCGCCGTCGCGATTACCAAGAATATTAGTAGAGAACCAACCGTCTATGCCAATAGAGCGTGATTTTAAACCAGGGGCTAATATCGTCTTCATTAAGGTTTGCCCAGTTTTAAAGTCTTTACCGCAAATTGGTACGCCGTTTTGGTGGGCAAAGTCTGTTAGAGCCGGAGTATCCAGGGCTAAGTTAGGGGCGCCGTTCGCAAACGGTACGCCAGCTTTAATGGCGGCGTAAGCGTAAATCATAGATGGCGCAATTTGCGGACTGTTGTCCTTCATAGCTTGTTCAAAACTTTCTATAGTCTCATGCTCGGCCGACAGTTGCAAGAAAATTTCCGTAGAAGCAGCCCACACCATTACTAGTCGGTCACAATCATTGTCTGTTTTAAACTTTTCAATGTCTGCAATCAACGCTGCGGCCATATCCATTTTAGTACCGCCAGATTTCACATTGTCGTAGTCCTTTAAACGCTTAGCGTAATTAGGTTCGAATACAGCGGGCATTGGTTTTACTGCTTCAAGTTCTGTTTGCACGCTATCTAACAAATTTTTTTCCAAAACCCCAGCTTTAATTGCGGCGTCATAAGCGTTATCGGAGTAAACATCCCACGCGCCAAACACAAGCTGTTCTAGGCCAGCCAAAGGAACGAAGTCCTTAATTGCTGGAGTATTATCGTCTGTGCGTTTACCTAAACGAATCGTGCCCATTTGGGTGAGTGAGCCAATTGGTTCGGCCAAGCCTTTTTTAACAGCTTCGACTCCGGCAATGAACGTAGTCGAAACCGCCCCCAGTCCTACTAGCAGGACGCCTAGTTTACCTTCTGCCGGAGCTATATCAATCTTAGTGTCTGCAGCCATAAATTTATATTAAAATATTTAAACAGTAGATTAAGTATATGATTTGCTATTCTGGTTGTCAAAATTTGGCCAACAAAAAATCCCACAATAATGGGGATTTTTCAATTCGACAGTTGTTAATTAGAGATTTTGTTCGAGCTTGCGGGTGTAGTAACCATTAGCAAAAATATGCTGGGCTGGTGTACCAATAGGGAACCAGTGGGTAGCTGGTACAACCATGACTGTATCATGTTGAGCAATATTAACCAAAGTGTGAGGCAAACTGTATTCGGTTTTGTCACGCACTGTAATTTCGGCCAAAGGATCTTTAAAGAAATCTTTGGTTAAATGGTAGGCTCCGCAATTAATTAAAGTAGAATTTGGATCAAAGCCCATGAGTTGCATATCTTCGGAAACTTTTAAGCCAAATTCATAAGCCACAGTACTTTCCCAAGCCAGAATACTGTAAGGGTGATTTAGTAGGGCAGTGAGGTCATCTTTGGAATAAAGATCATCGCCATTCACCACTAAGAAATTTTGCTCAACTACATTTTTGGCTTGCAAGAGGGCATCACCAGTGCCAACTAGATTTTCTTGCACAATATATTTAATTGGTTTGCCATTCCAGTTGTCACCTAAGCAGTCTTTAATCTGCTCGCCAAGATAGCCAATAATAATAATGATCTCGGTAATGCTATCGGGTAGGGTTTCTAAGGTGTATTTAAGAAGTGGCTTGTTAGCAACTGGGATGAGTGGCTTGGGATGTTTTTCCGTAAATGGACGAAGGCGCAGGCCTTTCCCTGCGGCAAGAATAACTGCTTGCATGTGTTTGGTTTAAATAGGTAAGATTGACAAAAGGAAATAAATTGATTAGAATAGGAAGTCGTTGGAGTTTTGTAATACAATTACCTCAGCGATGAAGAAAACATTATTTGGAAAAAGGTGGAGGAGGAGAACAATGAGTTTGAAAAAAAACGACCCAAAAGCTATCGGTGCTTGTCCTGATCCTGCTGATCAGACTGCAAGATGGTGGTTAGGACCACTGTTGTTGCTAGCGATTTGTGTGGTTGCAGTTGTCGGTGCCGTAAATGGCTGGTGGGACTTTATGGTAACAAATCCTATGCCTAGATGATACTAACCTGTTATTCTAGGATAGTCGACCGTCGGAACATTCTGACGGTTCTTTTTTATGGTGCAGTTTGGTGCACTCGGCAGGACTTGAACCTGCAACC
>CAZLAR010000010.1:18665-20718 GCA_964557735.1 uncultured Candidatus Saccharibacteria bacterium
CGGTTCTTTTTTATGGTGCAGTTTGGTGCACTCGGCAGGACTTGAACCTGCAACCTCCCGGTTCGAAGCCGGACACTCTATCCAGTTGAGCTACGAGTGCATATTTTCGTAACTGACTCATTCTAATGGATTTTGCAAATAAAATCAATGGGTAAAGGGTAATGTCGGGCACTTTCTGGCAACAAGTCAAGCCCATGATATACTAAAACAGATATGATTACATTACTTCTTGGCAGCGATACGCTAGCGAAAAAATTGCATATAAAACAAGCGGCGGAGAAAGCAGAGGCAGAGGTAGAGACTTTTACTGACTCTAGTGCCTTGCCGGCTTTGGGCACTATGTTTGAGCAACAGCTTTTTGGGGCACCAAAAGTTGTGGTGTTGGACCACGTGTGGAAAAAGTTGGATCCGGAAGATATGTTAGAAACAGTGGGGGACAATGCCACACTGTATATAGTAGAAGATTCTTTAGATAAGCGTGTGAAATCCAATCAGGCATTTTTGAAGGACCAGCGCGTAGCAGTGGTTGAGCTAAATGCACCTATTGGTAACCGGGCTGCAGTAGAATGGGTTTCTCAATTCGCCAAAGACCGTGAAATTAATATTGAATCGGCTGCGAGTATAGCTTTGGTTAAAATTTTGCTTCCCGATGAAGAAGCTAGTCTCAATGTAGTGCGTGCTCAGAGTGAACTAATGAAGCTGAAAGCCTATGCTAATGGTGAGGCAGTAAATACTACGATGGTTGCGTTGTTAATAGAGACAGAATCGTCTGTTGATGTATTTGCTTTGCTGAATGCTATTGCTACAAAGAATAAAAAGTTAGCAGTGCAGTTGTTAGAAACTTTTTTTGCGACAGAAACAACAGATGAGAAATTGACGGCTATTAAATTTGTTGGACTTCTGGCAGATCAATTTCGTAGTTTAGTCATTGTGTTAGATGCGGACCAACGTCATATGTCAGATACCGCGATTCTAAAAATGACCGGTTGGAAAAGTGGGCGACTGTACATTTTAAAAAAACTGAGTCGTAATTTTACTATCATAAAATTAAAAATAACTTTGGGTAAATTAGAAAATTTGGATCGCGAACTAAAAACTGGCACGATGCCTCCACATGTAGTATTGGATTTGATCGTAGCAGATATGTAAGTGTAACTTAGTGCCATTGGACAAATTTGTTGATTTATGCTATAATACCAGTAAGATCAACTAAAAAGGAAACAAAAACAAAAATGTCTAACACAAAGAAGGTCCTTGCCTTCGCAATTTGTTTGGGATTAATGTTCCCAGCTTTGTCCTCTTCGCAGGCTTTAGCCAGCGACTTTAGTCCATTTGGCAATTTTCATATGCTAAGTGGATCTGATGATGACGCGGATGAAGTTGAAGATGAGAACGAAGATGAATCAGATGATGATTCAAAAGATGATTCAGCGATCGTTCCATGTACGAATACTTTAAAAGACTCTCGCAAGGCGCATCATTCTGCTATTAAGACAGCAGAAAAAACTATGAAAGAAGCAATTAAAACTGCTGAAAAAACTTTCAAAGATGCCTTGAAGGCTGGTTCTGATAAAGTTACAGCTCGTGCTGCTTTAAAATCTAGCATTGAAGCTGCTCGCGCAACTTTTAAAGCTGCAAAATCAGCAGCAATCACTGAGTTAAAGGAAGATACTCAGGAATTAAAAGATTGTAAAAAAGGATCTCGTTCTGAGGATCGTAACTCTAAGCGTGAAAAAGCTAAAGTAATGACTGCATGCATTAAGTCTGCACACCAAGCTTCAAAAGAAGCCGTGAAAGCAGCTGAAGTTGCATTCAAAGCTCTTAGAGAAAGCGACGCAACTGATGATGAATTAAAAATCGCCAAAGAAGCGTTGCGATCAGCAAAGAAAGCCGCTCACGATGCAGAAAAAACTGCTCGTCAAGCTTGTAAAGCTGAGTTCAAATCTGAAACTCCTACAACAACACCAACAACTAGTTCTTAATTAGAACATAGATGTAGTGTTTTAAAATTTAATATTTGAAAAACCTCGACTGAGAAGTCGAGGTTTTTATT
>CAZLAR010000011.1:0-19762 GCA_964557735.1 uncultured Candidatus Saccharibacteria bacterium
CGGCCTGCCGGCAAATACAAAACCACCAGACCTAAGTCTGGTGGTCGATTATTTAGCTTCTTCAGTTGGAGGAGTAGTGTCGTCGACTTTTGTAACTTTCTTAGTAACTTTTTTCTTTGCAGTCGTCTTACGTTTACCCTTAGCTTTAGGTTTCGGCTTTTTTGATTCTTCAAATAGTTCCATTAACTGCGCTTCAGATTCAGGCTTCAAGTTTAAAATCAATTCACAGTCTGGCCAACGAGTACATGCCCAGAAAGGTTTGCCGCGACCACGACTCTTCTTTTCTACCACATCGCCAGGTTTGTCTTTGCGGTCCGCGCTTTCTAAACAGCTCGGACATTTGAACCCTGTCTTGTTCCAAATTTTGGCAATGCCTTTGCATTTTGGATAGTCTTGGCAACCCAAGAAAAATCCAAAGCGACCACGATGAACTTTCATTGGTCCTTCGCAAATTGGGCAGCGTTCATCTTTTGTCTTTTCTTCTAAAGCGGCAATTTGTGCGGCTTCTTCTGGCATTGGCAAAGTGACCTTGCTACCTTCTTCAGGACAAGCTAAGAATTTACCCATGCGACCGTATTTGATTAACATCATTTGCTCACAGTGAGGGCAGGGAACGTCGGACAACTCAATTTTCTTCTCGACGGTTTTTTCTTTCTCTATTAAGTGAGCCTTAAACGGTCCGTAGAAATCGGCAATTACTGGCACCCATTTGCGTTTACCTTCTTCAATATCGTCGAACTGTTCTTCAATTTGCGAAGTAAAGTTTAAATCAACAATTTCTGGAAAATGCGCAACGAGCATGTCGGTTACTAAATAACCTTCATCTGTTGGTGCGTACTTTTTATCTTCTTTTGTCACATAACCACGATCTTGAATGGTTGTTAAAGTCGGCGCGTACGTAGACGGACGACCAACACCAGCGGCTTCCAAAGTTTTAATCAAAGTCGCATCCGTGTAGCGAGGTGGAGGTTCGGTAAAATGTTGATTTGGCTGTAGCTCAATTAGTTTTAAAATTTCTTTAACGCTTAGTTCGGGCAAAGCCCCTTCAATTTCGTCTTCAGACTTTTCGTCGGTACCCTCTGTGTAAGCGCGAATAAAGCCGTCGAACTTTATGACTTGGCCGTTGGCTCGGAAAGTGTATTTGTCCGGCGTGGCGCTTGGGCCAGCAGAAATATCTACACCGGTTTGATCAAAAATTGCTTGAGGCATTTGAGAGGCAATGGTGCGTTTCCAAATTAAATCGTAAAGACGAATCGCGTTGCGTTCGGTTGTTTTTAAATTTTGCGGGAGCAGACTTAAGTCGGTTGGGCGAATGGCTTCATGAGCTTCTTGAGCACCTTTACTCTTGTTTGTAAAAACTCGCGGCTCGCTTAAAGAATATTGTTTGCCAAATTCAGCGACAATCACATGCTGAGCTTGTTCTAAAGCCGACTTCGCTAAGTTCAAACTGTCGGTACGCATGTAAGTGATGAACCCTTTTTCGTATAATCCTTGCGCCACAGCCATAGTTTGCTTGGCACTAAAACCTAATTTGCGAGCCGCCTCTTGTTGCAATGTAGAAGTGATGAACGGCCCAGCCGGATTACGCTTCACTTCTTTTTTAGTGATGTCCGTAACCGTGTACTTAGAGTTTTCTAAATCTGCAGTAATACCTTTAGCTTGCGTTTCGCCGGTAATTCCCATTTTGCCAACGGCCTTGTCATCAATTTTGGAGAGCTTGGCTGTGAATTGTAGATCGTCACCTTGTTTGGAAAGCTGCGCCTCGATGCTCCAATACTCTTCGGCATTGAAAGCTTGGATTTCGCGCTCGCGTTCCACTACCAAACGCACAGCCACAGACTGCACGCGGCCAGCAGAGAGGCCATAGCGGATTTTGCGCCAAAGGAATGGCGAGAGTTCGTAGCCAACTAACCGGTCAAGAACACGGCGCGCTTGCTGCGCGTCGACTAAATTAAGGTCAATGGCGCGCGGATTTGCCAAAGCATGGTCAATGGCAGTCTTAGTAATTTCGTGGAAAACAATCCGTTTAAGTTTTGGATCATTGTACTTTAAACCCAACGCCTCTACTAAATGCCAGGAGATTGCTTCTCCTTCGCGGTCTTCATCAGTTGCCAATATAATAGAGGGGGCAGACTTGGCCATTTTCTTGAGCTTGGCAATGACCTCCTTGGCCTTAGGTGCAATTGCGTATTGCGGGGCAAAATCGTTCTCTATGTCGATGGAAATGCGCGACTTCGGCAAGTCACGGACATGACCAAAACTGGCTTCAACTTCGTAGTTGCCGCCCAGAAATTTCGAAATAGTTTTTGCTTTAGTAGGGGATTCTACTATGATTAAATCTTTTGCCATGCGTTTTTTAAGAAAAGTTTATAGATACAAAGTGGAGTTTAGCTTAGTGTTGATGAGGTTGTCAAATTTATAACTTAATGATAAGATTGATTTTAGAAATAGGAGGAAGCGAAATGCAAAGAAAGAATCCAATGTTAGATCCTATTTGGATCAAGCAAACTCGCAGAGACGGCAGAATTTTGATGGCCATCTTTATGGGAGTGTTCATGTTAGTTCCCATTGTAGCAATTGCGCTTGTTGGGCTAGCAGATTTCTATTTTGATGAGTCTGTGGAGCAATCGACTTACGAATGGCTCGGTCTATTCGTAACCATGCCTGTTCTCGGCTACCTGTTGTTGGAGGGATTTTATTTCCTAGACGGCATATGGGTTAAACGCATGCAAATAGAGCAAGGTTGGATAAAGGGCTAATTTATTCTATTCGGCCGGGTGCAATCATATTGGTTGCGCTCTTTTTTATTTCTTCACATCTTGCAGCCTCCACGCAATAATCCCGTACTCGGCAATTCGTTCGGGATACCCTGGAAAACTATTCCATCTGGCAATTGCTTCTTCTCGGGTTGTTCCTGCGACCATTATTTCACTCAGCCCGATAGTATCAATTAGTTCTTCGACGCTTTTAAAGTGCATTACATCAGCAACTGTTTTGGTTATAGTATCTTCTCCACAACTAATATTTAAAACATCACCAGCGACAATTTCATTATACTCCGGTAAACCCGCGCGAGTTTCAATAGTTTTTTCACCGCGCTTGATTCTATCAAAACTAGCTATATCAACTTCTCTGAATATTAAATTTAAAGTTTTCATTTATGTTATTTTCCTAAACCCCTCCAGTCCTAAATTTTTAATAACACCGTTTAGTTCTAGTGATGTTAATGCTTCTAAGATGTCGGCTGGTAAAAGTAATGTGGCCTTGGCAATTGCGTCGACGGTCATTGCGACATCTTGCATACATTCTAACACAGCCTTTTCGGTTTCTGTGAATTTCTGACTAACGAACTGTAAATTTTTACCATCGTCGTTTGGTAACGACAGCGCTAAGTCTTCTAAAATATCTTCGCCTTTCGTAATTAGAGCGGCACCATTTTGAATGAGCATGTGTGGACCGTTACTCAAGCTGGAGTAAGCCGGGCCGGGCACAGCGTAAAGCGCGCGGTTAAAATCACCGGCGTAGTCGGCCGTAATTAGCGCCCCACTTTTTAACTTACACTCTACTATAATAACGCCTAAACTTAGCCCTGCAATAATTCTATTACGCGCAACAAAGTGATGCTTGAGCGCGGGCATCCCTGGCGGTTGTTCGGAAATTAACAGACCGCCATTGTCTAAGATGTCATGCGATAGTTTAAAGTGAGAACGTGGATACACACTGGCTTCATCAACCCCGCAGCCAAGCACAGCAATTGTCCTGGCTCCGCACTTAATACTTTCCGCATGAGCGGCGCCATCTATGCCTAGAGCCATGCCGGAGACAATGGTAACACTAGCGTTAATTAGGGGAGTGGCAATGATAGGTATTAAGCTTTTGCCATATGGACTCATGCTGCGCGTACCAACAATGGCGACGCATGTTTCTGTTGGACTGCCCAGTGTGCCGCGGTAGAATAGCACGGGCGGGGCGTCGTAAATTTCTTTTAACAATTGCGGATAGCGGATGTCGTAGTAGGGAAGCGTACTAACTGCGGTGCGTTCTAAATCCTGCATTAATTTTTCTACAGAGTTTTCTGATTTGATCTGGCGCAGTTTAATGACCAGCTCTAAACCAAAACCCCACTGCTTTAATTGTGGTTCAGAGGCCAGGCAAATTGCTTCGAATGACCCGGCTGCTTCGCGCCATTGCTCAAAGACTTCTATCTTTCTTACCGGCAGCAGGGAGAGTATATATAGATAGAGGGGTTCTAGTTCTGGATAAAAAATTCTGCTCATAAATCCAGCTTAACAAACCCCACATAAAGTCTACATAAAGTTTTTATAAAGTTTTGATCAAGATTTTCTAAAATAAAAGGACCCGATTTCTAATCGCAGGGTCAAATGCGAGGTTTTTATTTGTTTATGTGGATTGTCATCGTATCACCTGGTTTCAGCGAATCAATGCCTTGTTTCTTTAACTCTTCTTTCGAAGTATCAAGAATTAAGTTTGATTCGACAAAGGTGATTAATAACACGCTTTGCTCTTCATGATGCCATACATTAAGCACGGTCAAAGTGTGAGTCTTCATTTGTTCATACCTCCTCCAGACCCCTAAAAAATACCATAATCATAGGTATTTGCCAAACAGCCTAATTCTCATTTTGGCCCCTCTTGACAAAAGAGGGGTTTTAGTGTATACTACCTCTACGATTTAAGATCGAATCTGGTTTTGAATCACATTTGTCTGTGCTATCTCACTTGCAAGTCGCGAATTCATTGATCATCCCTCCTATTCAATGATTTTAGCGGTCAAGTAGAGCCTGTAAGCTTTTGCTTGCTAGTTCTCACTTGTAGGTGGGGTTGTGTAGATAAAAAGAACGACCACTCAGTTATCTGGGTGGTCGTTTTTGTTTTATCTTGGCAGGCTATCCATCGTAGTCATAAGTCTGATTGTTGTACTTGCATCGGGAAAATAATCCATTTGCTTCTATTGATGACCCACCTTTTTTCATACAGTCAAAGTAATCTGTTGGATACCCCGGGGGTAGTTTGTTTGAATCTTGAGGGAGAGAAAAGTAATATATGGCGATTGCGATTGCAATTAGAATTAAAGCAATCAATACAAACTTATATTTTATTATGTAACTCATAACCCTTTATTTTATAAACCCCTCTATCAATTTACTCGTCTCAGGAAAAACTTTTTCCCCCAATTGCGCTAACTCTTCGTCTTGAAACTTTTGGAGGACAAATACGTCTGTGGGTAAAGGTGAGTCTGGCTCGCGAGTTTCCACGCCAATGCGGACGCGTGCAAAATCTTTGGTTCCTAGCTCGTCAATAATATTTTGGATACCGTTATGGCCGGCTGAGCCAGAAGCAAAACCTTCGCGAACCGTCCCGAATGGTAAATCCACTTCATCATGCAGAATAAGCAAGTCGTTGGCGTGGTCGAGTTTGTAGAATGCTAAAATTTCGCGTACTACTTCACCAGATAGATTCATAAAGCTTTGCGGCTTTATAAAAAACACTTTTTCAACTTTTCCGCTGCCGTTATCTTCCTGGTATTCACAAATCTGCGCGTTGAATTTACTCTGACAAGTAATGGCCGGGTGGTCACGCAGGAAAAAATCAACAGCTAAAAACCCCGCGTTGTGGCGAGTTTGCTCGTACTGATTTCCAGGATTTCCAAGACCAACGATTAGTTTCATAGGGGCATTATAGCGTATAATAGTGATAACTAAAACCATTACAATGACAATCAAAGAACTCGGTCACGTTGTGTTGTATGTTTCTAATTTAGAAACTTCCGCAAACTTTTATAAAAATATTTTAGGATTTCATGAGATTAAGCGGGGGCAAGGTATCGCTTTGTTTTCTGGCGGGCGTACTCATCACGAGATGTTGCTCATCGAAGTCGGAGGTCAGCCAAATGACCCTCAAATTGTTAAGCCAGGTTTGTATCACATTGGGTTTAAAGTTGGTGATTCGCCAGAAGATTTAAAACAAGTATTTAAAGAACTAAAAGACAAAGGCATAATTATTACTGGCGCCACCGATCATTATGTCACCCATAGTTTGTACATTTTGGATCCAGATAACAACCAGCTGGAATTGTATGCGGATGTAACTGATGAATGGAAAACTAACCCATTGGCCGTGTTGAACCCGGCGAAACGGTTAGATTTAGATTAAATAAAAAAATCGCTCTCAACGAGCGATTTTTTTATACAACAGTTACTCCTTCTGATGCACTTGAAGTTTAATTGGTGTGCCAAACAAGTCTAAGCGTTTAATTAAATGCTTCAACAAGAAGCGGCGATACTGTGTAGAAATGGCACCGGAACGATTTACTTCCAAACGGAATGTCGGCGGATTGGTTTCGACTTGAGACAGACCATGAATTTTTGGCTCGCGTTGGTCACGCAAACGCTTCGGTGGATTGGTTTTTATAGTCTGCGCCAAAACCAAGTCTAACTTTTCCTGTGGAATTACTCTGTGGCGGTTTTCGTAAATTGGTTTAATCGCATCAATGGCTTCTTGCAGACCTTTTCCAATTTTAGCAGATAAACTAAAAATAGGTGAGAACCACAAGAACGGGAAGTGGTGCTCAATGTAATCTTTTAATTCTTTTTCGCTACCATCAAAAATGTCTAACTTGTTAGCAATTATTATGACGCCTTTAGAAAGGTCAAAAATTTCTCCAGCAATCACTTGATCTTGTTTGGTAATTGGTTCGGTAACATCGATTAGGAAAAATACCACGTCGCTACGACGAATAGATTTAAAAGTTTGGAAACCAGAGAACACGTCTGGCTGGGCTTGGCGGTGGCCTTTGCGTTTTAATCCGGCGGTGTCGATGAAAGTGTAAACTTGGCCATCAATTTTTGTGCGGGTGTCTATGGCGGTGCGAGTCGTCCCAGCAATTGGCGAAACAATTACTCGCTCTTCGCCTAAGATCTTGTTCATCAAACTAGATTTGCCTACGTTTGGTTTACCAACAATACTCACAGCAATTCCAGAAGCTGGATTTTTTTTTGGCACTGCAATCTTTTTTAGCTCTAAAGCAATTTGGTCAAGCAAGTCACCAACGCCGCGGCCCGTTAAAGCCGAAACAGGGAAGACATGCTTAATACCCATGCGCAAAAATGGCGCGATTAGTGCCTCTAAATTTTTAGGAGAGTCTAGTTTATTTACCGCCACTACAATTGGTTTTTTTAATTTGCGGAATTTAAGTATAGCCTTGCGGTCTATGACGTCTGCATCTTCTTTGCCGTCCACAACTAATAGCAGCATGTTGGCTTCTTCGGTAGCGACGTCGATTTGCTCTATTAATTCCGCTTCTAGTTCCTGCTTGTTTCCAAAAGATACCCCAGCCGTGTCGACCATTGTAAAATCAACACCGTTCCAAACAGTGTCTAGGTACTGGCGGTCACGAGTAGTGCCGGCCACAACAGAAGTTACGGCTATGCGTTCTCCGTAAATTTTATTCATTAATGTAGACTTGCCTACGTTCGGTTCTCCGACAATGGCAAGTAGTGGTAGTTGTGACATATTTATAAATTATTTTGTAGAATCGGCCGCATCATTGCTTCCCAAGATAACAATCACATCAACTTTGGTCGAGTCGATCTTTATTCCAGGTGGGGGAAGGGAGACAGGACTGGCATCGAGCTTGCCAGTAATGAACTCCGCTGTTTGTGGTTTGTGATTTACTGAATATATTACAGATTGAGTTAGTGGTTTCCCAGCATAGACAACTTTGTACACAGTAATACCAGCGTTGTTTAATTCTGTCTCTGCCTTTTTATAGAGCTTGCCAGTAATACTGCTGTCGGCTAACCAAACAGTGGCTCGCTCAGCTGTGAGTTGCCCGGTAGAAAAACTATTTTTGAAGAAGTCTTGAATGTCAGAGGTAGTTTTGCCAGGACAAACTGTCAGTACAAACGCACCACTTTCTTCTAATGTCTGCGGGCAAATTAAGCCGGTTTCCGGATCTAGGCTTAAGCTATTGGTTTGATCTGGTCCGAAGTCTTTCGTAAGGTTGTAAGCGCGGATCATCTGCCCTGGGCTAAGGTTGGTGTGAAAGCTATTCCCAATCACCGAAAATAGTTCATTAATTTTTCCAGCATCAGCTACAATATTTAAAGCGATTACTTTGGTTTTTGCTGCCTCAATAATTTTTTGCTGCCTTAAACTACGCGCAAAGTCGGTGCCTTCTTCTCCGGCGGCATGGCGTGAACGAGCGAATATTAATGCCCGATTACCGCTCATGTGTTCTTGACCTTCTTTGAAAGTTACAGCTGGTAGGTAGCCTTCGGTGTTATTTGGAAAGGTATAGTCTGTGAAGGTACGATCTATTTCGACGTCAACACCACCTAGTAAATCAATCGTTTTTTCGAATCCTTTAAAGTCGATAACTGCGAAGTAGGGGATTTCTAAACCGGTAATTTTTGAAACTACTTCACGAGTGGTTTTACCAGCCTCATCCCAGTTATTATTCTTTGCATAACTTTCGGCGAAGACGGCATTAATTTTTCGCTGACCAATTTCTTTGGTGTTCACAAGATAGTCTCGGGGAATAGAAATCAGATTTGCCTTTTTTTCTGCTGGTCGCAGTTGCGCCACTATAATAGTATCTGAAAGATACGGGCCATCATGACCTGGACCACCAATACCAAGAAGTAGTACATTAACCTGGCCTTCTTTTTCACCATCCAATTTTGAACCACCGGTTTGACTGGAAATTAGATCTGAAATACGTCCGTACAAACTTGTATTTTGACCAACAAAAACTTTGTTTGCCAATCCGGTAGCACGCGCAACCACAACTATCCCTAAGACGAATGCAATTACCGCGAAACATATTAAGATAAATTTAAAAATTCTTTTACCACGAGGTTTAACTGGTGGGCGCGGTTCAGGCATTAAGCGAGAATTGAAGTTGTCGGACTGATCAGGATCAATAATTTTTGAGGTGATCTCTGGAGTGTTCGGTCGTTGCTTTTTAAAGTCAGAATTTTTCATAGAGAATTGAATGGGTACCCCGGTATTATAGCGGAAAAATGGGTTCTCAGCTACCCCTTGCATTCCTGTCTGTTGGGCTAATATAGAGCCCTTGCGTTGACCTGCTGGCGATGGTATAGTTCATATGTTATTTATCTTTAGAAGAAATAAATATGTCCGAAGAAAACATTAAAATTGAAGACGTGGAAACTCCTCCAGAGAAGAATGTGTCGGTTGGCTCGTTTCTGTGGGAACTAGCTCGGATTGTCGTAATTGCCTTTATTGTCATGATCGGATTCCGTTTTTTTATTGCTGAACCGTTCATTGTTTCTGGTTCCTCTATGGTTCCAAACTATCATAACCGGGAGTATTTAGTTGTTAACAAGCTTACATACCGATTCGATGAACCAGCCCGTGGGGATGTCATTGTTTTCCGTTATCCAAAAGATACATCACAGTACTTTATTAAGCGTATTATCGGTATGCCTGGAGAAAAAGTAAAAGTAGAGAACGGCCGTGTTTATATATACAACTCCGATCATCCAGACGGTAGTGCATTAGAAGAGCCATATCTTTCAAATCAAGAAATTACTTTTGGGAATAATGATTTAATAACTTTAGGAAGTGATGAATATTTCGTTTTAGGAGATAACCGATTAGCTTCTAGTGACTCCCGTGTATGGGGGGTATTGCCGAAACATGATATAGTCGGTACCGCTTGGCTTCGAGTTTTCCCGTTGAATGCCTTTGGCACCTCTGAGTTTCCATCTGCAGTTTTTAAGTAACTCAACCACCTAACTATATAAATATTGATGCAAAAGATTGCTAAAAAAACTATTGTCGTCACAGCTAAGTTACAGAAGTCCGGTGGTATTACCGGATTGCGTGACATTGCTACTCAGTCAAACCCATATTGGAGTTTGATTATGCATCAACTTAGAGGGATCGCTCAATTATACGGTTTTCAACCAGTGGAAACCGCTATTTTAGAAGAGCAAAAAGTTTACGCGGATTATTACAAGAATCAACCACAAATCCTAGACCGTATTATTTACACCCAATCTGGTGGAAAATCTTTAGGGGTAAGGTCAGCTGTATTACCATCTGTCCTTCGCCATTATGTGCAGAGTAAAATTAATACTGAAGAGCAACCACTGTCGAAGTGGTTATACATCGGTAACGTTGCGGAAATTGATGAACGTCAAGCTATTCATTTTAGCTATCAATTCGGTCTTGAAGTCTTAGGGGTGTTTAATCATCTCACAGAAGCACAAGTGATTAGTGCGATGTGGGATTTAACTCAGCGTTTAGGATTAGGTGAAGATGTTTCTTTGGAAATTAATACTTCTGGAGATGTGGCTGTGCAAACAGCTTATGCAAATGTTTTGAAAGATTTTCTAAAAGGCAAAGAGTTTGAATTGTGCGAGAGTTGTAATGAGCATTTGCGTGGTCGGATTTTGAATGTTTTGCGATGTAATGAAGTGGGTTGCCAGTTATTAACTGCTGAAGCCCCAGCGATTGTAGATTTTTTAGCACCAGATGAACGTAAACGTTTTACCGACACTTTAGAGGCGTTAGATGAATTGGGATTACCGTATCAGTTGAATCAGTTGTACGTTGGGCCAGAAGGTTCTAGCGGTACTAGCTTAGTTATTAAGTATAAAAAGGGAAATGAGACTGTGGTTATTGGTGAGGCTTCTCACCATGAATTACTGTTGAAAAATATTACTGGTAAAGCGATGCCCGCGTTTGGGTTTAGCGGTAGTTTGTCTGCATTGTCTCGCGCGTTGGAGTTGTCTGAAGTTGAAGCTACGCATTCAATTTCTAGCGAAGTATTTTTGGTGCCTTTAGGGGAGCTGGCTTCAAAACGAAGTCTACGTTTATTCCGCGATTTAATTGCGGTAGATGTAAAAGTTTACGACCATTTCGGAACAATTGGGGTTAAAAATCAGTTAAAACATGCCGAGGAATGTAAGGCACCAATTGCGTTGATTATGGGTCAAAAGGAAGCTATGGACGACATGGTCATTTTGCGCGACGTAAAGAGTGGCATGCAAGAAGTGTTCTCTTATGATAAAATTATTGCAGAAGTTAAAAAACGCTTGGAACGATAAAAGAAAGGGAAATTATGGCAATCAATTCTGAATGCATATTTTGTAAAATTGGTAATCATGAAGTCGCGTCTAATATTCTGTACGAGACAGACAATATTATGATCATCCAAGATATTATGCCCAAAGCCCCGGTGCACGTTTTAGTTATGCCAAAACGTCACATTAGTTCTGTTAATGGTTTAGCTGTAGAGGATAGCGCGATGATCTCTGAACTAGTCTTGGCCGCTAAAGATCATGCCGCCAAAGCTGGTGTTGCCGAAAGTGGCTACAAGTTAGTTCTAAACAACGGCAAAGAAGGCGGCCAAATTATTCCTCACTTACACATGCACCTTTTAGGTGGAAAGCAGTTGGAAGAGTAAGGTTACTAAAATTCAAAAAGGTATTCGTAAGAAGATAATCGGTGCCAAGTTTCCCCAAAGCGTTAGCTGTTGAGAAAACCTAGCAACCGCCCTTGTCTTCGAACGAATACCTTTTTTAATTTGTATGCATTTTATCATTTCTTGACCTTTTACCAGGAAATAACGTATAATAACGACAGATTAAGGTCGTCGTATTGGAACGCAGTCGGCAATTTTGCTGCCTGACAATCTGATATGCCCATATATATGAACTGAGGTGAATTTTTTTGGTAGAAGTAAAACGTAAAGACAACGAATCATTTGATAACCTACTCCGCCGTTTTAATCGCAAGATTCAACAAAGCGGTGTTTTAATCCGTGCTCGCAAGACACGCTTTTTCACGCCGGAACTAAGTCGTAACTTAAAGCGCACCGACGCTCAACGTCGCAGCGAAATGCGCATTGTTCGCGAAGAGCTAAAGCGCTTAGGCAAACCTGTTAAACCATCCCGCGGCCGTCGCTAGGCTATTAGCCTTTTGCGCGCGCCGTTTAAACAAAACTTACATGCTAAATCTTTCTGAGGTCGAGTCTGCATTGCAGACCGCCGTTAAAGCCCGCGACCAGATCACTGTAGAAACTCTGCGCGCTTTAAAAACCAGAATCCAAAACGAACAAATCTCTAAAGGTTCAGAATTAACTGAAGCAGATATTTTAGTATTGGTGCAGTCAGAAGCAAAGCGCCGTAAAGAAGCAGCGCAAGCATTTCGCGACGGCGACAGACCAGAAGCGGCAGACAAAGAAGAAGCAGAACTAAAAGTTTTATCAGTGTTCCTCCCTGAACAAGTCAGCGAAGAAAATATAGCTGCGGTGATAGCAGAAAAAATCGCTGCTAACTCGTGGACTAAAGCCGACTTTGGTCAAGCCATGGGTGCGCTGAAAGGCCACTTCGGCAATACAGCCGATGGTGCCACAGTCGCCAAAATCTTAAAAGAAAAATTGAACTAACTTAGAAACAAACAAAGCATGCCTAAAGAACAATACATTGTTGGCTTGGATGTTGGTACGGATTCGATCCGCGTTGTCCAAGGCAAACTAGAAGAAACCGGTCGCATCAATATTATCGGCGCCGCTTCCGTGCCAGCCAATGGTTTGCGCAAGGGAGTAATTGTCGACATTGATGAAGCCGTCTCTTCTATTTCCGCTGTGCTCGAAAAAGTTGAGCGCATGACTGGTGTTCCTGTAGCGCATGCTAATGTTTCTGTTGGTGGCAATCATATTTCTTGTATGGATTCTAAAGGCGTCATTGCCGTGTCTCGTGCCGATGGTGAAATTTCTGAGAACGACGTTATTCGCGTTATTGACGCGTCACAAGCAGTTTCCATTCCACCAAATCGTGAAGTTATTCACGTTATCCCAAAAACTTTTACCTTAGACGGTCAGTCGGGGATTAAAGATCCAATTGGTATGACAGGCATTCGTTTAGAAGTAGAAACGATTATTATTCATGGCGCTTTACCGTTCCTAAAGAACCTAAACAAAGCTATCACTCAAGCCGGTTTAGAAGTAGATCAGTTAGTGCTTTCGCCTTTGGCCGCGGCACAATCGGTGCTAAATAAGCGCCAGAAGGAACTTGGTGTGGCGTTAATAGACTTAGGCGCTGGCACTACCAGCGTAGCGGTTTACGAAGAAAATAATCTTATTCACACCGCCATAATTCCTATTGGCTCGATGCACATTACCAACGACATCGCTATTGGTTTGCGTTGCACTATCGACACTGCCGAGAAAGTAAAAACTTTGTATGGTCATGCTAGTCCAGCATTTGTAGACAAGCTCGCAGAAGTTGATATGTCGAAGATCGATCCGGAAGAAGAAACTCGAGTGTCTCAACAAATGGTCGCAGAAATGATAGAGGCCCGGCTAGAAGAAATTTTTGATCGAGTTACTGCCGAGTTAAAACGAATCGACCGCGACGGCAAGTTACCAGCAGGAATTGTGTTGACTGGCGGGGGAGCAGCGTTACCTGGCACAGTTGAATTTGCCAAACACTACTTGCGCTTACCAGTTTCTATTGGCGTACCAAGTGAAACTGATACTATAATAGACCAAGTGGTAGATCCATCTTTCGCGACGGTAGTTGGACTGTCTTTGTGGGGTAGCACTTTCTCTTCATCCGGTTTTTCTGACTTCAGCTTCGCCAAGCCTTTCCGGGCTTTGGGGGGTTTGATAGAAAACCAGAGTATGGTAAAATTGAAGAAATGGTTCAAGGCCATTATGCCATAGGGGCTAAAATCAACCCCTGGCTAGGTTTCGGTAACGAAACTGCATCGCACAAAAAAAATAAAACGCAAAACAACAATTGAAGCAGTGATCTTACTATTTAAGTTGTTATTTTGCGTTTTTTTCTTTAATATAGAATATATACAAACTGATGAAAAAATCTATGGAAGTGAAACCTAAAATCGAAACATTTGCTCGCATTAAAGTTATGGGTATCGGTGGTTCCGGTACTACCGCTGTAGCTCGCATGGCCGAACTCGGAATTCGTGGCGTAGAATTTATTGCTGTGAATACTGATGCTCAGGCGTTGCACAACAACATGGCCGACAAAAAAGTTCATATAGGTAAATCTATTACCAAAGGACTTGGCTCTGGAATGAATCCCGAACTTGGTCGTCAAGCTGCAGAAGAATCACAAGAAGAAATTGAAGAAGTTATTTCCAACGCCGACATGGTGTTCATCACTTGTGGTCTTGGTGGTGGAACTGGAACTGGTGCTGCACCGATTGTTGCTGAGCTGGCAAAGAACCGTGACATCCTAACAATCGCTGTTGTAACTAAGCCGTTCACTTTCGAAGGTAGCAAGCGTAAAGAAATTGCTGAAGCAGGTTACGAAAATTTGAAAGATAAAGTAGATGCAATTATCTCTGTACAGAACGATCGCATCTTGCAGATCATCGACAAGAAGACTTCTCTAATTGATGCCTTCAAAACTGTAGATGAAGTACTTCGTCAGGGGATCGCTGGTATCTCTGATTTAATTACCACTCACGGTGTGGTTAACGCTGACTTTGCTGACATCCGTACTATTATGCAAGACGCTGGTACCGCTATGATGGGTATTGGTCGTGCTAGTGGTGAAGGTCGTGCTGAAATCGCTGCTAAGGCTGCTGTGAACTCGCCATTACTTGATATGACTATAGATGGTGCTCAAGGTGTGTTATTCAACATTACTGGTGGTAGCGACTTAGGTATGTTTGAAATCGATGAAGCTGCTAAAGTCATTACTAAAAATGTTGATCCCGATGCTCGTGTTAAATTCGGTACTGTTATTGATGACACAATGGGCGATGAAATTCGAATCACGGTTATTGCTACCGGATTCGATGAACACAACCGTCGTCCTTCCTCTATTAACTTCGCGCCGATTAATATTGATGAGCCCGTGAAGCCGTTAATTACTAACGCGCCAGCGCAAACTCCGCCGTTGTCTTCTATGCCTGGCTTCCAAACTTCTGATTCAGAATCCGCGCGCCAAGAACCACCGCGCCCGGAAGTCCGCAAGCCATTGTTTAGCCCTAAGCTTGCTGAACCAGTACCAATGCAATCTTCCGCCGAGGAAGATGATGATGAACTAGATATTCCTGCTTTCATTCGCAAGAAAATGAAATAATAAGATAAAACAAAAAAGCATATTCCCACGAAGACAAGAGCTGACGCTACATTTTCTCCTTCGGAGAAAATTGGGCGCAGATTGCCTTCTTAGGGAATATGCTTTTTTATTTTCTCGAGTTCTTTACAGGCGTTGTTTTTCCCACAACTCAAAGAAGCGGCCTTGTTTGGCGGTGAGTTCGGCGAAGTTGCCGGACTCTAGGATTTCGCCGTCTTCGATGACGAGAATTTTATCCATCTCTTTAATAGTAGTGAGGCGATGAGCGATTACTACTGCAGTTACGCTGTGGAAGAATTGATGCAGCGAGTCTTGGATTTTTTCTTCTGACTCAAGGTCTAAGTGCGAAGTTGCTTCGTCGAGAAGAAGGAGCTGAGGCTGCTTGAACACAGCCCGAGCAATGCCTAGGCGCTGCTTTTCGCCACCAGATAGACGCACGCCTTTTTCGCCAATTGGGGTATCGGCGCCGTCGGGGAGCTTAGGAAGGAAGTCTGTAACATGGGCAATCTCTAAAGCCTTTTGTAGTTCAACTTCTTTGTTAGCTGTGCCTGGTCCAGCTAAGTAAATGTTTTCTCGCAAAGAGAAATTGAACACTTCGGTTTCTTGGAGCACCACAGCCACGTGCTTAAAGTAATCTTCTTTGCTGATTTGTTGAATCGGAACGCCATCAATTAGAATTTCGCCATCGAAAGTTTCGTACTCTTTGAGAAGTAGTTTATATAGAGTGGACTTGCCGGCACCAGACAATCCAATAACGCCAACCTTCTCACCGCGATTAATAGTGAAGCTAATATTTTTTAAAATTTGATTCTCACCATACGCAAACGAAACTTTCTTCAGTTCAATTTTTTGCCAGCCTGTAGGGAAGGGGAGCTTCTCAGTTTCGTCATCAATTGTTACTGGCTCTTCTAAGACTTCATTTAGTCTGGAAATCGCATATCTTGCAACTAAAACATCTTCGCTGACATTTGTTAGTTGTTGTATTGAATCCCAAATGCGGTTAAAGTAGCTATTAAATAATACCAATAGACCTAGTTCTAATCGACCGTGGATTATTCCATAAATAATATAGATTAGAATCCCACCTTTGAAAATGAATCCCACTGCTTCAGTGACGGCAATACGAGTCATAAACCAGAAAACTTGTTTCTGGGCCTTCGCATATAAATTATTTGAATAATATTGAAGTCGATCAGTCAGAGTCCGAATCATGGACATGATTTTAATACTTCTAATATTACTTACTGCTTCGTACTGCAATCCAGTTATTTCTTCGGCTGCTAAGTTTACTTGGTGACTGGCCCTAGCGGCCCTTCTAAGAATTACTTTTGTAATAGTATAATAGACTACGAAGAAAGCTATAAAAATTACTGCTATTAATTTATCAAATTGATAAATTATAAAAGCTACACCAAGTATGTTAACAAATATTTTGATTATGCTGTTTACCCAAAGCTTAATCATTCTCTCAAAACCATTTGAGGCATTGGATATCCTTTTAAGCTTGTTGCCAGTATTCTCCCTCTCATGCCAAGAAATATCTAAATTAAACATGTGGGTAATTGATTTTTGACTGACATCAATACCAACTTTGTTAGAGATATTAAAGATGTTTACTTTAGCAAAGTATTCAATTAATTCAGCTACTAGAGTGGCGCCGATCCATGCTAGAGTAAGCAGCCATATCTTATTTGAATTTGCCAGGAGGTTCCCAGCACCGATTACTGTTACCAGGCTACCGAGGGCATAAGTAGGGTATAGGCTAATGCTATCGCTGATAAACTTTAAAACAGTACCAACAAAAAAACGCCCTCTATAGGGTCTTATATATTCGTACACATCCTTCACCAACTTCCAAGTAGAATAGTTAGTTATTTTTTCGTCTGGAGCCAAAAGTCTTCGTGCCATATACATCATTATAGAGGATTTGTTAGTTTTTATAAACTTTTATTCAAAAATCCCTACCTTTATCATGCGAACGCATCTGAGTCGAGCTACCGGCTGGCGAAGACGAAGCTAAGTTCGCAGATAAACGGTTGGGGATTTCCCCAGGAAATTTAAAAAAAGTAGACAAAACTAAAAATCTATGCTATAATAGATATAAGTTAAGTATTTTCTGAAACAAAAATCAAAAATGTCCGAAGATTCCTACTTACCCTTTGAAAAAGACCATGAACAAATGATCCTCCGTGATTATTTGGCAGTTGACCGTACTATGATGGCCAACGAAACATCATTCATGTCTTACGTTCGCACTGCCTTAACCTTGATTGCGGCAGGGGCAACTTTAATTAAATTTTTCAATGAACCAACTATGCAAGCCTTAGGTTGGGGATTCGTAGTCGTAGGCGGTTGGTTAGCCCTGAATGGTTATAATCGTTTCCGTAAAACTGATCAGATCTTACACAAGGTCAAAGGCGAAACTATGCATCGCGCTACGAAACTTAAAAAGTCTAAAATTGGTGCTAGTTTGAGTTTTATTCTCGGCCGTAGTACTAGATAGAATCATAGATGCAAGTTATAGTGCACGCGCATCCAAAAAGTAAGAAGCCCCGGATCCTCGAAAGAGAGCCGGGTGTTTTTGATATATATGTGGCAGAATCCGCCACAGACGGCAAAGCCAACGAAGCCATAACCAAAGAACTGGCCGGTTATTTGGGAGTTGCACCATCGCTAGTGGCCCTCAAACGAGGCCAAACTTCAAAAGTAAAATATTTTGTTATACTGTAGGTAGTAAAAAAATGGTAGTGAAATTTTAGACTTAGGAGGAATAACGATGGAAGCTATTTATGCTGAGAACGTCACCGATTTAGTCATGGAATTTTATGATGAAGTAATCCAAGAACAATTGGAGAACTTCGAAGCTTTCTGCTATAGCAAGTTTAAGAGAATTTTCCAGTCGGGGGCAGAACATAGTTTTGAATTATTCCCACAATTGCTTTTTACTGGACACAACCCAACGGTTGAACCTTGTGAAAAGAATTGGGTTATGCTCTTCTTTAGCGAAGAAGCCGAAATTGATGGAGTCGCGATATTTTTTGAAGGCTGTACTGAACAACAAATTCAGAAAATACTTATTCAAATTCGTACGATAGCAAGCGAAGCAATCGATTTCGGGGTTATCATGAATCCTGTTGAGCGCTTTAGATTTATGAAATCTAAAGGCACTTGGTCAGAACACTAGAGCCGTACTCTCCCACGGCTTTTTCTTTTTGTCTGTAAAATTGGTATAATCATCTTATGTCTAATACAGAAAAAATTCAGAAGATAGAACCGCGGCTGTTGAAAGGGTTTCGTGATTACGGACCAACAGAGCAGTTAGCGCGCCAACAAATGTTTACCAAGATCCAATCCGTGTTTGAGCGGTTTGGTTTTTTGCCGTTGTCGACCCCAGTGTTGGAATACAAAGATATTTTGATGGGGAAGTACGGTGATGACGAAAAACTAGTTTACTCTTTTAAGGACAACGGCGACCGCGACGTCGCTATGCGTTATGACTTAACCGTACCCCTCGCTCGTTACGTTGCGCAGAATCAAGGTCAACTGACTTTTCCTTTTAAGCGCTACCAGATTGCGCCAGTGTGGCGGGCAGACAATCCTCAAAAGGGAAGACTGCGCGAGTTCTATCAGTGTGATGTAGATGCGGTTGGCACAGATTCTTTATTGGCAGACGCCGAAGCTATTGCGTGCGTGTGTCGTGCATATGATGAAATTGGTGTTGAGAATTATGTACTGCGAATTAATGATCGCCGTATGTTTGATCTATTCTTACGAGCAAATAAAAACAATCAGGAGTTAACTAATGCGACTATCCGCTCTTTGGATAAGGTTGATAAAATTGGGGTTGATGGAGTAATTTCTGATTTACAGGAGAAGCAGTTGAGTGAAGAAATTCAAGAGCTATCTCGTAAATGGCTAACTGCAGGCCGTGGTGTAGACACTTTGCAAAAGATGCCAGAAATTTTTGGTGATGATGTAAAAATTGCAACTGATTCTTTATTGACGTTGTATAAATATTTATCACAACTCGGAGTTAATGCAGATAAGATATTATTTGATCCAACTATTGCCCGCGGTGCTGACTACTATACTGGCGTCATATTTGAATGGTATCTTGAAGATAACTGGCAATTTGGTTCAATTGGTTCTGGTGGAAGGTATGATAATTTAGTAGACCAATTCTCAAATCAGTCTTTACCAGCAGTAGGAGCAAGTATTGGGGTTGATCGATTGTTCGAATATTTGGAAGATAAAAATAGTTTAGAATTTACATCAGGGGTTCGTGCTCTACTTCTGAATCAAAATGATAGTTTGCTATCTAATTATCTAAAACTTGCCGCAGACTTGCGCGCGCAAAATATTAATGTTGAACTATATTACACCGCCGCGAAGCTAGATAAACAATTTAAGTATGCAGAGAGCAAGGGCATTCCATTTGCCATAATAATGGGGGAGACGGAAGCCAAAGATGGTACGGTGCAGTTAAAAGATTTAGCCAAGCGCGAGCAAGTAACAATCACGGCGGCGGAACTTCCTGAGAAGTTGCAGTAAAGCGGAACTAGATTTTAGAAAAACTTTATTTAAAATTTAAGTAGTCTTTAACAAGAGTGCGCTAAGCTTTCAGCATGGCGCCTTTTTATATTTCTACATTACTT
>CAZLAR010000012.1:0-11475 GCA_964557735.1 uncultured Candidatus Saccharibacteria bacterium
AAGGAACCGATTTTCTACCAGAGGCAGTGAAGCCGGTATTGAATGTTATCAAAACAGAAGTTGCTCAGATCATGGGGATATATAAATCTCACGAAGTAAATACAGATCGAATTGTTTTAGTTGGGGGAGGTGCTCAACTTCCGGGAATAGCTGATTATTTTACTGCCGAACTAGGGGTACCTACCATACTTGGTGATACATTGGCCCAAGTTGGGTACGATGAATCAGTGAGACCTATTTTGTCTCGGTACGCATTACATCTTTCTATAGCGATTGGCCTAGCCATTAGAAACGAATCATAGAAACAAATTTAGTACATATATCCAAACAAAAATAGATGTCAGAAATTAACTTATTACATACAGACAGTCGAGACGGCGGGGTTAATAATAGCTTCGCGGTTATTTTAGTTGCCAGAATTCTATTAGTGTTGGTAATTGGTGCCATTGCGGCTTATGCGATTACATATTTTTATACCAAAAGCAATGCTAAGAAGCTGGAAGGTGTGACTCAAAAAGTACAGACTTTAAAGACCGAGGCTTTAGCGAACAAAGACCGCAATGAACTGGTTACAAGGCAAGAACAACTTTCCGAGTTAGAGACTTTAATTACTCAGCACGTGTATTGGTCATATTTGTTACCAGAGCTTTCTCGCGTAACTTTAAAATCGGCGCGTTATTCTAAAATCGAAGCAGAAAAAGACGGTAATCTGACTCTAACAGTTAACTTACCTTCATATGCAGATGTTGAAAAATATATGCAAATTTTTGATTTACCAGAGTATAACCAACAGTTTAGTAATGTTCGGATTAGTAGTATCGGAACAGTTCAAAAAGAATCGGCCATTGAGATTCAGCTAAGACTTCAACTGACTTTTAATAAAGAGTACATAAAGGGGCGAATGTAATTTTATGGATATGAAACCGCCATCAGTTAAAAATAATACTGCGAGTGCATTGCGGACTTCCAGTAGCTCTATTATTCAGATTGCGTTGTTAGCTATTATTTTTGTGTTGTTCTCATGGTTTATTTTAAAACCAAAACTTTCACATTCTACTGAGGTAAGAAGTAACTTAAAAGCAGCGGAGGCGTTACTGGCTCAAACTCAGCAGGATCAGAAAGATTTAAAGATGTTAGTCACAGATTTACGTTCATCTTCCGACGAAGTTGCTAAAATTGATGAAGCTCTTCCTTTGTCTGGTCGTATTAGTAAAGCGTATGTATTATTAGACAGTTTGGTTAGGTCTTCGGGCATGACTCTGGCAACTATTGATTCTACAGATAGCTCTAAGGCGATTAGTGCTGCTGATAAAGATTTGCTGGCTAACCCATACCAACCAGGTCGTGAATTACATACTATAACCCTTTCTACAACAGTGACTGGTAGTATGGATCAGTTTAAAAACTTTTTAGAGTTAATAGAAACTAATGGTCGTGTCTTAGACGTAGAATCTGTTGAGATTGATGGGGGTGAATCTGCGACTAAATTCCAAATTAAAGTTAAAGCTTATACTTACGAAAAGACCGGAGTTTAAACTACAAATATGAACAATAAAAACATTATATTTATAGGAGTAATCGTAGTAGCCTTAGCAGGAGCAGGGGTCTTTGCGTATATCTCTTTCTTCGGTTCAAGTTCAACCTCTACTTCTACAATTGTTGGTCAGACCACTGGGACTGGTACTATTTTGCCATACGGTAAAAGTTTGAACTTTGAGACTGTTAATAAATTTAATGAAACTGGCCGTTTGTTCCAATACCCTCAGGTTACTCCAGCAGACACTGGGCTTCTGTTGAGCGAAATTATTAGTCAGTAGCCTATGCCAAATAAAAGCATTATAAAAACAACATCATCTCATAATTTTGCGCAGTTTCTATTAGAACATGGATTTTTAAATGAAGCTCGATTCGAGAAGTTAACCCAAAAGTTAACAGCGAAATATGGGGTGCAAGGTAGTCAGGCTAGTCCACAACAGGTTACCGACTTAATGCTTGATCAAAAAATTCTGGATGAAGAAGATGTCGCTAAAGCCAGAGCGGCTTTTTTAAATTTGCCGTACGTGGATTTACGCCCGGTTAATATTGCTCAACAGGTACTAGCAATTATTCCAGAGGAATCCCGTACTTTTTACCGCATGATTCCATACGAGTTAAAGGGCAACGATTTAAAAGTAGCATTGGAAGACCCAAGTAACATTCAAGCATTAGAGGCTTTAGAGTTTTTAGGTCAAAAGGCTAACTATCAAATCCATATTTATTTAGGTTCTCATGCTTCCATTAGTTCGGCTCTGAAAGGCTCAAAAAATATTTCCGTAGTAGTGGGAGAGGCTTTGGAAGATATTCAAAAGACGGAAGACGTTGAACAGGCCGCGCATCAAAATAAAGACAAAGCCGACAAAGTTGCTACTCCCGAAGATGAAGCTGCTGCAGCTGCAGAAGAAGCGCCAATTATTAAGATTGTCGATGTAATTTTGTCTAATGCAATTGAGGCACATGCATCTGATATTCATATTGAACCTTCGGAAACTGACGTTCGAGTGAGGTATCGTATTGATGGTATTTTGCACACCAGCTTGCGTCTACCGAGAAACGTGTTGTCTGCCATTGTTTCGCGTATTAAGATTTTGGCTAATTTGAAAATTGAAGAACAGCGTTTGCCTCAGGATGGCCGCTTTCACGCTGAATTCGGGAGTTCTTCTGTAGACTTGCGTGTTTCTACTTTGCCATTAATGCATGGTGAAAAGATCGTAATGCGTATTTTAGACAAGACTACATCTGTCCCAACCTTGGAACAGCTCGGTATTCGTGGTCAGGCTTTAGCGTGGGTGATGGAAAATATTAAGAAAACCCACGGCGTATTTTTAATTACCGGTCCGACTGGTAGTGGTAAATCTACTACTTTGTATTCAATTTTGTCTTTACGCAATACTACCGAAGTAAATATCGTGACTTTGGAAGATCCGGTTGAATATTTTATGGAGGGAGTAAACCAGAGCCAAATTAATCCTGATATTGGTTTAACTTTTGCTTCTGGTTTACGTAGTATTTTGCGTCAGGATCCGAATATTGTAATGGTTGGTGAAATCCGCGACGAAGAAACTGCAGAGTTGGCCATTCATGCGGCTTTAACCGGTCATTTGGTATTCTCCACCTTGCACACTAACAACGCGGTAGGGGCTATCCCTCGTCTAGCCAACATGGGGATTGAGCAGTTTTTACTTTCTGCTTCCGTGAATTTGATTATGGCCCAGCGTTTGGTGCGTAAACTTTGTGAAAATTGCAAAAAGCCAACAACTTTGACCCCGCTCATTAAAGCCGAAATAGACGAAGCAATAAAAACTATTCCAAAAGATTATTTCGATAAAATTAACTTAAAGGCTTATAAAGCTTATGAGGCAGTTGGGTGCAAAGTGTGTGGGGACATTGGTTATAAAGGTCGTATGGGAATCTACGAAGTCATGCCAATGATGAATGAATTTCAAGAGATCTTATTTGCAAAAAAGCCTGCCCATGAAATTTACGAATTGACCTCTAAATTTGGAATGATCACCATGAAGCAAGATGGAATTGTTAAAGTGTTACGTGGTGAGACAACGATGGAAGAGGTTATTAGGGTGACGACTGAATAAGTATTAAATATATGCCGACAGTGAACTATATTACCCAATATCATCATGTATTAACTAAACCTCCTTTTGAGGTTTTAAATGGCGCCACGGTTTTACTAGTAGAACCAGAGCCGGAGAGTAGGTCATTTTATAGCCAACAATTAACTGGGGTGAATATTAAGGTCATTTCCAGCGATACTCTTAAGCAAATAGCAGATTTAGTAGAAAGCTATAGTCCAGACGTGGTGATAGTAAACCCATCAGAAAATATTTCCGTTGGAATAGATTCAGTTAAAGCATTGAAGCAAAAATTTCCGAGTTTACCAGTAATAACCATGAGTATGACTATGCGAGAAGACCATTTAGATGCTATTATGCAGTCAGGTGTCTCTCTCCATATTAATAGGGGTCTCACTAGACCTAGAGATCTGCTACTGGCTTTAGAACAAGTATTAGCTAGTAAATAGAAATTAAAATAAAAAAATGTACAAAGCAAGCGAATTAGAACTAAATAAATTATTAGCAATTACATTGGAACGCAATGCGTCCGATCTTCATTTAACAGTAGGCGAGCCGCCAATTTTGCGCATCGACAGTGCTCTTAACCGGTTGGAAGACTATCAGGTGCTTAGTGCTGATGCAATTAATGACCTCGTGGGGGTAATGTTAACCCCAGCGCAGAAAGAATTTTTGGAAAAGCAATTACATTTAGACTTTTCATATTCATATAAAGATGATGCGCGTTTTAGGGTTAACGTTTATCGTGCTCAGGGAGTGTTGAATATTGCATTTCGTTTGATCCCGACTCAAATTAAAAGCCTGGAAGAGTTGAACTTGCCACCGATGTTAAAGCAGTTTACGCAAAATCGCCAGGGGCTTGTGTTAGTGGTAGGGCCTACTGGACATGGAAAATCGACCGCTCTAGCCTCTATGATTAACGAAATTAACTTAACTCGTGCTGAGCATATTTTAACTATTGAAGATCCAGTAGAATTTTTGTTTAGTCACAGGGAGTCGTTTATTTCCCAGCGTGAAGTTGGAGCAGATACACCAAGTTTTGAGCTGGCTTTAAAAGCTGCTTTGCGTGAAGATATTAATGTAGTGTTGGTGGGGGAAATGCGCGACAGAGAGTCTATTGCGGCTACTTTAACTTTGGCAGAAACTGGTCATTTAATTTTTGCGACTATGCACACAAATGATGCTGCGCAAAGTGTTGACCGTATTGTGGACGTATTTCCTGGCGACCAGCAAGGTCAAATTCGGTCTCAGTTAGCCAATACCTTGCTGGGAGTAGTTAGTTTGCGTTTGCTGCCAAAAGTAGGCGGTGGTCGTATCCCATCTTCCGAAATTATGGTGGTTAACCATGCGATTCGTAATGTTATTCGAGACAATAAGATTTTTGAAATTAATAACATCATTCACACCAGTATGGAAAGCGGTATGGTTCCACTGGATAAGAGTTTAGCTGGTTTGGTTAAACAAGGCTTAGTTGACTTGGAAGTAGCTCAGAACTTTGTTTTAGATCGCGAGTACTTCACTTCACTTCTTGGTTCGTAATCTTACTTTTTGCTTATGAAATTTTTCTATCAAGCGCGTAATAAAAGTGGTGACTTTAAAAAAGGGATTGTCACTGCGGCTAATCAGGGTAAAGCTGAACAACTGTTGACCAACAATGGTTTAATTATTGTTTCTCTGAAAGAAGAGAAAGCGAGTATTTTTAGTAAACTCGACGTATTTACTAATAGAGTTGGTTATAAGGATTTAGTTTTATTTTCCAGACAATTTTCTACTTTAGTGTCGGCCCGTGTGCCAATTGTTCAGTCGTTGCGTATTTTGGAAGGCCAAGTTTCTAGTAAGGGTTTAATTGTAGTGACTAAAAGTCTTATTGTGGCAGTAGAAGGCGGAGAAAGCCTTTCTAATGCGTTAGCTAAGCACCCAAACGTGTTTGGAAACATTTATGTTAGTTTGGTTCGGTCAGGTGAAGCCTCAGGGCATGTGGCAGAATCACTGGCATATTTGGCCGACCAATTGGAGAAAGATTACGATTTGCGTAGCCGTGTAAAAAGTGCGATGACGTATCCAGGCTTTGTCCTTTCTGCTTTGGTGGTAGTGGGAATTTTGATGTTTAAGTTTGTCTTACCGAATTTAGTTTCGGTTTTAAAAGAGCAGAATGCTGAGTTACCATTTGTGTCTAAGATTCTAATTAGTTTTACAGACTTTTTTGAAGTCTATTGGTGGATCGTTCTATTGGGCTTGGCAGGACTAGCAGTGGGAGTCAGGTACTATGTACACACTATTGGCGGACGGTACATGTGGGACAAAGTCAAAATGCGCTTGCCGGTAATTGGGATGATTTTGGAAAAGATTTACTTAGCTCGCTTTGCCCGTAACTTCGCTACTTTGGTGGCTGGCGGTATTCCAATTATTCAGGCTTTAAAAATTATTTCTGAAATAATTAACAACGTTATTTATCGCGATATTCTATTGGAAGTAGCTCAGCAGGTTACGAATGGTAAAGCGATTGGTGAATCTTTGGCGCGGTACAAGCAATTTCCACCGTTAGTAACGCAAATGGTGAAGGTGGGTGAACAGACTGCTCAACTCGACACTATTTTACTTAAACTAGCTACTTTTTACGAAAAAGAAGTTGATGCTAAAGTGGGGATGTTATCTAGTTTACTTGAGCCTATTATAATGGTGATTCTTGGTCTTGGTGTAGGTGTGTTGGTGGCTGGTGTGTTGCTACCGATTTATAATTTAGCTAGCGCGGTGTAGCTATTAGGTTTTTAAGCCAAAATTGCCCCTGTGTATAAACTAACTTGCCCTAGCGTTGCCTAGGGCTTTGCTATGGTATAATTAGTGCAGACCTTTTAATATAGATGAACGGCTAATAGCTGTTTATTCTTACCCGAAAAAGAGAAGGGTGGTGAAAAAATTGAAACAAAATCAAAAAGGATTTACCTTGATCGAACTTTTGGTAGTTATTGCTATCATCGGTTTGCTAGCCTCGGTGGTACTCTTGGCACTGAACTCTGCTCGTCAGAAATCACGTGATGCTAAGCGTCTCGCTGATGTACGTCAACTTGCAAGTGCGTTGGAACTTTACTATGATTCTAATAATGGATATAATAGCGGCGCCGCTAGTTTGGGCTTCTTAGCTCCTAGTTATATAGGTGCAGTACCAACTGCTCCTACACCAACTGATAACGGTTGTACTGCAGCTTCAAACAACTATCCTCTCGTAGCTATGTCTAGCACAGCTTACACAATAGGATTCTGTCTAGGAGCTTCTACTGGTGGTATTACTGTGACTCCTACCTATCATGTTTTGACACAATCAGGTATTCAATAGATCTAAATTAAAAAACCCTCGAACAGAGGGTTTTTTAAATAGTGTAATTATTGTATAATCAACACATGTTTACGCGTTTATTGAAATCTTTACCAAGGTTACCATATAGAGAGGATAACCTTTTCGCTAGCTTATATTTAATGCTACTGATCGGACCATTGTTCTTTTTCCCTATTATTACTGATGCTTTCGGCTCACCGAGATTTGCGCTTTTCATGATACTAATGGGAGTTAGTCTGTTAGTGTTTTCATTCCGCAAACATTTTGATGTGACTCTGAACTATTTGTTTATTGGTTGCTTGCTCGGTTTCTTATTATTTTCTATTATATCCACTGCTTTTTCCATAGATTTAATTAATAGTATTATTGGCTATTATCGACAAGCGAATTCTCTAGCGGTTGTGGCGCTGTGGGTAATTTTAATTTTTCTTTTGGGGTTAGTAAATTCTAGGGATAAAGTTTTATCCTTGATGAATATGTTGGTTGTCAGCGGTATATTAATTGCAGTTATTGGAGTATTACATTTTTTTGGATTAGGTATTTATATTACAGATACTATAAACACGAGACCTATTACTCCTGGTTTAATCGGTAATCAAAATTTTTCAGCTATTTTACTAGTTGGAATTTTACCAATGATTATACCTTTGTTAAAAAGAACACAAACTTTTTACGGGAAAGTTTATTTTTTAGCTGCGGGATTAATAATGATTACTAGTTTGGCGATATTTACAAGCCGTGGTGCAATACTAGGGCTAGGGGTGAGTTTACTATTTGCTCTGGCTTTGGTGGTTATGAAAAAGTCTACATGGCTTACTAAGAGCGCGATAGTTGGAATGCTGGGCGCGCTCGTATTAATGGGATTATTATTTTATTCTCCTGCTCGAATAACTGACGTTCGATCTACAGTGTTGTTATCTGATTTTAGCGCGCAAAGCCGTATTACCGCCTGGTTAAGTTCAGTGGATATCATTAATAGTTCACCATGGCATGGATTAGGTCTTGGTAATTTTGTTTACGGGTATAGAAGTATGGGAATAGACACGGTGTATATGGGTCAACAGTTTGATGATGCCCATAACTTATATTTGCAATTAGGTGCTACAGTTGGGGTTCCAGCCACACTATTATTTTGTATTCTTTTATTGATTGGTCTTTATTCAAGCTACTCTGCCTATCTGAGGAGTAGTACAGAACTAGACTCACTCACTGGCCTAGCGATTGCTATGGGTTTAGTTAGTGTATTAATTTGTGTTAGCTTCACGCCATTAGATTTATCGTCTTGGATGTTGCTAGGATTTTTATTAGCAGCTTCGCAATTCAGTTACCAACATAAAACTTTAAATAGATTAAAATATGTCCTTCAGAAGTGGTATGGTAAATCTTTTTTCATTACTTTTGGATTAGTTTTAATAATTTTTGGTGCCACGTATATGGCTTCACTGATTTATTATCAATATGGATATAATAATTATTCTTCAAAAAATTATGATAAGGCATTATCGTATCTTAATACTTCCTTAACACTAAATCCGTTAGGTGATACCCACCGTGCTTACATAGCTGCAATATTGATAAAACGCCAAGCGGAACCAGAACAAATTCGTTCAGTTATTGAACGCTATCTATATATGCATCCAAATGATGCGGAAGTGCAATACACAGGCGCTTATTTGTATTACATGCTTTATGATTACTCGCATGACTCTACTGACTTAGCAAAGAGCTTAGCCCATATAGAAATTTATACTGAAAAACAACCAAATTATGCGCCAGCTTTACTTCGTAAAGCCTATCTCTACTATAAGGCTGGTTTAATCGAAAAAGCACAGCAAGTTTTGCATGAGTCTGCTTCTCTAGTAACTCCGGGACAAAATTATTTCGGGTATTTACTTTTGGCTCAGATTCAGCTAGAACAAGGCAATTTGAAGGGAATGGAGCATTCCTTGGAAAAGGCCTACGAATTACAAAATTCCCCTGAACTAAAATTTTTGTTAGAAATATATAAATCCGGTAAGTTTGATTCAAAGACATTACCGATTGGACTCCCACCAGTAGACATTAATTAAATTAAAATATGATCTATCAAAATCCAAATTACTGCATGGGTAATCGTTCGACGTGGCAAAAGTTTATGGTGGCTCTAGGTATTTTAAAGAATCCATGGATGTTGCTTTTAGACAAATTAGGCTTGGTAAAAGATCCTTTGTATAAAACCCGAGCCACAGGAAGCCGTTCAGCGTTACAATTTACCACTCGAGGCAAGACCACCGACATTAATGACGCGGTTGTTGTACTTTCCGGCAAAGAATACCCCCCAGCACTTGTTGGTTTAGACCAGGTAGACAAAACTTACCCACCAGTAGTTTTGGATTGCGGAGGTCATATTGGCTCTTTCTCTATGTATATTAAATCTTACTGGCCAACCGCTAAGATCGTGGCTATGGAACCAGTGCCAGATAATAGAACATTGTTTGAAGCTAACGTTGCGCGTAATAGTTTGGCCGACGTCAGATTAATTCCGTATGCGCTATATGGCCAGTCCGGGACATTTTATATTGACTTAGCAGGCAAGCAATTTGACGCGGTGCACGTGACTGCCGAAAAGCCGAAGCATGAAGAGTTTATTACTATTGAAGCAAAAACTTTAGATGAAATTGTGATGGAAACCGGGGTAAATGTTTTTGATTTGATGAAGTTGGACATTGAAGGTGCTGAATACCATCTGTTTGCTCACAGCTTGCCAGCTTTAGCTAAACATGTGAAGCGGATTATTATGGAGTTTCACCCAGCGGGTGACAAAACGAAGCGCGATGAAATTGTTAATAGATTGTGTGGAAACAGTGGCTTTGCCGAAGGTGAAACTACTGCGCCATTTAAGTTAATTTATGAGACCAAGAATATTTTAGGGTTTGAAAATACTCAGCTAACCTAATCTGCGTAAATGAAAGCAATCCTCCCGAATTCAAAATCAACTATGGCTTGGCTCCTTGTTATTCCTGTGCTGGCTTGGTGTTATATTGGGCTGTTTTTAACTATGTTTGTTTGGTATCCGACTGGCCTATCATCAAGCCAGTGGCAAGCGCATATTTTTCACTTCACGATTATTTACTTGATGTGGCTAGTAGTATTTTTTTCATATAGATTATTTGATTGGGATGCTCTACGCGTGGCCAGAACATTTTTTGGTCGAATTATTGGAGCATTGGTATTGTGCTTGGTCATTGCTGCCTTGTATTTTTATTTTCAACCAGCACTTTTAATTACCCCCCGTCGATTTTTGTTGATTCACTTATTAATTAGTGGCACAGGAATCATCTTGTGGTATATATTGATGCGTCGTGCTGCTTCTCGCACCCGTCAGCGAGAAGTCTACGTTCATTCGTCGCACCCTAATTTGTTAGAAGTCCAGACTCTTATTCAAGGTCATCAGTTGTTAGGCTTAAGTTTTGCCGGACAACTGCCGATACAAGAGAACAGGGAAAGATTTAATACAGGGAGTTTGGTGATACTGCCATCTCGCACCGAGTTAGGAATTGAAGATGTCAAGGAAATTTTCGAGCTACGGAATTTAGGCGTTCGCTTTATAGAATTCCACGACCTTTACGAAAACCTAACACGCACGATCCATTTAGCTGCGCTGACCGACTTGTGGTTTATTCATTCTATAGACTATGGTGCACATCGATTGTTCGATGCTCTTAAGCGAGTAATAGACATTGCGTTTGGCCTTGTCGGCACTGTAATGTTTGTAGCCACCTTTCCTATTATTGCCTTACTAATTAAATTAACTTCTCGCGGACCAGTAATTTTTTCGCAACCGCGCGTTGGGCAAAATGGTCAAATCTTCACTTTGTATAAATACCGCACTATGAGCACTGGGGGTGCTAACAACACCTGGACTGCCCCAGGCGATGCACGAATTACTAGCATGGGACGTTTGCTCCGCGCGCTACGTTTAGACGAGCTGCCTCAAAGCCTTAACATTTTGCGAGGAGACATGAGCATTGTGGGGCCGCGCCCAGAACAGGTTAACATTGTCCGTGAGTTAGAAACACAAATTCCTTATTACGGTGAACGACACATCGTTAAGCCAGGCCTGACTGGCTGGGCACAGTTGCATGTCTACGCTGGTTCCCTGGAAGAAACTAAGCAGAAACTCCAGTACGACCTTTACTATATTAAACACCGCAGTCTCTTGTTCGACCTAGAAATAATCCTCAAAACTTTCTATAACGTCATCACTTTTTCTGGTCGCTAATAACTAGCTGTTAATTAGCCCGCCCGCCGTTTAATGTTGCCATGCTCATTTGGAGGCAGAGTAGTGGTATAATATATACATGATTCAAGCTCGCTGGTCGCAAAATTTGTTGTTAGGGTTTCTAGTCGTAGTGTTGGTTTCACTGTCGTTGTGGGGCTGGGATAATGGCGTTCGTGCCGCCCGCGCCAAGCGCATCGTCAAAGATGCCCGCGCCATGGCCGCAGGTTTTACCGAATTTTACAAAGACCAAAACC
>CAZLAR010000012.1:11575-15838 GCA_964557735.1 uncultured Candidatus Saccharibacteria bacterium
AAAGATGCCCGCGCCATGGCCGCAGGTTTTACCGAATTTTACAAAGACCAAAACCGTTACCCGGCCACTGCTGAATTTGAAAATAATAATTTACTTCGTCCGTATATTGTCAATTTTCCACCGCAATCATTTCCAACCGAAATCTGTCCAGAAACCTTTGACTATTACAATTCCACTCCTCAAATGTATGAGCTACGATTTTGTCTGCCTAAAGCCGTTAATGGCTTTCAAGAGGGCTGGAATACTCTAAAACCATGAATGTAGCAGATTTTACTGAACTCTTTACATTTACAAGTATAACTTCTCCCTCCGTGTTAATTATCTTAGCTTTGATTTTTGGTACTGCCATTGGCAGTTTTTTAAATGTCCTCATTTGGCGTTTGCCGCGAGAAGAATCTATTCAAGGGCGGTCGTATTGCCCACATTGTAACCATAAACTCAGGTGGATTGATTTAATACCGTTGTTCAGTATTCTTTTGCAGCGTGGTCGATGTCGGTACTGTCAAAAACCAGTTTCATTCCGATATCCAACAATTGAAATTGTGACTGGTGTTTTGTTTGCATTAGCAATGTGGTATTTTCCAATCGTAGATGTATTCTCAGGATTGTTATATTTCAAAATAGTTTCCGTTATAGCAATTTGTATTGTAGTATTTGTTGTTGATCTAGAACATTTTCTAATTCTTGACCGAGTTGTCTATCCAGGCATAATCCTAATGTTGTTGTTTGCCGCATCTTTAACACTATTGACCTCTGGGTTTAATTTTCAAATTTTGACAACTAGTTTTTTGGCTGCGGCTGCTGCGTTCATCCCATTTTGGCTGCTGTGGTTTCTTTCTAAAGGGAAGTGGATGGGGTACGGCGACGTAAAGTTTGCCGCATTTATGGGTTTTGCTTTGGGGCTGAAAGGGGTGATTATGGCACTGTTTATATCTTTTATGCTTGGTGCTATCGTCGGAGTACTGTTAGTAGCTTTTGGCAAGAAACAGTGGAGTAGCCGACTGCCGTTTGGAACTTTTCTATCCTTAGCCACTGTAATATCATTATTTCTAGGTAATCAGCTCTGGAATTGGTACTGGAGCTTATTTACCATTGTTTAGTAATGTACTATGGTATAATTAAAATACAAAGAATATCGAAATGAAACTAAAATCTCAACAAATCAACACTCAGTTTAACTCCCAGGCTGGGTTCACTTTAGTGGAATTACTCGCAGTCTTGGCAATCATGACTATTATTTTAGGGGCTTTAGTTATAGATTTTGCTGGGCAAAGAGGTCGTCGGAATATTGTTTTAGCTGGGAATGAAACTGTAACAAATTTACGCAAAGTACAAAGCAATATACTTTCTTCTAAAAATATTTCTAGTGGGGTGCCAGCTAAATATTATATTGCGCAATTCATTCCAGAAGAGACTAAATATACCGTTCAAGCGATCGATAATAACTTTACCTTTTACGATAATATTGAAACTATTTCTCTCCCATCCAAAGTCAGTATTTCTACTTTAAACCTTGAATTACCTAAAAGTGATAAAGATTCAAAAGATGGGGGAATCGGCGGAGGAGGGATAGGGCAGGATAGATCAAGTTTACAATGTCTCCAAGTCATATTTAGTGCGCCGTTTGGGAGAATGTATACCAATAGTGATAATAAATGCGGCAGTACGATTGTTAGTACTTTAAAGGATCCAGTTCAATTTTCTAAGCTCAATCAAAATACCGTTAAGATTTATTTCAGTGAGAGCTCGGGTACCGCCAGTCAGTCTTATATTGAGCTAGTCCCTATTACTGGTCAAATGACGGTGCATTAAATATGATTACTCGACACAATTTTAAATCAACACAACGCGGCCAAACTCTAATTGAAACATTAGTTGCCTGTTTTATTTTAGTGATGGGAATTACTGCCGCTCTGACTTTAGGAACTTATTCACTTGGTGCGACTGGGAACATTAAACAGCAAATTATTGGTGCTGGTTTAGCACGTGAGGGAATTGAGGTAGTAAAGAATATGCGCGACACTAATTGGTTACGAGCAACGTTAGCTACTAATTGTTATAACTATTCTGAAAGAGATTATACAGCTTTGTGTTACAAGGACTGGTTAAAACCGGAAGGTAGCTTGGGTGGTTATACTATTTCTGGTGAAGGGAAGTCTGCGGCTTACTCATTGCGCTTTGTTGGTAAAGACAAGTTACAATGGAGTTTATTTCGCACAGATAAAGAGTATGGTTTAAATACTGTTCCTGGAGAAAAAGGTGTGGCTCAGGTTTATTACAATAACACAGATGGAGTAGGGGCTTTAGAAGGTAATTCTGGATTTGCTCGAAAAATTACTATCTCTGAAGACTTCCAGGCCCCATTCGATCAATCTGATATTGGTCCAAGGCTTAAAGTGACCTCGCAAGTGTGGTGGTCTGGTAAAAATTGTGAGATGACCGAAGATGTGAACCCAGAAAAATCCTGTTCTGTGACACTAGAAACATACCTCACTAATTGGCGAGTATTTTAATGTTGTTTATGAGAAAATCTATATCAAAACTACCAATAAATTCAAACTCCGGTTTTACTTTAATTGAAGTATTAGTTTCGACAGCTATTTTTGTGACTGTAGTTTCTGCGATGTTGGCAATGTTTAATTACACGTTGCAAATTAATCGCCGAGTACAAGCCTTAAGAGAAGTTGTTCAGGGGACCCGTACATTTGCCGAAACCTTGACCCGTGAAATTCGCAATGGCCGGATAGATTACTCCAGTTGGACATCTGAGTGTGACGTGGGTAATTACAAGGGAGAGATGAATCAGTCATTAGCACTTGTTTCAAAAACTGGCGAAAAACTTTGTTTCTATTTTAATGAGGACGATCAGATGTATTTAAAACAGCAAACCCCTAATGGAGAAATATCAGCCCCGATTTTTAACTCTACAAAATTTAGTATTCTAAAGCCCACTTTCTCATTCATTGTGAGTCCTAAATCTAACCCTGAAGAAATGTCTGACCCAGACACAGGTGACTATCCAAAAATGCAGCCATACGTAACGGTAGTAGGAGAGTTTATGTTGGATGATGGAAAAACTATAACCACTATTCCTTACCAAACCACAATATCAAGCGACGTATATGATATCCCTAAATAAAATTATGATAAAGTTTCCTTTTCATCCAACAGTAAATAGGCAGGCAGGGATCTCGTTGATGTTGGCTGTGTTGGTATTGGCCGCTATTACTGCAGTCGCCTTTAGTTTAGCGACTATTGTTTTTATAGAAATCAGATCTGCCGGTGATTCGTCCAGAACTGAACCTGCTCTTTATGCTACTTTGGGAGTTACCGAAGAGGCCTTGTTCCAGTATAAGCGCTTGAGTGACCCATCTGATGGTGGAGGTTTGGATGTACCGGCTTGTTTACCAAAAGAATTGAAAGTTTGCTCATTGAATGGAGTGTCATTGTCTATGCCTGGCACTCAACCTATTGCTTTTGATGAAAGCCCTCGAGTTGAATATGTACCAAGAGGTGTGACTAAGACTATCCCGATGTACTTAGCCGATGTCTATACACAGCAGTACACCACATTAAAACTGGATTTGTTACCCAATGAAACCAATCAAGCTATAAAAACATCTTTCATAATTACCAAAGATTATCAAACTGAACCTGAATATGAGGTATTTTGTAATGGTAGTGTGGAAGTTGGCACACAGTGTGTGTATACTGATTTTCAAACCGATGGGCAATATGATCTCATTTTGGAAAACCCTAGCGCAGATCAAGATTTAGCTGTTAGTATTAGTACTGTGAGAGTTGGTAAGGTAACTCCATCAGGATTACCATTCGTTGGCGAACAAGTGTTACGCATTATGGCCAACTATGCCGGCCTGACTCGCACCTACCAAGTCCGCATCCCAATCCCATAACAACTACAATTTAAAAAATCCCAGAACCATTCATTCGCTCGTTTAGCTTCGCCTGCGCCGGGGGCTTGGCTCAGATGCACTCGCTGAATGAAGGTTATGGGATTTTTTTTAAATTCTATTGTTGAGGGATTTTGAGGACTTGGCCTGGTTTGAGTGTGAATGGTGCTTCTAGACTGTTTAGAGTAGCTAAGGTCGTCCATTCGATATTATTTTTCTGGCCAATCGAGAATACAGTGTCGCCTTTTTGAACTGTGTACTCTTTAAAGAGTTGTTTTTGTTCTGGGTTGTCCGCTACTCCGAGCACTACTCCTGTATTAGGAGTGTCTGCATCAGATCCTCGGATCGCGAG
>CAZLAR010000012.1:15938-19252 GCA_964557735.1 uncultured Candidatus Saccharibacteria bacterium
GAATATTACGCTGAGTTAAAGTTAGACGGTTTGGCAGTGTCGCTAATTTATGAGGATGGTGTGTTTGTTCGCGGAGCGACTCGTGGTGATGGAAAAGTTGGCGAGGACATTACTCAGAATTTAAAAACTATTCACTCTATCCCATTGTTTCTTCGTGCTGGCGCCGGAGTTCCGGCACCGAAGTTTTTGGAAGTCCGTGGTGAAGTCGTTATGCGGAAAGCTGTGCTTGTGGAGCTAAATAAGATTCAAACAAAAGCTAACAAACCTTTGTTCGCTAACACTCGCAACGCTGCGGCGGGTAGTTTGCGCCAGCTGGATCCAGCTTTGGCAGCTAGTCGTAAGCTTGATTTTTTTGCTTGGGACATTGCTCAGATTGACGACACTATTAAGTCGAAGGTTACTAAGCATTCCGAGGAACATCAGTTAATGGTCAAGTTGGGTTTTAAAGTCGATGGTCATGATTTGGTGGCTAAGAATTTGGAAGAAGTTAAAGTGTATATAGAGAGAATTGCTAAACTGCGCGACGGGCTACCGTTTGGCACGGACGGCTTAGTAATTTCTGTGAATGATTTAGGTTTGCGGGATCGGCTCGGCGTTGTTGGTAAGGCCCCAAGATACTCGGCGGCGTATAAGTACCCGGCTGAGCGGGCGACTACGCGCGTGTTAGAAATTAAAGTTAACGTAGGCCGCACGGGCGTGTTGACCCCTTTTGCCGTGTTTGAACCAACAGTCGTGGCTGGCTCAAGAATTAGTAAAGCTACTTTACATAACATGGACCAAGTTGAGCGGTTGGGTGTGAAAATTGGCGACACTGTGGTCATCGAAAAAGCCGGCGATGTAATTCCGGCAGTGGTGCAGGTGCTACCAAAGCTACGCACAGGCAAAGAAAAAACTTTTCACATGCCTAAGCGTTGTCCTGTTTGCGATGCGCCGGTAGAGCGCCGAGAAATCGGCACACCATCTAAGTCGGCAAAGACTACAAAGTCTCCAAAGCCTGGCGCGCAGCTTTCAGGCGCTCAATCTTCTGCCGCATACTATTGCACCAACCCAACTTGTCCGGCTAAGAATCAGCGCGGCATGGAGCACTTTGTAAACGCTTTCGATATTTACGAAGTAGGTCCAAAGGTTATTGCGCGGTTTAAAGACGAAGGATTAATTTCTGATGCAGCCGACCTGTTTGCTTTAACCGTAGGCGACATCAATACCTTGGAACGTTTTGGTGAGAAGTCCGCCGAGAATATTATTAAATCTATTCAAGAACGCAGGCGCGTTTCCTTGGCACGATTCATCTATTCCCTTGGAATTAACAACGTTGGAGAACAAACTAGCGAAGATTTAGCAGAGCATTTTCATTCTTTGCAGAATTTAATGAACGCGAAAGAAGATGAAATAAACGTCATTGAAAATATTGGGCCAATTGTTTCGCGCAGCCTTACAGAATGGTTTGAACATAAAGAAAACATCAAGTACATAGAAAAGTTATTGGCGAACGGGGTAGAGATTGTGACGCAAGCAAAAAAGAAAGCTGGTAAGTTAACCGGTAAGACTTTTGTAGTGACTGGAACTTTGGAGTCGATGTCACGTGACGAAGCCAAGCAAAAAATCAAAGCACAAGGCGGAAAAGTTTCAGAGAGTGTTTCTTCTAAAACTGACTATGTAGTAGTAGGCGAAAATCCCGGCTCTAAAGCTGAAAAAGCGCAGAAATTAGGGGTTTCTATCTTGGATGAGAAGTCCTTTGAAAAAATGCTATAAATAATAGGAAAAATCTCCAAAAACCCCTTGACAACCCACACTCTATATATTAGTATTCCTATACGATTTAACTCCTTCAAAAGACACATAAATTTATGTTAAATTACTCAACTAATCTCCACTTTACGCGGCTTATGTAACTAGCGTTTTTTCTTACGCTCCTTACAACCGCTATCGCGGTTTTTTTGTTGCCTAGCGCAGTTTCTAAAACTTGCTTTGCAAATAGTTGAAATTTTAAATCGTTTACACCTAGTACATTTTAAAAAGTTATTGTTACTATATATTTACTGCTCTCAGAACGAAAGCCATTCCAATTATTATTTGGGAATCCAGGCCAGAAGTACTGACCCTTAAATGGGCTCCGAGCAGTAGTTACATGGTTGCAATAAACTCATAGTTAGAAAGTTAGAGTCGCATGCTATATCTTAAGCACGAATGCGCATGACCTTAACCCTGTGAGGCGCCAAGCCCTTTGCAAAATAAATAGTGGTAACGTATTCTGAAATTCAACCGTTCAGAATATGTAATTGTAAGTAAATCAAAACCCTTAATGTGAGAGATCATATTAAGGTGAACATTGCATCTAAATTAAATAGTTTGTTCATGATTTTTATTCCTTAAAAATCGTGGTCGCAAATTGTTTGTCAAATATCTAATGTGTATTCGGTTTGGTTCGCCAAACAAGAATAAAACAGAGAAGGGTATACGGTGGATGCCTTGGTACTATGAGCCGATGAAAGACGTGGTAACCGACGAAACGCCCCGGGGAGCTGGTAAACAAGCTTTGATCCGAGGATGTCTGAATGGGGAAACCTACATATGTGAAGCATATGTGCCTATATACCGTGGGGTATATAGAGTGGGAACCGTGCGAAGTGAAACATCTCAGTAGCACGAGGAAAAGAAAGAAAGAGTGCGTTAAGCACTTGTCGATTCCCTGAGTAGTGGCGAGCGAAAGGGGAGAAATTTAGTAATTTATTCATTGCTTAGCTTTATGCTAGTTGGCAGTGAATAAATTAACTAATAGCCTAAACCTATATTGTGTTGAGTTTGGAACTGATTTATCAGGAAAGAAATCTTAAAGCTTACTGGCGTTGCAAAATAGGTGTTGTAAGGAAAGTCATTGTGGTTCAGTAAACCCACTGAGGAGGCCAAATTTAGCGTAGCAGAACATTCCTGGAAAGGAAGACCATAGAGGGTGATAGTCCCGTATAGCAAAACGTTATATAACTCCTGACTTTTTCTTGAGTAGGACCAGACACGAGAAATCTGGTGTGAATCCGCGTAGACTAATACGCAAGGCTAAATACTCATAGTGACCGATAGTGAACAAGTACCGTGAGGGAAAGGTGAAAAGCACCCCGGAAGGGGAATGAAATAGTATCTGAAACCGTATACTTACAAGGAGTCGAAGACCTACGTTTAAAATTTATTTTAGACAGGTTAACGGCGTGCCTATTGAAGAATGATCCAACGAGTTAATTATGTGCGGCTTAATTAAGTGTTAACAAACACGAAATTGTAGTGAAAGCGAGGATTAATAGTCCGTATAAAGTTATATT